>NZ_VOSK01000497.1 GCF_009296175.1 Microvirga tunisiensis | reverse complement strand
GGCCATGTGGGCGGCCGAAGGCGAAGCAGACATTCGCACCGTCGTCGACACGGCGCGTCTCGGCCCGGGAACCAACGCGTTCAAGACAATTCTTCAGACCGTGTCCACCTGAACCTCAGGTCAAAATAGGGGCGTGGGTAATTACCTCTCTAATTACCACCTCCGCATTCCTTAACCGATCACACAATGATTACCCTCCGACCGGCTTGTTCGGACGACTACGTTTTCGCGCTCGAACTTTATCTCAAAGCCATCAAACCCCTCGCAATTGCCTGGATGGAGTGGGTTGATCAGGACCAGGAGGCGCAGTTTGCGAGGCTCTGGCGTCCAGACGATACGAGGATCATCACGCTCAATGGCGAGGAGGATATTGGCTGGGTTGAGTTTCGACCGACCGGAGACGAACTCTTTTTGAAGCAATTGTATATCTCTCCCACGCATCGTCGGCGCGGTGTCGGTTCGCAGGTCATGCGTCTGCTGCTGGAGGAGCAGCAAGGAATGGCACAGTCGATGGCGCTGTTCGTGCTCAAGAATAATCCAGCTTTTCGGTTCTATCAGCGCCATGGCTTTGAGGTCGTCCGGGAGACCCACACCACGTTGGTGATGCGCCGTGCGATGGCTGAGGCGGCTTGATCCCGCCGATTGAGTATCAGTTAGGGGACAGCCTGATCCAGGCTGGTACAAGCAGGGTTCGGCGAGCCAGATGACTGAATTCGTGTGTCACCCCATACTCCAAAACGGGCTCTGGGACGAAGATTAAATACAAATTCATGAGACCGGAATACTGCAACTACTTTCAAAGAATTCTGTTCATTCAGAGCGCGAATTGACGAGGCACCTCCTCTGCATCGTTTTTCTTCGCTAACCTGATGAGGGAGACAGGGAAGGTTGCGAAAGCATGCGTAAGTTTGGGGTGTTGACCGCCCTTACTTTGAGTTGGATCACCGCATCCTGCGCTGAAAGAATGGTGCATCCGGCTGTTATACCCCAGCCAACCTCACCGAAAGCTGCATCCAAGCCACGGCCACATACTGTGGCGGCGAGGCGTCAGGCCGAGTCGCTTGCAGAGGCTACCGGAAAGCATTCGGCCATCCGCTCTCATGAGGTCACTCCAAGCCCTAGCGTGAAGCCAGAGCCGCCGCGCGAACTCCAGACTCCGCTCCCGCAAGTACCCCATCAGCCAAACGAGCCCCCAAGCTGGCGCGACCCGCCTGCGGCTGTGGCGCTTCCACCGCCCCCGGAGCCTGCCGAACCCAACTTCCCTGTCGCAGCCCTGATGCCGCCACCCCCGGAGCCCGCCGAGCCGACCTTCCCCTCAGCACCGCCAGCCATCGAATTATCATCGCCACGGGAGCCACCCACATCGACCCTGCCAGAGGTGCCCCCTGAGGCCACGATGCCACCGCCGCCCGATCCCGCCGAGCCGAGTTTCCCAGTGGCCACGTTGATGCCTCCACTTCCGAAACCGGCTGAACCGTCTCTGCCTCCACCTCCAGAAGAGCAGATCGCCGCTGAAAGCCCGATGCCCGTCCCGTTTCCAGACCTTCCGTCGTATGTCTCGCTGCGCCCACGTTTCGATTGGGTGGATACCGTTGGAGCCATCGATCTCCCGCACAACCCACTATCTGAGGTTTTCTCAGAGGAACGAATCCCAAGCCTGATCCGAAATCCCTGGCCACCCTCGATTGACGGAAGCTAAGCGAACGCAATTCGGTCTCGTGGGAGCAACCTCCAGGCCAGCACGATCCCTGGTGCAAGGCCGGTTTCACGGACCTTGAGGCAACCAGCCGCCCTCCACCGGACCTCCCGCCGATGACGCGGAGGCTGATAGTCATTCAGGGTGGCAGCGAGTGATTGAGATGATCCGGTACGACAACACGCCCACCGTCGTGGTGGTACTGGTGCCCCTCCGGGGAGGTTTGCTGATGGTCCGCCGTGCACTCCCTGGCGAGGGTTTCGGCAAGCTCGCGCTCCCCGGCGGCTACCAGATGCTCGGCCAATCATGGCAAGAGGCTGGCGCGCGTGAAATGATGGAGGAAACCGGCGTCATTATCTCTCCTGAAGCATTGCGGGTTGTGACGGTGGAGACCACGCCAGATCGGCGGCAGAACCTGCTCTTCTGCCAGAGCCCTCCCGTCGAACATCAGGGTGCGTTCGTCCATGACGCCGAGGTCTCAGAAATTCGTGTCATTCATGAGCCAACCGAAACAGCGTTTCCACGGCACACGCGTGTGGTCCGAGAGTTCTTCATGAATTCCGGCGACCTCTAACGGTTTGCCGTCGAAAATGGTGCAGGCTGATCTCCAAGAGCGACCCATGACCTGCCGTTCGTGCCTTCACGTTTGATGAAAGCATAGCCTGTTCGCCGCCAGGGCAGGATGGCGTTACGCTTGTCGAGAATGAAATCACCACGGTCAGTGAGGACCATGAGCACAGCATGTCCCTGCCCCCGCTCGTCAATAACGGCTGCCATCCGCATGGCTCGTTGAGGCAGCCCCGCCCCGACCAGTAGCTTCCGCTTCAGAAGTTGGATGTCCTCGCAATCGCCGAGTCCATCATCTGGATAGTCCCACCGGTCGAGAACACCCCAGTGATCCTGATCTGTGACGGCCAGGATCGTCGAGTTTACGCGCTCATTTACCTGGGTAAGGGTAGCCCACACCTGTGGGTTCAGCGAAATCCGCGCAGGCTGCGAGAGATCGACACGACATTCATAGGGGTGGCTCTCGCAAAACCTGATCCAGGCATGCGTCGGGCCTGCGGGGCCTACCACTTGGATCGGGCTAGTTGCTCGCACCGGAAGCAAACTCTCGGCAGAGGCAGTGCTTGCAAGTGCCGCAAGCGCTGTGCAAATCAGCGCCGCCTTCAGAGCACTTCGTCTGGTGCCGCCGCTCAGGTCGAGATGGGTGGAAATGGCCTGATCAACATGATCCATGGCAAGGTTCCAGTCACGGAGCCAATACGATGGGCCATCATGGTAAACAGGGTCTTAAAGCTATCTGCGCGTCGGTAGCGACATGACCGACGCAGCCCATGGATTGCAATGTAGAGGGAGAGCAGCATTTAAAACCCGGTGCTTGGTCGCACCGGGTTTGGCAGTCAGCACCTGAACAGCTATGGCCGCTCCATACAAGGAGGGTGAACTATGCAGCCTTCTTCGTGCGGCGACCCTTAGCCGTTGCAGCCACTTCCTCGGATATCGCAGCCGCCTTGGCGGCAGCCCGCTTCGGCTTGGCTAGAGCAGCATCATTAGCAACATCTTCCACCGAAACTGCGCCCTTCTTGCGCTGCTGACCAAGCCCCATCGTCTTGGCAAGCTCGGAACGAGCCTTGGCATAGTTCGGCGCGACCATCGGGTAATCCGCTGGCAGGTTCCACTTGGCGCGGTACTGCTCGGGCGTCATGTCATAGGTTGTGCGCAGGTGGCGCTTCGTATTGCCTCACCGAAGAATGCTCCCGACACGGATGGTCGTTGCCTCATCTTCATGCTCCCGGCAAGCCTCAGGGCTCTGCGGGCACCGAGCCTTGATCCGATGACCCGAACACCATGGCCCATGCCGCATCCCGGCGCCAGATTTTCAGACGCCGCTGGAGTGTGCGCAGATGCCGCTCGGAGTACTGGTCAGGATA
>NZ_VOSK01000496.1 GCF_009296175.1 Microvirga tunisiensis | reverse complement strand
GGAAGCGTAGAATGGTTCATGGCGGGTGGGTTCTCCCAGAAATGAGGCGGATCGGATTCAACAACCAAATCCTAAGTCATCTCAGGCACTTGAGCTACACCCGCCAACCCTCCATGAATTTTCCGGGTTAGTTGTCTACGACGATGAGAAAAACCATCAGATTGTAAACAGATTAGCGTCCAACCTTCTGACCGAGTCTGAACTGAAACGAAAACCCTAAAGCGCTTTTGATCTGGACTTGAATCCGTTGGGGTGGTCTGTGCGTTGACTGGGATATGGCCCAGGAGGCGAGCCATGCCCCAGCCCTATTCTCCTGATCTGCGTGAGCGTGTTCTGGTCGCCTGCGAGCGGGGCGATCTTCCTCAGGTTGAGATTGCCCGCCGCTTCCAGGTCTGCCCCGCTACCGTGTCAAACTGGCGCCGCCAGGAGCGCGAGGAGGGTCGGCGTGCCCCCAAGCCCCACAGCGGCGGCGTGCCCTCGCGCCTGGATGCAGCAGCTCTGGAGGTGCTGCGTCAGCTCGTGGCCGAGGACAATGATGCGCTGCTGCGCGAGTACCGCGAGCGCCTGGCCGAGAGAACGGGCGTGACGGTGTGTCTGGTGGTGATCTGCGAGGCGCTCAAGCGCCTCAAGCTGCGTCCGAAAAAAGACCCTTCGGGCGGCCGAGCAGGAGCGGCCCGAGATTGCCGCCGAGCGTGAGGCTTACCGCCAGCAGATGAGCGAGTTGCCCGTAGAACGCCTGGTGTTCCTGGATGAGAGCGGCGTGACCACCTAGATGGCCCGCACCCATGCCAGAGCTCCACGCGGGCAGCGGGCGTACGGCTCGATCCCGCTCGGCTCGTGGCAGCGGCTGACGGTTTTGGGCGCACTCGCCTGTGAGGGCCTGGTCGCCACGATGAGCATCGAGGCCTCGACCTCGACCTCTGTGCTGCTGGCTTATCTCGAGCAGGTGCTGGTGCCGGCTCTCAAACGCACGAAGCCGGATGCTATTCTGGTGATGGACAACTTGCGCCCGCATCATGCCACAGAAGTGCGGGACCTGCTCGATCAAGCGGGGATCGGGCTGTTGTACCTGCCGCGCTACTCACCCGAGTTCAACCCGATCGAGAACGCCTGGACGAAGATGAAAGAGTGGCTCAAGGCGAAAGCGCCGCGCACGCTCCAAGCCTTGGAGGCAGAGCTCAAGCCAGCCCTCGACACCATCACCGCAAAGGATGCTCGAGGCTGGATCAGGCACGCCGGCTATGTTCTACACTGATCCCAAAAGCGCTTTAGCAGCCAATCTCGCTTTTGATCCTCTCGACCTCCGAGCGTGAACTACAGACGTTCTCGCAAGGGATCCCGTCACTGTCGCCATCAGCTCGGCGGTAGCCACCGCACCACATCTGAACAGCTTCTCGGCATGTGCTGGCTGCCTTGCAGGATCTGGCTTGGGCGACTTGGAAGGGTCGCAGGTTCCCCAGCCTGTCGAGAAGAGGCAACGAGCCAGGTTGATCGAAGGCGAGAGCGGATCCGAGTTGGCTTCCTGCCAACACCAGCCCAAGGGCAAGTGATTTCAGCATTGAGTTTTCCCCTACCCTCTTGGCGCCCGCCAACCGGCGGCTTTGGCTTCATCCTCAGAGCAGAACCAGCGCTCGCCCTTGGCTTCATCGATGGTCGTGCGGGCATAGTTGCGGCTATCCGGCAGATGGTAGATCCGCTCCGAGCCGGAGATGTTGCCTTTGATGGCGCACTTGCGGTCCGAACCTGTTGAGGCCTCGTTGGGCAGACTTTCGCCACGGCGCCAGTCCCACGGCTTGACGAAGGTGCCCGCCCATAGACCACGCTTGGCCCTTCGGGCTTCTTCCTCCTCACCAGAGTAGCGGCCGTCGGAGTACTGAGTGTATTCGACCGCCCAGCCCTGTCGGATCAGCTCACCGCCGATATCTCGTCCATTGGCCTCGCAGGTTGCGACGATGCGGCCGTAACGATCCCGGTCCTGCTCCTTGCAACTCACCCGCCCGTTGCGGCCAATGATCGACGCGAGTGCATCAGCGGCTTTTGAGCCGCAAAGATACCGAGCTCCAGAAGCGTCATTGCAGGTCTGCTGGCTTTCCGGGCCGTCAACGCCATACAGGCGGATGCGGGTTTTCTCGCCTCGGATGGCAATGGTGTCCACGTCGATAACATCGGCTTGGCCCGAGAGGGACTGAGCCTTCACCGGCGATGTCAAAACGATCAAGGCAAGAGCAACTATAGCGGAACGCAAGCTGATTTCTCCGGATGGCATCTTTGAATTGTCACGAGTGGATCAGCTGATCCTCTGCTCCCGATCATTCGCACCGTATCAGCACACTCACCTGCTTGGCCTGATCGGCGAGATCGGCTGGGGCCATGACCTGGCTCGCTGCACCCTGCTCAATGGCGACCTGATTGCTATCCAGGAAGCTGGCTGCCAATGATCCCTTGATGGCGAAGTTGACGTTCTGAGGAATGTCGCCGTTCGTTGCGACCATCACATTGAGCGCGTTGAGTTTGGCCGAGACGACACCCACCACATTGCCGTTCTGATCAAAGAGCGGACCACCCGAGCTCCCTGGCTGCACCGGGGCGGAGACCTGAAGGTATCGGCTGTCATCCTTGAGCCCGGAAAGCGCCGTGACATTGCCAAGAGTGAAGTTGCCCGAACTGGACAGAAGCGTGGTCAGGGGAAAGCCAAATGCGGCTACTCCTTCGCCGAGCCGGATACCCAACCGAACACCTGCTATCTTGCTGGGCCTTAAAGACGTTCTAAGGAGAGCGAGGTCATTTGTAGTATCCTTGGCCAGTACTCTTCCGGAGACTACATCACCGTTATCAGTCTTCACATCGATGGATGAGCAACGATCCACGACATGAGCGTTGGTCAGCACGTGCCCCTCTCGGGATACGAAGAACCCGGTACCGGAGGATGGACCTTTTTCGTCAGGCTCCGACTTCGGAGTTGGCGCGGGAACTTTAGGCTCTGCGGGACGAGCGACCGCGACCGTCTCTTGAGGTGGGGTCATCGTCGGAGCCTCGGTGAAGGGAGCCCCCGTCATAGTTGCCCAGAAGGATCCGGAGATGAGGGTTGCCACCCGCTCTATGTGAAGGTGGGTTTCGCTGCCCTTCCAGAACAAAAAGAAACCCAGCACCCCACGGCCATCCTCATGGACCCGGATATAGGCGTCGAGGCCATTGGCCGTTGACATCGAGACAACGAAGAAGTCCGGCTTCAGGATCTTGTAGTGAACTCTGCCGCCCTCGGACAGAACCTTATCGAGGACGCTCTGGTAGTTCGCAACGAGAGTCGTGCCGCCGAAATACGAATAGGCCAGGGATGCCCTGCCCTGGGGGTCTGACCAGGCGATGCCGTTCTCGTCTCTCTTGGCAACCAGTCCAAGGCCGAGTGGCACCCAGATCGGATGGCCACGGCTCGGATGTGGGATGGCACGGAAATTCCACGTCTGCAAAAGAGGCATCGCGCTATTGAGCACCTGCCCGAAGAACTCCGCATCAACGGCCCCGTTCGGGATACGCCCGTAATCCCGCTGGTAGTTCGCAATGGCCTCGAAGAGCCGGTTGCTGAAGTTCACGTTCGGAACGGCCGGCCAGTAGCCGTTGGCCGTCAGCAGGA
>NZ_VOSK01000495.1 GCF_009296175.1 Microvirga tunisiensis | reverse complement strand
ATCTCGCCCGGGCGGAGTTCGCAACGCTGCGGTTGCGCCTGCTCAAGATCGCCGTGCGGGTGCAGGAAACCACCAGCCGCATCCGACTGGCCTTTGCCTCGTGCTGTCCGGAAGCGGATCTCGTCCGGCGTCTTGCGAGCGCTCTGGCACCCCAGCCCCGGGCGGCCTCGCCCTGAGCGCCGGGGCTGCCATCGCCCCGGTCATCCCATCCCGTCCCTGCCAACGCGTTCCCCACGTTCCAGACCTTGCCGCGGTGAAAGAAACGCAGCGGATCGGCACGCCCGCGCTACCAAATAGGCCCCGAAACAAACTCTGGTGAATAGGAACGGTTAGCAACTGCGTTTGGGCTGATGCGGTGCCGATGAGAGGCAGAAAGCCGGCACTTCCCAAGACAATCAAACCGACGGCCGGCAGGACAGACCGCAACCGAGCCTGTTTCCTCATTCCGGCGACTTCTGGGGACTTGTTTTGCATCCTACCCTCCCGGGTCCTGATCGAAATGGAGGCCGGCAGAAGATCACCGATCGCTCCCGTGATAAGGACAGCAATATCCGCTAAAAAGAACAGGTGTCAAACGAACCCGGCTAGCTGCATTGTTGTTTTGCGCCTTTCCTGTGCTCGTTCACAGTCCTCAGGCACCGCTTCAGAGAATTAACTTCTCCCAGATCGTCATTGTTGCAGTAGGTTCATTCTGAGACTTCGCTCTAAAGCAAAGAGTAATTTTTATTTCTTCAGGCATCGCCCTTGGAGGGCCCTTTCTATGTCTCCATCGGGCTTCATTTGGAAGATTCTTCTCTCAAGTCAGGTCTTTCTGAGCAAACTATTCTATTTCAACTCGTTCTATAAAAAGAACATTGTTATTGACTTGCGGTCTCCTCTGCTGGACACTCAGGCCTGCCAACGGGTGCGCGCCCCGCGTTTCAGGTTGGCTTCCGCCGCTATACGTCAGGAGCGACCTCGTTCGGACCCAGGGCTGAAGCCAGGACGAGGACCTGCCGCATGCATCCTGTGACTGGCAGTGAAACGATGAAACCCACGTGATTGGACCAAGCAGACTGCAGATTGCCTTGCAGACGCAGGGACTGACCCACGCCCAATGAAGGAATATCTCCTGTCATGACACTTCAAATCGGCCAGACTGCTCCAGATTTCGAGACGGTAACGACCGAGGGCCCAATCCGCTTCCATGAATGGATTGGCGATTCCTGGGCAGTGCTGTTCTCGCATCCGAAGAATTTCACCCCTGTCTGCACGACGGAACTGGGAGAAGTGGCGCGTCTCAAGCCTGAGTTCGACCGCCGTGGCGTGAAGGTCATCGGCTTTTCCGTCGATCCCGTGGAGAAGCACGAGGCCTGGGCGCAGGACATCGAAGAGACACAAGGGGCAGCCGTCAACTATCCGATCATCGGAGATCCCGACCTCAAGATTTCCAAGCTCTATGGCATGCTCCCGGCCAATGCAGGGGAAACGTCCGAGGGACGTACGGCCGCTGACAACCAGACCGTTCGCAATGTCTTCATCATTGGACCCGACAAGAAGATCAAACTTGTCCTTGTCTATCCGATGACGACAGGCCGCAATTTCGACGAAGTGCTTCGGGTCATCGACTCCCTCCAGCTGACGGCCCAGCATCGGGTTGCTACTCCTGCCAATTGGAAACAGGGCGGCGACGTCATCATCGCCGGCTCTGTCTCGGACGAAGAAGCCAAGGACCTTTATCCCGGCGGCTGGAAAGCCCCGAAGCCTTACCTGCGCATCGTGCCCCAGCCCACGAAGGCGAGCTGATCCGATACCGCCCACGCGAAGCGCGGGGCGAAAGCCCCTTGCCCCAAACAGTGACGCCGTCAGCTTGATTGCAGACGGCGTCACAATGCGCTGATGGGGCTGCCCGATGCCCGTCCTCAAGGAAGTGAAATGACTGGAATGAAAGCGCGTGTGTCCTGGGTCGAGGACATGATGTTTACAGGCGAATCCGGCAGCGGGCACACCATCGTACTGGACAGCGCACCGGAGAACGGTGGCCGCAATGCCGGTGTCCGCCCCATGGAACTGATGTTGCTGGGGCTCGCCGGCTGCACGGCGTTCGACGTGTTGCTCATCCTCAAGCGCGGGCGCGAGCCTGTCACCAATTGTGTGGTCGAAGTTGACGCCGAGCGAGCGCGCACCGATCCGAAGGTGTTTACGACGATCCATCTCCAATATCGTCTCTCAGGACAGGGACTTTCGCCGCAGAAAGTGGAACGTGCCATCCAGCTGTCGAAGGAAAAGTATTGCTCCGCGTCCATCATGCTGGGTCAGGTTGCGGAGATCACGCACTCCTGGACCGTTGATCCCCGCGAGGCAGCGTAATTGCTCGGAGCCATTGTCATGACAACTTCCCCCCTCGTTTCAGTCGAATGGCTTTCAGATCATATTGCCGATCCCTCAGTTCTAATCGTTGACATCCGCTCGGCGGAGGGCGGTGGCCAAGTGGAATTCGCGGCCGGTCACATCCCTGGCGCCGTTCACAGCGACTATGCCGCCGACGGCTGGCGGATCGCCAAAGGTGGCGCCGGCGGCCTGCTCCCCAATGCAGGCCATTTATCCGCGCTGCTGGGCCGCATCGGCGTAAAGCCTGGGCATCATGTGGTCGTCGTATCGGCCGGGGAGGCTGCGTCCGATTTCAGCGCGGCCGCACGGGTCTATTGGACGTTCAGGGTTGCCGGTCATGAACGCGTGTCGGTTCTCGATGGCGGCTACCGATCCTGGCGCGACGCCGGCCGACCTGAGGAGGCGGGATTGTCGCTCCCAACTGCGAGCGAGGGTTATCCCGTGCGGCTCACAGGAAGCCTGCGCGCAGAGGCCGAGGCTGTTGAGAAGGCCGTCGTGACAGCCGACGCAACACTGCTCGACGGGCGCTCGCAGGCGCAGTTCGACGGGAGTGAGAAGAGCCCGCAGGTGGTGCGCGCCGGCCATCTGCCGGGTGCAGTGCACCTGGACCACAACAAAGCCTTCCGGGCAGGAACAGGACGCCTGCGTCCCGTTGCTGAACTGGAGCAACTCTTCGAGCATGTTCCGGCGGGGCCTGTGATCAGCTATTGCAACACTGGCCACCTTGCCTCGACGAACTGGTTTGTTCTCTCGGAAGTGCTCAAACGCCCCGCCGTGACGCTCTACGACGGCTCGATGTCGGAGTGGACCCAGGAGTCCGGCCGACCCGTCGCCACGAACGCGAGCTAGAGCTTCGGACCCAACAGTAGATTTGCATTTCCGGATCTGTCTGATGATCCCATCTTGGATGAGCGCATCATTTAAGTCAGAAAGCCGAGGCCACGTTTCTGCACGGCGAGCTCTTAGCTAAGGGCTTCCAGAACGTCCCCCAGGGCATACCGAAAGGCGGAAAGGGCAGAGCTATGCTCATTGCCGAAAAATTGGCTACCGACGCTCGCCGCGAAACCCAATCCGCCAGCTCTCTTCCAGATCTCGTTCCTCAGTCTCTTCATCTTCGTCTGGGTGTTCGAGGCGAAGCATGATGAGGGTGACCTGCCGCTGAAATTTTCCTCCACGTTGAGTTAGAGTCCGGCCCCTCACAAGGACGGACAATGAAGCGTTCACGGTTCACGGAAGAGCAGATTATTGGAATTTTGCGGGAGCAGGACGCGGGGG
>NZ_VOSK01000494.1 GCF_009296175.1 Microvirga tunisiensis | reverse complement strand
GTGGTGCGCAGCCGCCTGGCCGCCGAGCCGAAGCTGGCCAACCGCCGCTACAAGCCGCCCGATTCAGACGCGTTGCCGCCCGCCCTCCAGGTCATCGCTGCCGCCAAGGAGGTCTCGCATCCAGACAACTAGAATCATTCTCGGCTGAATTCACCCTCGCTTAACAGACTTTGCCTTTCGCGGTCGAGTAGACTGAGTTCCTTTCGATAAAGTAGTTGAAAGAGCCTGTTGGCATCTCCGGCTCAATCTCGATCAGCTCCCCTCCCTTGAACTTCTTATCCTTGATGTAACCTTTCTTGAAGAGTTGATTGATGCGCTTCATCGGCTCGGCCTTGTAGCCGACGGAGAACCACATCTCAGTGTTCCGTCCTCAACATCGAAATAGCTGCGCAGCTGTGGCGGGCACGCCGAACCTGGGGGATCGCCGTGGCGACCCCGACCCCGAAGCGAGCGCCCGATTGCCGAGCCGGAAGGCTGGCGAGAGCTGCATCGATCACGCGATTCCCGAGATCCTGGCTGTAGGCCCAAGTCAGGCTTGTCGTCACTCCGCAGTAGCGCCACCGGAGAGCAGCTCAACCGAGGTGACCTGCAGCGCACCTGACACGGCAACCTCGCGGCTGCTTGTCAGGATCGAACCATGGACGAACGAGGTCAGAGGAATAGCCATGCACTACTCTCCGAGAAAGATCCGGGCTCATCCTGCCGCACCGCGCGAGCGGAGCCGGCAGTCTTGCGGGAAGTGCTTTGAGAAGCGCTGTGTCTCCCGGATGTGAACCGTCCCGTTAAACGTCGCTGCAACCTGTTCATCCGCCGACCACGATGATCGCCCTCTCGCTGAGTGTCCCGCCCAGGCCGTCCGGAGCCCGGACGGTGATCTCGTGACGTCCGGGGCTCAGCGCCCTCTGGAGCTCGGTCCCTCGCCCCAGCTCCCCGTCAAGGTCGGAGTGCCACAACACCTCCTCTGGCGGGACTCCGCCGAGTCCGCCGCTGTCGATCGTTGCTGAGAACCGGACCGCATCTGGCGGGCGGACCTGCCTTGCCTGCACAAAGAGCGCTCGTCGCCGGCGCGGCAGCGCGAAGGTCTCGCTCTCGGCCTCACACGCCTGAAGCTCGGCGGTGGCCACAGCTCGGAAGCGGCAGCGCTCCCCACCGGCGAGGTACCGCGCCTCGAGCGCCACCTCGCCTTCTTCGGGATCGACTGCGACCGGATGCCAGCTCTCGCCGTCATCGCCGGTGAAGAGCACGAGCACTGAGGGGCGCACCCGCGGGTGCGCTGCCAGAACCGGAATCGCGACCCGCTCGCCGTCCGGCTGCGGTCGGCCAAGCTCGAGGCTTGGCGGCTCGCCTACCTCCAGGCTGTCGAGCAAGCGGCCCTCCCGCACGAGCAGGATCCGCGCCACGTCGCCCTCCGGCCAGGGGATCGGCTCGAAGAAGTCGAGCCACGGCCGGGCCGATTCCGGAATGTGCGGCTCGTACCGACCGCAGCCGCAGCAGCCGTCACCGAGGCGCTCCTCCGGCGCGGGCATGGCGAAGGCGTGGTGTGTGGCCAGGATGCGGCCGGCGCAGTCCACGAAGTCGAGCGCGACCGGCGTCGCGGGTGCGATCCCTTCCTGATAGGGCCGGGGCCGGAGGCGTCCCGGGGCCGCGATCCGGTGCGCGCCGTCAACCTCGAGCCTCCACTCTCCCTCGACCTGGCGCACGAGGCGCCACTTCAGCACCAGCCAGGACTTGACCCGGCGCGGATCAGCCGGGACCGTGTCGAACATCCCGCGTGCATTCAGGATGGCGCGATAGGTATAGGGCGAGATCCAGCGAAGCTGCCCGTTCGACATGATGTCGTCCCACTCGGCCGGATCCTTGAGTTCAAGCGGTGCGAGGCCGGCATCGATCCCGACCTCGCCAATGGACCGCCGGTCGCCGCCGTAGTTCGGATAGTTCGGATCCTCGGGCTCCTTAGGCGCGCTGCCAACGTGCAGGTCGCGGCCGTAGAGGTGCCCGAGTTCGTGTGTGAACGAGCCCTGGAGGCCGACGACACACGCGGCGATGCTCTGGCCCTGGAGCCTGCAGCCGGCGTGCGCATTGGGACTGAGGCTGCCGCCGACGATGCCGAAGACAACCTGCCCGAGGCCGAAGAGCTCGTTGAAGACCCGAATCCAGTAAAGGTGGGGGAGCAAAGGGCAAACCTCACTCCCCTCCACGATGCCCTTGAGGCTGAGCTCCCAGCCGAGGATTAGCGTCTCGAGATACGGAAAGGGCAGCATGCGCTCGGCGAGCCGCGTTGTCTCCAGCATCTTGGCGTCCGTGGGGGCATACACCGTGCCGGCATCATCGGTCATCTTGATGCGTACGAGGCTGATGCGCGGTGGGCGCACGTCCAGCAGGTGGATGCGCTCGGAGGCCACCTTCGCCAGGTGCGGCGCGTCGACGAGCCAGATGCGGACAGTGACGACCATGTGGCCGCGTCGCAGGTACCAGCCGGGTACGTGGAAGTTCAATGGCGCATTCCAGAAGACCGGCTCCGCGTTCAACTCGCCGAGCCCGCCGTAGAACGTGATCTCCTGGTCCCAGAGGGTGCGGTCGAGCCGCCGTTCCGGCCCGACACGCGTCCCGGAGGGCCGTGTCGGCCCGGTCCGGTAGGCTACGTCGCCGTTCGTGCGGGACAGGATCAGTTCGCCTGTCACGTGCCGGCCCGAGAGCCCGTCGTCGCCGAAGAGACCCCGAGCCACGTACGGATAGGCGCGGACCACCATCGGCTTCAGTGCAACGAGCGGCACTGCGTTGTCCGCATCGTAGCCCGTTCCGTAGTGCTGGATGGCCTGCGTGAACTCGAGCCCCTGGATCGCGAGCCGCGCCCAGGTCACGAGCGGCGGGATCTCCACGGGGAAAGGCTCAGGAAGGACCGGCTGTCCCGGAGTGGGCTCGCCTGTTGGCCCGCGCCCGAGGCCGCCCGCAGCATTTGGCGCGAGCGCCCGGACGAGCGCCTCGAGTGCGGCGCGCACCGCATCGGGTCCTTCGGCCTGCATGAGTGTTCCCCATCGCTTCACCAGGGCCGAACCGTTCTCGGTGGATAGGTTGTTTGCAGATGGAAAAGAAAGCGGCACGCGGGCTTCCGCGACCAGCGTCCTCAGCCTCGCAGTATCCGATCCTGCCTGGAGTTCCGGGCCCCTAGAGTTCCAAGTGTAACACAACTTCGTCGAGCACCCATGCTGTCCTCTTGGTCAGCTAGTGGTGAAGACGGTACTCCTAACGGGGCATACACTTGAGAATATTGTGAGCGTAGCTGATAGCGTTGCCTTCATGGCGGACGACCAGGTTGCGGCTCATGGGCTGCCAGCCGAGGTCCTTGATCCGCATGAGCCATCTTGGACCTGAAGGGCTGATTTGGGTCCAGCCTGTGTGGAAACGCATTGATCTGCTAAGCTGATCGTGATCGGCGGAGGTCGCGATGAAGCGTTTTGTTGAGGGTGAGGACCGTCGGCAGACAACCCTGCTTCCTGACTGCCTGGATGACGATGTGACCGAAGACAATCCCGTTCGGATTGTTGAGGCATTCATCGACGAGTTGGACCTCGCGGCCCTGGGCTTTGCCGGCATCGTGCCGGAGGTGACGGGCCGCCCAGCGTATCATCCCGCCACCCTGCTCAAGATCTACATCTACGGCTATCT
>NZ_VOSK01000493.1 GCF_009296175.1 Microvirga tunisiensis | reverse complement strand
ACGTCCCGCCACAGGGGGCCGACCCGGTGACGGCAACGGCGCTCGTCCAGACCGATCCGACCGGCGCTTTCGAATGCTCATCGCAACCTCCTCCTTCAGGGTGTTGCGACGACCGTTTGAATCCGTCCAATATGCTGCCGAGGCCTATGCCCGACAGCTTGCTGCGATGGGTGCCAAGCCATCGATGAGCCGGACGGGCTGTTGTTACGACTGTGAGAATGTCAGAGCCGCTCGGAGGGTCTGACCCTTGTTATGATTGACCGCGTGTCATTGCATTGACGTGTCGGCCTTCCGGGTGGCACCTGGCGGTCTGCTGTCGCGTGACTTGATAGGAGCTTGAGGACACCCGTCCCGTCACAGTCCTGTCCGCCCGCAGGATCCCGCCAGGGCCTACCCCGCGGAGGACCAGAAATGCATGACATCGACCCCGCCGAGATCATCATCGGCATTGACACCCACAAAGAGGCCCATGCTGCCGTCGCGATCAACGGGCTGGGCGCTCGCCTTGACGCGATGACCGTCCCGGTGAGCCTTCGAGGCTATCAGGAGCTAGAGACGTGGGCTCGATCCTTTGGCCGAGTGCGCGCGTTCGGGATCGAGGGAACCGGCTCCTATGGCGCTGGCCTGTCGCGCTTCCTGCAGGAAAGAGGCCACGGCGTCATCGAGGTCAACCGCCCCAATCGCCAGATCCGGCATCAGCATGGCAAGACTGATCCGCTGGATGCCGAGAACGCGGCCCGCTCCGTTCTCAGTGGCCAGGCCCGTGCGGCCCCCAAGTCGGGTACCAGCTCGGTCGAGATGATCCGCCACCTCAAGGTGGCACGCGACACCGCCGTGAAGAGCCGCACCCAAGCGATGGTTACCCTCAAGACGATCATCATCAACGCTCCCATTGCTTTGCGAGAGAGTCTTGAGGGGCTCACCGGCACGATGACGCTTATCCGGCATTTGGCAGCCTTAAGGCCGGGCACGATGAGGTCACCGACTGCCTCCGCCAAAGCGGCCCTACGCGCTCTGGCTCGACGCTGGCTCATGCTCGATGCTGAGATCAAGAGCCACGATGCTGCTCTCGATGCTCTGACCACCGCCTGCGCCCCAGCTCTGAAAGAGGCTCATGGGATGGCGACCGGCACAGCGGCCGAGATGCTGATCCTCGTCGGTGACAATCCTGAGCGCATTCGCTCCGAAGCGGCCTTCGCCAAGCTGTGCGGCGCCTGTCCTATTCCTGCCTCGAGCGGCAAGACCTCGCGTCACCGGCTCAACCGCGGTGGCCACCGTCAGGCCAACGCGGCTCTGTATCGTGTGGTCATTAGCCGGATGCGCAGCCATTCTCCCACCCGCGATTATGTCCGGAAGCGAATGGCAGAGGGCAAGGGCAAGATGGAGATCATTCGCTGTCTCAAGCGCTTCGTCGCGCGGGAGATCTTCGGCTATCTCTGCCGCACCAGCAGGCCCGCCACAACCATCTCTTCAACCTCTTGACCTCTATAGGAGCATCAATGCCCCAATGGAGTCGTTCTTCCACTCCCTGAAAGTGGAACTGGTCCATCAGCGGGGCTGGGCAACGCGTGAAGAGGCGCGGCGGGACCTGTTCGGCTATATCGAGGGCTACTATAATCGGCAGCGCATTCACTCGTCGCTCGGGTATCTCACCCCAGAACAGGCCGAGCGGGAAGCGGGCTAACCCGGTGTCCACGCAATCGAGGGAAGATCAGGATTGGCCTGAGAGTGGAAATGGACGGCAGCAGCCGCGTATTCAGCTAGGTCAGCTTGGTGATGTCACTACAGTTCACGTTAGCGAGCATGTCTGCAACGGTTTTCTGACCGAGCTTCAGATCGGGTGCAATCTCGGCCAGTGGCCCCAGAACGAAAGCGCGCTCCGCCAAATACGGATGGGGCAGGGTCAGGCTGGGGGTGTTCACCTCAAGGTCGCTGTAGGTGAGAATATCGATATCGATCACCCGTGGGCCCCACTTGACTTCCCGGACCCGTCCGAGCTCTCGTTCCACCCGAAGACACAGGGCCAGGAGGTCGTTCGGCGCGAGCTCGGTGTCGGCCACCGCGCAGGCATTCACGAACCAGTCCTGAGCAACAGGCCCCCACGGCTCTGTATGGTAGTCTGCAGAGCGGGTGAGAATTCTTGCCCCACCCGTGTCAAGAGCTGACAGCGCCTTGGCAATGTTGCCGCGCTTATCGCCGAGATTGCTGCCGAGGCCGAGTGTGACCCTAGCCATCGCGCGACCGTCTGATCTCGACGGCGATACCATCAAGGATGAAGGGGACCGGCGCCTCAGGCTTCTCGACCCGGACCGCCACGGACACCACCGGTGAGAAGCCGTCGAGCACGCTGGTGGCGATCGCCTCGGCCAAGGCTTCGATGATACGGAAGCGGCGGGTGGTGCCGATCTCATGAATGAGCCTGGCGAGGCTCGCGTAACAGACCGTCTGCCGATAATCGTCTGCCTGCCCGGCCGGTTTCAGGTCAAGCGAGCAGGTCAGGCTGACGTAGAAGCGTTGCCCCAGCCGGGCTTCTTCGGCATGAACGCCATGGTGGGCATACAGTGCCAGGCGGGACAGCGTGATCGTGTCGCTCACGGCAGGCTCCTCAGCAAGATATCGGCCACGCGGCATGCCTCAACGTGCGCCTTGACGTCGTGAACGCGAATGAGGTCGGCACCCCGGCTCACGGCGGCCAGATGCGCTCCGAGAGTGCCGAAGAGCCGGTCGCGTGGGGGGACTTGGGGATCGTAAAAGCGGCTCAAGACCGATTTGCGGGAGGCTCCCACGAGCACGGGGAAGCCCATGGCCTTCAGCTCCGGCAGGCGGCGAAGGGCCTCAAGGTTCTGGCCGGCTGTCTTGCCAAAGCCGATCCCGAGATCAAGGATCAAGCGTGCGTCTGGGATACTGGCTTGGCGGGCGAGAGTCAGGGAGTGCTCAAAGAAGCGCAGCATGTCGACCACGATGTCGAGCGAAGCATCGACCTCGGCGCGATTGTGCATCACGATCGCGAAAGCATCCTGTTCCGCTACGACGGCCGGCATATCGGGATCGCGCTGAAATCCCCAGATGTCATTCACGATCCTGGCTCCCGCTGCGAGGGCACCCCGGGCGGTGGATGCTCGATAGGTGTCGATGGAGATTGGTACCTTCAGGACGGGAGCAAGAGCCTGGATCACCGGCAGGACCCTCCGCTGCTCCTCCTCGACGCCAACGGGCGTGTGGCCCGGACGCGTGGACTCCCCGCCGACGTCGATGATGTCAGCGCCCACTGTCTCCATCATGCGGGCATGGTTGACTGCAGCGGTATGATCGCTGAACAGACCTCCATCCGAAAACGAGTCAGGCGTGACGTTCAGGACACCCATGATCAAGGTGCGTGTGCCGAGGTCGTTCAGGATCGCTGTCATGGCTCAATTCCGGTCAGGAAAGGGCCTCCTTCTGTCGCGGTTTGCGCCAGAAGTCGAGCCCTGGTTGATAGGAGGGCCAAGAGGCACGACTCGAAACCAGCCACAGTTTCAGGACATTCTCGGCTTTGGTACTTGGGCAGGCCAGGCGTCCATATCCCTCCTGCTTAGTGGTGCATCCGGCAGGTAGAAGGGTATAATGGCAGTCCCCTTCTGACCTGCTGGCGGAGGCGACCCATGGCATCGGTCTTGTTACGGGAGATGACTGCTGCTGAGCATGCGGCAGTGCAAAAGTTGG
>NZ_VOSK01000492.1 GCF_009296175.1 Microvirga tunisiensis | reverse complement strand
TGCCAAACCAATCAACGAGCGAATCGCGTGGTTCTCAGGTATTTCGGAAGCCTTGTGCAGTATGCTTGTGCGGATTTCCGCGCTGGCTGCCTTCCCCGTGGCGAAATCTCGCACTAAGATCCGCCAATGGTTGGTCTGGAGAATGCGGTGGCAGAAGACGGCATCGACAAGGGCACCTTCCAGCATGCCCCATTGACGTTCCCGGGCAGATCGGCCGCCGGTCGATCTCTCTGGCTTGCGGTTTTGCTCGCGCTTCTTGGTGCGGCCCTCGGCTTTGTCGTCTTTGCAACGGGCCAGATCGCTGGCGCCAGAGCGGAGTATGCCCTACGCAACCGTGCGCTTGCCGCGCTCCCGCTTGTAGCCGACAGTTTGAAAGCGGACGTCGAGAAGCAGAGATTGATTCCGCTGATCCTGGCTCGCGACGGTGCGGTTCAGGAGATGTTTCGCAGTCCGAGCCCTGCCAAGGAAGCCGCGCTCGACGACAAGCTTCGCGGCATTGCCCGCGACGCCATGGCTTCCGTGGTCTATGTCATCAACACCGAGGGCATAGCGGTTGCTGCCAGCAACGCCGGCGAGCCGACCAGATTCGTCGGCAACGACTACCGCTACCGCCACTACTTCACCGAGGCGATGGCAAATGGCACGGCCACGCAATATGCGCTCGGCACGACCAGCGCGCGCCCGGGCCTATACCTGGCGAGCCGGGTTGATGGGTCGGAGGGTCCGCTCGGCGTGGTCGTGGTGAAGGTGGAGATCGACCGAGTCGAGTCGAGCTGGAGGGAGAGCGGCTTCGTGGTCTTCACGACGGATGAGCGCGGCGCTGTCCTTGCGACGAGCGTGCCCCAATGGCGTTTTGGCGCTCTCTCACCTCTTTCGGAAGAGGAGACGGAAACCACCCGCGATCGTCTGCAGCTATCAGACGCGACTTTCAAGCCGGTGCCGCTTTCCCAGCGTAGCGGCAACATGGTCGCCGCAAGTCCTGCGGGCAGATCAGCCGGCTTCGTTGCGGTTTCGCAGGATCTCGGCAAAGCAGTTCCGGGCTGGCGTCTGTCCCTGCTCATTCCTGCTGACGCTGAGATTTCATCGGCGGCCATAACGGGCCGCGTAACGACACTGCTTGCCCTCATTCTCCTTGGATTCGTCGTTTTCGTCATTGTCCGACGGCGGCGGGCGATCCGACAGCGGCAGGAAGCACTTGCACGCATGAATACCGAACTCGAGTACCGCGTCGATCTGCGGACGGCGGATCTCCGCCGCACGAACGAAGCGCTCGCCCACGAGATCGCCGAGCGCGAGAACGCCGAGGCGAGGGTGCGCCGCCTGCGCGATGAACTCGCCCAGGCGAACCGGCTGTCTATTCTTGGGCAGATCGCGGCCGGGGTCGCCCACGAGATCAACCAGCCGGTGGCAGCGATCCGAACGTATGCTGAAAATGCCGCGCGCCTTCTTCAGAACGGCCGGTCGCAAGACACCGCTGAGAATATGAGCTCGATCATCATCATGACCGGCAGGATCGGGTCAATTACAGAAACACTGCGGTCCTTCTCCCGCCGCGCGACCGGAGCGATATGGCCGTTACCAGCGGAAGAGGCGATTGATGGTGCGCTTTCGCTCCTGTCAGGCCGAATCCGCGATTCCGGGGTGATGATCGAACGAAAGCGGACCGACTCGTCTCCAATGGTGATGGCAAGCCGCATCCGGCTGGAGCAGATCCTCGTCAACCTTCTTCAGAATGCGCTCGACGCCTTGGAGCACCAAGCGGAGCCCCAGGTCGAGATCGCGCTCACCGCGAAGGAAGAAATGGTTGCCATTTCCGTTCGGGATAACGGTCCCGGCCTTGCCCCTGACATCCGCCGGAACCTTTTCATGCCGTTCACCACCAATAAGGAAAAAGGCCTCGGTCTTGGCCTGGTCATTTCAGAAGAGATCGCACGGGAGCTCGGCGGCTCATTGCGGCTTGATACGAACCATGAGAAAGGAGCTTCCTTCACGGTCGAACTGAGGCGTGCGGCATGAGTGCTGAAAAAGGACCAGTTATTTTTGTGGACGATGACGAGGATCTGCTACGGGCAGCCAAGCAGATGCTGGAGCTTGCCTGCTTCTTTCCGATCCTCTTCCGCTCGGCTGAGACCGCGCTCGCCAGGATAGATAAGGATTTCGAGGGTCCTGTAGTGAGCGACATTCGCATGCCCGGAATGAACGGACTCCAGCTCTTCGAGCGGGTGAAGGCGATCGACCCGGATATTCCAGTGGTCCTCATCACCGGGCATGGCGATGTCGAGTTGGCCGTTGCGGCCATCAAAGACGGCGCCTACGATTTCATCTCGAAGCCATATGCGACGGAGCGGCTTCTTGAGACGCTGCATCGTGCTTCGGAGAAACGGCACCTGGTTCTGGAAAACAGGCGTCTAAAGGACGCGGCCGCCCGATCTGCTGGCGATATGCCGCTCATCGGCGAGGCGCCGGCCATGAAGCGGCTGCGCAAAACGCTCCGCCAAATCGCCGATACCAATGTGGACGTTCTCGTGGAAGGCGAAACAGGCACCGGCAAGGAGGTGGTCGCCGAGCTGCTGCACCGGTGGAGCAAGCGGCGCACGAAGCCCTTTGTCGCACTGAATTGCGGCGCGCTACCGGAAAGTATCATCGAGAGCGAGCTTTTCGGACATGAGGCAGGCGCCTTCACGGGAGCGCAGAGACGCCGGATCGGGCGAATCGAGCATTCGAACGGTGGGACGCTCTTCCTCGATGAAATCGAGTCTATGTCGCCCCCGCTTCAGGTGAAGCTGCTCAGGGTGCTCGAAACCCGGCAGATCACGCCGCTCGGCACCAACGAAACTCGAAGCATCGACCTTCGTGTCGTCGCTGCGACGAAGGTCGATCTCGCCGATCCAGCGACCCGCAGGGATTTCCGGGAAGACCTCTATTTCCGGCTGAACGTAGTGAAGTTACGCATCCCACCGCTTCGCGAGCGCCACGAAGATATTCCGGCGCTTTTCGGCCATTTTCTGGAGCGCGCGTCCAAACGCTTCGGCCAGCCGGAGCAGGAGATGACCGCGGCCGTGCGCGACCATCTCATGGGCCACAATTGGCCCGGCAATGTTCGCGAACTCGTTCATTTCGCCGACCGGGTCGCCCTGGGGCTCGAACCGGCATTGGAAACCTTGGTTGTATCGACTGGAAAAAGCGGGGCTGCGCCAAGCCAAAGTCTTGCTGAAAAGGTGCGCCGTTACGAAGCAACTGTAATTCGGGAGGCCTTGCAGGAACATTGCGGCGATGTGCAACAAGTAATCGAAAAACTTAGAATTCCCCGTAAGACCTTTTACGATAAGCTGAAACGCCATGGGATAAGCTCGGCCGATTATCGAGAGGATCGCGAGTGTTCGAAAGCTTCTTGAACTTGCACATCGTGGAAGGGCTGCGATGATGTGTTGGCGTCAGCGCTCGTAATAGTTAAAGCACGCTTGTGTCGATTGCCACGCTATTTTGCCTCAATCCTTATCAGCTTCGATGCCGAAGGGAAGATAGCCTTCCGTCGCAAGGCCAAGCGGAGTGGCAATCATGCGGAGGCGGTATGGGAGCGCCTGAGATGTCCAATGGGCTCACATGGGGAAGTCATGAGGGACGCCTCCTGCAACAGCATCTCCCGCATCCAGATGCTTGCTGGATCAGTATTGTGAAAGGCCGGCCATTGTACGGCTTCGGTGAATGG
>NZ_VOSK01000491.1 GCF_009296175.1 Microvirga tunisiensis | reverse complement strand
CCAGCAGCCCCTTTTCGGGATCCGGCCGTGTTGGACGCGGACGATGATAGCGCATCGCAACTCGGCATCCTTGACCCTCCGTGATCGCATTCAGGACGCCGCCGAGGAGCTGATTGGCACCAAAGGCATCGGCACCCTGAGGGTGGATGCCATCGCTGTAGCCTCAGATCTGGCGCGGCATGCCAGGGTGTAGATCCAGCGCCTCTACGGTTTCTCGCCGAACAAGGCTCAACGTGGCTTCAACCGCTGCCCACGCGCCAGGCAAAACCTGCTCGACCGCCTTGATCGCTGCTGTTTGAGAGTCCGCCCGGACCAGATAGTAAGTCGCCGCTGGCCGGCCGACTTCATTCGGGATCTCCACCTTGACGGAATAGCACGGGAGCCGGTTGTCGTGCATCGTCACCTCCGTTCTAATTGGGCTGGTCCATATCATTCTGCTCCTCGATCAGGAAGAGGAGCGAGGGGAGGAGCTCATGCTGCGCCAACGGAAGGTCGCGCCGCATGAGCCCGACGGCGCTCGCTTGGTCAGATCATCGATCGCCTCACTGATGCGCCTCCTCGGTTCAAGCTTAAGCCTTGGATGAGTTTGGGACCCTGTGTGCGCGCTTCCTCGGGCTTCGGATCGGGCTCGTCGGGGATGGAGTTGACCAACGTCCCAAAGGCAGCCAGATCCATGTCGGCGGCCTCGAGCATTTTTGCCAGTGTCCGCATGGAGGGCCAACGCCGCCCAGAGCCACGGACTGACCGCTTCGATCGGCTGAAGGTGGTTCCATCCAAGCAGGCCTTCAGCGCGAGGCCAGAGGAGGATAGTCCGTCTTGGTGTGCCACCAGATCAATGGCCTGCTAGATCTTGTCATGAGTGAGCATTGCGTTGATCCCAACGCAACAACCAATATTTTCTTGTCACCGATCAGGAGGTAGTCGTAGCCTGATCTTGCACAACGCGAGACTCTTATGGAGTGTCGGATTGCGGCGCGAGTTGACCGCGAGCGTCGCTTTCGTTGCGCTCCAGCCGGAGGTCACCGGAAGGTTCGAACCTCCAACCTGCTGCAAACGATCCAGCATGTGCTGCATGGATCCTACCTGCGACCGCCACGCCAGAGACATGGACGAACGGCCAGTCACCAAAGTCCGAGTCTCATGCCTCTTTCATGGTTCCTCCTTCGGCGGCTGCGCCTTGCAAGTTCCCGCAGCCTCGTCTTGCGAACCCCCGCAAAAAGCCTTCTCACCCTTGTAGGTAGCGACGGCCTGGAGCAACCGTGGCATGCAGTACTGTTGAAATTTGTCCTGCATCGGCTCCGGTACGAGCGATTGCAGGGCGTGCTCGACCAACGCGATCGCGCGGTCCTTGTTGCCGCTCTCGTCGTAAAACTGAGCCACCCGCCGCATAAGACTGGAATTTACGGCCGTTGCCGTGCGGCGGATTCAGCACCAGGATGTGCTCGGCCTGCGGGATGTGGTTGTAGTCTTTCGCGGGATCGAAGAGCAGTTCCATCGCCATCCAATCCTAGTCCTTTTTACCGATCGTATCGCGAGCCAATTGGCGCATCACCGGCAAGCCGGCCTGCCTGTCGCGCATTTTGTGGAGCAACAGAGCCGCATGACGCTCGCAGAAGTTGGGATCGTCTGGCCTCGCGGCGATGCCTTCTGCGACGGCCGCGAGCGCGGTCGCCTAATCCTCAGCCTTCATAGCGGGACCGATGCGGCCGTCCGGGCTGACGATGAACGAGCTCGGAATCCAGAAAGAAGCACTGGCATCCATCCAAAGCTTGTTCATTTCGCCTGTGTAATCCAACGCGATCCGAAAGTTCAGATTTGGGAGCTTGTCGGCCAGCCGCGCGTGCAACGTGGTTCGGTCCTCGTCCACTGTGGGAGCTCGTTCGGAGGCTGCGACTCCGACGACCTCAAGGCCGCTGTCTTTATATTTCTCTTGCAACTGTACCAGATGGGGCATTGCCTCCACACAATATATGCTAGAAATCGCCCAGAATACGATGACGTACCGTGTCCCGGGCCGGAAGCTCGTAAGAGGCGGACCACGCACCCAGCTCTCCACTTTGATTGGCGGGGCTAGACAATTCACACGCAGCACACCATCCGCATGGGCTTGGGGTACTGTGCTGTCAACTGATGGAGGCATGGATTTCCTCCGTTTGCAATTGTGAAGAAGCATGTTCTATGCCAGCCGGCTCTCGCTGATCGTGCTCCCTTTTCAACCCCGCTTGTTGCCTGTGCGAGGCGTGAAAGCACTGCACGCTTGCGAGAACCCGTTCCACATCAGCCTCCGGGACATTGAAGCGCTCGGCCAGCTTCGAAAGGTTAACCTGAAGATGCCCAGTGTTGTCCAGATGAGCGGCAAGCTCGCCGGTACTCAGCTGCTCCTGCGGTGTGAATGCACTGAGGCTGATCTGACCAGCGACATGGTCGCGCAATGTGTCGGGGGAGGCGATGTACTCGTCGATGTCACGGTGTTTCTCGAGGGAGACAAACGCCGCGCCATCGTTTGACGCCAGCGCCACAGCCGGGTTGTCCTTGAGTTCCTGCTCCAGGCGCTGACACAGCTCGGCATGCTCCAGTTGCAGCAAGCCAATCGCCGCAATGAGGTGAGGTGATATACCCAGAGACTGCCACGGCGAGTTCGAGAGCGAGTGCCCTGGCTATTGTGGAGCGCAAGACACGTTCTACGTCGGCACCATGAAAGGCGTCGGACGCATCTATCAGCAGACCTTCCTCGACACCTACACCAACGTGGCGTTCGCCAAGCTGCATGATCGCAAGACGCCGATCACGGCCGCCGACCTGCTCAATGACCGTGTCCTGCCCTTCTTCGATGCCCACGAGGTGAAGCTGTGTCGCGTGCTCACTGATCGGGGCACCGAGTCCTGCGGCAATCCCGAGCACCATGAATACGAACTCTATCTGGTGGTCGAGGATGTGGATCATCCCGGACCAAGACCAAGAGCCCACAGACGACTTGAACCGCGCCGAATTTTCCGGAGGCGGATTGGCTTGGATTTTACGCGGCCATCGGCCTGACCTCAAGCTGGGCGTGGTAGGCGGCTTCCGCCTCGGCCGGCGGGATGTTGCCGATGGACTCGAGCAGGCGCCGATTGTTGTACCAATCGACCCATTCAAGGGTGGCGAACTCAACCGCCTCGAAGGAACGCCACGGACCACGCCGATGGATCACCTCAGCCTTGAAGAGGCCGATGACAGTTTCCGCCAGAGCATTGGCGTACGAATCCCCGACACTGCCGACAGATGGCTCAATCCCCGCCTCAGCGAGGCGCTCGGTATACTTAATCGACACGTATTGGGCAGATTCAAGCGGCCGTCGCAACACCATGGTTTTACCGCCTCGCCAGTGTCTGGATGCGAGACCTCCTTGGCGGCAGCGATGACCTGGAGGGCGGGCGGCAACGCGTCTGCATCGGGCGGCTTGTAGCGGCGGTTGGCCAGCTTCGGCTCGGCGGCCAGGCGGCTGCGCACCACCTCATCCGGTGCTCGCCCCTTCAGCACGCGCTGACGTCTCCTGTTGTAAGCCTGATTGAAGCCCTTGAGCAGCGTCTCGAGAGAGCTATGACGGAATTTAGGTGATGGGGCCGATCAGGCGGCGCTGTTTGTCGGCATCGGAATGATCTCGGTGCCGTCCTTAAACCTGACACCGGCGATCACCTTGGGCAACTGGTTTTCGCCCATCAACCTCCGCCAGCTTCTTGCGGCCGCCATCACCAGCTTGAACACC
>NZ_VOSK01000490.1 GCF_009296175.1 Microvirga tunisiensis | reverse complement strand
TTTGGAATCTTGTGGCGGCGCTCTTCATTAACCTTGTAGGGCATGCGGCTCTCGGTTTCAGAAGACCGCCTCTATACCTTACCCCTGACTTGGCACGACACCCCGGTCCGATTTACGCACCAACGTCGTCGCCGCCTCCACGCCCGGACTCTGTCTATGCAAAAGGCCGAAGCTGCGGTCGGCTGCAAGGTCATCAACATCATGACCAGCCTTGGCATGCCAGTATCCCAGCGCCTCGTCTGAACCCCAGGGCTAAGGGGTGCATGCGGCCCACCTCTCAATTATGCACCAACGTCCGAAGCCGCAGCTTGCGACCGCCACGAGAGGGAACGTCCGCAAGCCTGCGCTGCGCTCGTTGCGCTCGCGGTCCCAGCCGATCGGCAAGGCAAGCGCATAGGCAAAAGCCAGGGCGGCGACATGAGGGAGAACCCGGAGCGTCTCCAGCAGGTGCTCGATCTGTTCCATTGCATCTCCACGGCATCGAACGCGGTGCAGGGAAAGACCGAGGGGACCTGCCTTGGTTCCATGGAGCCGTTCCAGCGCGAACGGGCTGCCGCGTCGGACACGAAAAGGACGCTGTCGGAGTCACGGCTCGGCGACGCTGTTTGCCCCGGTTACGGCACGTGCGAGGCGCGGATCCCTCACCCTTGTCCGGAGAGATCAATAGGTATCGAAGCCACCTTCACTCCCGGTTCGCTCCCAACAGGGCGACCGTCCTGGCAATATGGGAGCATTCGTCGGCATGCCTGCGGTAATGAAAGTTCATTTACTCTGCACGCAAGACAGTTATCCGCTGCTAAGTGGCCGGCGCCGCAACCTTGATTTGGAAATGCTTTCTTCCGAATACGTTTCCGCAAGAGAGGATAAGATGCCTGTAACTCTCCATTGTTCTAATTGACCTTGCATTCTTTATTTTACTACTTAAATAAAGATTGTCATGATTACTTCGCACAATATTCTCCTCCGCGGAGGCCGCCTCCTCGCAGGCCGCTGAGCCCCGAACCAGGCTGGACGCCTCGCGCCGCCGTCGTTCGGGGTCATGACACTTTTCGCACATTGACTTCAGCAAACCCGCTCATGGGTCAGCGCCGCTGTTTGCCGCGGCGCATCGAGGTTCGCGAGCCCGGGTCGGTGCCGCCCAGGAGGATCATCTGATGAACACCGCCATTGACTTGCCGCAAATCACCATCGCTACGGACGATTACAACCGTCTCATGTCCCTCGCGGTCATGGATCCCCACCGGCGCGGGCCGCGTCGCCAGTTCCTGCTGTCCGAGCTGCGGCGGGCCGCCCTCTGCCATCCCGCCAGACTGCCGGACGACGTGGTCTCGACCAACGCGAAGGTCACGTATCGGCTCAACGGCGGCGGAAAGCCGATGGAGCACATCCTGGTTCATTCGCAGGACCTTCTCTGGCCGGGCGCCGAACTGTCCGTAACGACCCCATTGGGGATCGCGCTGCTCGGACTGCGGGTGGGCGACTGCATGCCATTCCGGACGAGCCCGAACGGGCCGTGGCACGAGGTCGTGGTGGAGGATGTCCAGTTCAGGCTTCTGCCAGATGACGAGGAGTCTACCCGGAACACACCTGATCCATCAGCGACGGGCATGACAACTCGCGGGACGATCTCGACCGTCGGCTTGACGAGGCCCTGATGGAGACCTTCCCGGCCAGTGACCCTGTCTCGGTCATGGTCTGCGGACGGTCCTAATTCGAAGCAGCAAGTATCCGTCGCCTTCTCGCGACGGGGCGGAGTGACACCTTGGAGAAGATAATGGAGCAAGTGAACCGACCTCCCATCACGGTCTCTTCGATCAATTTTGATCGATTGTCCTGGATCGCGACGGCTGGCGTTCACAGCCATCACGACGCGGTCGCCGCAATGCTGGCGGACGAACTCGGGCGGGCAGACGTCGTAGCCCCCGATGCGATCCGTCCGGATGTTGTGACGATGCATTCGAAAGTCGAGTACCAGGATGACGTAACTGGCCAGACTCGCCGCATCACCGTTGTCTATCCGGATGAGGAGGATCTGGATGCGGGACGAGTTTCGGTCCTGACACACATCGGTGCGGCCGTCATCGGCCTGTCGGAAGGACAGTCAATAGAGTGGCAGAGCCCAAAGGGCGGATGGCGTGGATTGACGGTGCTACGGGTGCATTTCCAGCCCGAGCGGATGGCCGCCCTCAGCGCCTGACGCCCGCAATAAAAGCACTTCGAAATCAGTCAAGGAAAATGAAATGAAAGCTGAAAGCAAAATCGTCATAACCAAGAAGCCGAAGGAGCACGAGCCGACTGAATCAAAGGGGCTGCGGTGCCAGTGTGGACACCCCAACCGAACCCGCTGACCCGTGAGGAAATCCGGAAGATTGTCATCGACCAGATTGGGTGATGACGATCTTCTTGCGGCTCGACTCCATAGGCTGGCACGCCTTGGCAAAGGGGATCTTACGGGGTTGACGCCTGCCGGCGCTCGGAGCGTCCTATGCGTCACGGGGCAGGGCGGTGTAGAGCCTTACGATGAACTGATGAAACTCCGCCATGTAGGTCTTCAAGAATTCGGCCGTGGATTCGTTGGTGACCTCGCCCTCATCGGTGATCAGCCCGGGCTTGAACTGGATGTAGGCCTCCGGTGCGTTCATCTGCGGCGAGTTGCAGAAGCCGAGCACGCTGCGCAGGTGTTGCTGCCCCACGGCGGTGCCGATGGCACCGGGCGAAGTGCCGATCACCGCCGTGGGCTTGCGGGTGAAGGAGTTCTTCCCGTACGGTCGGCTGGCCCAATCGATGGCGTCCTTGAGCGCGCCGGGAATCGAGCGGTTGTACTCGGGCGTGACGAACAGGACCGCGTCGACGGCCGCGATGGCGCCCTTGAATGCGCGGGCAACCGGCGCGTAATCGGCATCATAGTCGTAGCTGTAGAGCGGCAGGTCCTTGATCGGGATCTCGGTGAACGTGAGGTGCTCCGGGGCAACGCGCGTCAGTGCCGTGGCGAGCTTGCGGTTGATGGACTCCTTGGCAAGGCTGCCGATCAGATAGCCAACTTTGAACGTGGTCATGGCAGGCTCCCTTTGCATGGACAGGGATGGGCTCCGTCCGGTGTGCTGTCGCAGTGACTCTACAGCGGGCTGGCCGCGGCCGGGCTGCCGGTCATTTGCATCGAGACGCGCCACGCCAAGGCGTTCCTGAAGGCGCAGGTGAACAAGACCGACCGCAACGATGCTCGTGGCATTGCTCAGATGATGCGCGTCAACCTGTTCCGGCCTGTGCATGTGAAGACGCTGGCCAGCCAGAACCGACGCGCCCTGCTGACCGCTTGCAAGGTGTTGCAGGAAAAAGCCATTGCCATTGAGAACGATATCCGCGGTCTGCTGCGCAACTTTGGGCTCAAAGTCGGGATTATTGGCAAGGTCAGGTTCGAGGACCGCATCCGCGAGCTCGTGGCCGGTCTGCTCGCGGCCCATCAGAGCCTGCAGGAGCGCTTCGCCATCCTGCATCGCAAAGTATTGGCGACCGTCCGGGATGATGACGTCTGCCGGCGCCTGATGACCATTCCCGGTGTTGGCCCTGTGGTGTCGCTGGCCTTTAGCCGTTCTTATGCATGGGAAGGTTGATGAAGGCTGGCGAGTGTAGCTTAAGCTGTAGTAGCTGGAACTTGATCTGACATTTGGCGTCCGAGAGTTGGTCGGGCTCATCTGTCCGATGATGTTTTCAAGCGGCGATCATCTTCTCCTTCGCTAACGGGATTGCATCGAGGAAGGTCTGCA
>NZ_VOSK01000489.1 GCF_009296175.1 Microvirga tunisiensis | reverse complement strand
CCTACACGGACATTCTCGATCACTGCTGCGCGGCGTGGAACAAGCTCACCGAGCAGCCGTGGACCATCATGTCGATCGGCCTGCGCGACTGGGCACACGGGTTCTGATCACCAAGACTTGGTATTACCGTCGAGTTCCTGCGAGTTGTTGGAGATACGGCTGTCCTGAACCGTCACATCGGTCGATCCCTCGATCTTAACGCCTTGGCGCTCATTGCCGTAGATGTCGACGTCCGTGATGGTGATCTGCTCCGACAGCTTGACCAGGATGCCTTCCTTGCCGTTGTCATGATAGGAGCCGCCGCTGATCTCGATGTCGGACACCCAGGGGATCTCCGTCGAGCCCGCGGGAGGAATGTTGCCGCGCTGGATGGTGAGTCCGGCGCCTCCGGCCAGAGCGCCCTGGTACATATACAGGTAGCCGTTGCCGTAGGCTTCGTTATCCTTGAGAACGAGATTCGTCGTTTCGTTCTGAATGTTGAAGCCGTGTCGATCGTTGTCGTAGGCGATGTTGTTCTCGTAAAGGCCACCCACAACCGCATCCGCCACGAAGCCATCAAGTCCGTTGTTGTGAGACTCAGAATTCATGATCGTTAGGTTATGTGTGACTTCGTGCGGGTTAATTCCATAGGCCGTGCAATTCATCACCTCTACGTTATCAATGGTGATGTCGGACTGGGTGCGGCCGGTGCCGTCCTCCTTGATGCCGCAGATGAACCCTGCTTAGTGTCCAGTATTGTTTTCGCGATTGCCGTCGATGACGAGATTGGACATCGAGACATTCTCGACGGTCTCTAGTTCTGTCCGCACGATGCCATTGATTCTTTCATTGAAATTATCAACTAGCTTGATCGTGGAATCGCGTGTGCCCGCGCCGACAAGAGCAACGCCCGACATGAGCTCAACTGCACCCTTGGAAGGGTTCGTTGGGTCACCGCTCACCATATACGTTCCGGTGGCAAGCTGAACCGTGACCTGACCTTCCGATTGATGAGATTTATAATACGCGTTTGCGGCCGCGATAGCGCTATTGATGGCCGCCATATCTTTTGTGGCATCGCCGGTTGGCGTATCGACATTGAAGATCATGATAATGTCCTTGCAAATCCAAATGTGTGCGTGTCAGCTCAATCGCGAGCGCCATCGTCACCGGAACCTCTCCAGTGCGCGCATTGCGAAAGCCGATTGTTGCTGGGACGGCCGCCAGCAGGGCGGCGGTGTTTAGATGCGCGTCGCTACAGATCTGAGAAAGCGACACTGCCACAAGGGCAGGTTACCCATTCGGGTCTTCGAGACGGGATTGGCTTCCGTCTCGCTTGAAGTCATGAGCATCGGGGCGTTTTCCTCTGCGGTATCGGCTTGATTACTCAGAATTAAATAGGCATATTACGCAAAGTGAAATGGATCTATTTTATACTCGTGGGGCAATTCCGAGTTAATGAATCAGATGTCATGAATAGGTGTAATGCTGTTGAAGTATAAGCCTACCTCGAATGGGAGGAAGCCTTTTGGTAATGCCCCAATATCCAAATGGATCAGGTTGCGCGGGCGTATGATCATTTGAGGAGATCGAAAAGCTGTCCCGAGCATTGGGCGACGAGGATCAGCAGGAGAATGCCGATGAACCACAGCCAGGAGCCTCTCCGCTGCGGTTGGGTGGTCGGCGGTTGGGGCACATGAGGCCTGATGACGGGTGTCGGAGGCGCAGGCAGGCGCTCGATCAGTTCGGCCGATGCGGCGGCAATGCTGCCGGCCGTTCCGATGAACCTGAAGCTCATGGGAATTCCGCCGACGAAGCCGACCTCGGCCGGCTGAACCGTGCCGTCATGATGAACCCACCAGTATTCCTTGCGATCATCCATCCTGCATCCTTTCAAAATCGACCCGCTGGCCTTCCCTTGGGATCAAACTGATCTAGAAATTCAGAGCCAATAAAGCCAGCATGGCGAAAAGTTGAGCAGGGTTTTTCAGGAGATCCCATGAACGTTCTCGTAACAGGCGGGGCAGGGTATATCGGCGGCCATATGGTTCTGGCGCTGCTGGACGCGGGCCACAAGCCGGTCGTGTTCGATAATCTGTCGACCGGTTTCCGCTGGTCGGTTCCGGACGGCGTACCTCTCGTCGTCGGCGACGTGGGCGATTACGAGCTGGTCCTTCGGACGCTTCAGCAGCATCGGATCGATGCCATCGCCCATTTCGCCGCGAAGCTCATCGTGCCGGAATCCGTGTCCGATCCGCTCGGCTATTACCTGAACAATACCGTCAAGAGCCGCTCCCTCATGGCGGCGGCCGTTGCTGGGGGCATCCGGAAGTTCGTGTTCTCGTCGACGGCCGCCGTCTACGGCGACACCTCCGACAAGCCGATCGATGAGGATGCGCCTTTGGGACCTCTGTCACCTTACGGCAGCTCGAAGCAGCTGACGGAGGTGATGCTGCGCGATGTCGCGGCGGCTCATGACATGCGCTATGTGGTCCTGCGCTACTTCAACGTGGCGGGGGCGGATCCGCTGATGCGCCACGGCCAGTCGACGGCGAATGCCACCCATCTGATCAAGGTGGCGGTCCAGACGGCGCTCGGCATGCGATCGCACATGGAAGTCTTCGGCACGGATTATCCGACGCCGGACGGCACCTGCATCCGGGACTACATCCATGTGAGCGATCTGATCGCGGCCCACATGCAGGCCCTGACCCATCTGGATGAGGGTGGCGAGAGCCTCGTCATGAACTGCGGCTACGGGCACGGCTATTCCGTGTCCGAGGTCATCGAGACGGTTCGACAGGTCTCCGGCAAATCGGTGGACGCGCGGATCGGGCCACGGCGAGCCGGCGATCCGGCGACGATCGTGGCCGATCCGTCCCGCATCCGCTCCAGGCTGGGATGGGAGCCGCGCCATGACGATCTCGCCACCATCGTGGACCACACCCTGCGCTGGGAGACCATGCTCCGGGAAAGGAATCTCAGGCTCTGAAGACCGGTGAATCCTGGCCCGCTGCTAAGAACGGGTTAAGAACCTCTGTCTCAAATGCTCGTCAGGCGGCCGGCCGATTCCCGGCGCCGCCGGAACTGACGAGTTGGAGGGCGAAGGCATGGGCGAGGACAGAAGCGCGGGCGTCAATGGAATTCTGCTGCTGAACCGCCTCCTGCTGGCAGGCTGCTTTCTGCCGGTCGCCATCGGGCGCCTCTCGAACATTTCCGGGCTTGCCGCCGCATTGACCCTGAAGGGCATGCCCTATGGCGATGTGGTGGCGACCGCGATCGTTCTGGCCGAGGTGTTCGGGCCGCTGGCCCTGATTTTCGGGATCGCGCCGCGTCTGAGCGCCTCCGTTCTCATTGCGGCGCTAGTAGTGACGACAGGCACCCTGCATCGCTTCTGGGACTATGGCGGCCTGAACCGCCAGGCCGAGCAGGTGGTATTTCTGTCTCATCTCGGGGTTCTGGCCGGTCTGCTTTTCTACGGCCTGACGGGCCCCGGTGCGTGGAGCTGGCAGGGCTGGTGGCGAGGCATGAACGGCAAGGCGAAGCCCGCCAAGGGCAAGAAGAAGCAACCGTCCCGCCCGCGCTCTCCGAAGCCCCGGCCAGCGCCGGCTCGCCCCATGGCGGATGAGGACGAACTGGCTGATGCCGCCTGAGATGAGGCGCGTTCGCCCTAGTACTACAGCCGGGGCTTGTGCGTTGTCTTAGACACGGAGGTGTCGCGCCATGACAGACGCAAGCGAGGCCCACCGCTGGGCCGATCAGTTGGACGATCTCGTCACCCGCATTGCTCCCCGCT
>NZ_VOSK01000048.1 GCF_009296175.1 Microvirga tunisiensis | reverse complement strand
TGGAAAGCGCGTTGCCCGGATCAGTCGCCGACTTGCACCGCCTGGCCCGCCGCGAGTTCGGCCGCCTGCAGCAACGGCCTGAGCTCATCACCAGCTTCTTCCGGCACGCAGGTCTCTCCGTTGCAGGTCTTTAGTGAAGATCATTAGAACGAAGATTTTCGCGCTCGTCGCGGCGTTGAGCTTTGTTGCTCTCATGACGGCTGCCGTCGGCATCAGCACGCTGCAAACGTATAACCAAGCTGTCGACGACGTGAGGCTCGCGGCCACCCGTGCTCTTTATGGCGAGCGCCTCAATCGCCTGGTCACCCATGTCGTCATGGAAGCCAGAGGCATCTACGCATCGAAGGATACGACCGAAGCACGCAAGTTCGGTGACGGGCTTCTCGCGACACTCAAGGACATGGACACTCTCCTGAAGGAGTGGGAGCCGATCGTTCCAAGCGACAGCAAGGCCCTGTTCAATGCAGTCGTGACAGATGCGGGAGAGTTCAAGAAGTTCCGCTCCGAGACCGTGAGGCTCGGCGCCGATGTCTCGCCCGCGGCCGCCAATGCGCAGGGCAACAACGACGCCAACCGCGCCAACCGGAAAGCCTTCCAGGTCAGCATCGACGCCTTGACCAAGCGGGGCAGTGAAGAGATCGCAGCCGTCGAGCGTCGTGCGACCGAACTCTACGACCAGTGGCTGATGCTGCTCATCTCGATTGCGCTGGCGGGCACCCTCATTGCGCTCCTGATCGGCTGGCTCGTCGGCCATCGACAGATCGCGCAGCCGCTTAAGCGCGTGACCGATGCCATCCAGAAGCTCGCCTCGGGCGACTACAACCTGCCGCAGACCAAGGCCGGCAAGGACGAGATCGGCGATATCTGGAAGGCGACGCAGGTGTTCGCCGGTGCCATGCAGGAAGCGGCGGACCTTCGGCATGCCCAGGCCGAAGCCGAGAAGCAGGCAGGCGAGCGGCGCAGGATCGAGATGATGGCGCTCGCCCAAAATTTCGAAGGCAGCGTCGGCGGTTTGGTCCAGCATCTCTCCGTCGCCGCCCAGCAGATGGAAGCGACGGCCCGCTCGATGGCATCGACGGCTCAGCAGACCAACCAGCAATCGAACTCGGTGGCGGCAGCGGCCGAGGAAACGTCCAGCAACGTGCAGGCCGTCGCGGCTGCGGCGGAGCAGCTGGCGGCTTCCTCCAACGAGATCGGCTCGCAGGTGTCGCAGACATCGGTTGCGGCGGCGAAAGCCGTGCAGAATGCGCGCAAGACCAACGAACTCGTAGAAACGCTGGCGGACGGCGCGCAGAAGATCGGCGAGGTCGTCGCCCTGATCAACACGATCGCGAGCCAGACCAACCTTCTCGCGCTCAACGCCACCATCGAGGCGGCGCGCGCCGGCGAGGCCGGCAAGGGCTTCGCCGTGGTGGCCGCCGAGGTGAAGGAGCTCGCGAACCAGACCTCGCGGGCGACCGAGGACATCAGCTCCCATGTCCATCAGATCCAGCAATCGACGAAGGGTGCGGTCGACGCCATCCGCGACATCGGTCTCACCATCGAAGAGGTGCACCAGATCGCCACCAGCGTCGCCGCGGCCGTCGAAGAGCAGCAGGCCGCCACGCAGGAGATCGCGCGCAATGTAAGCGAGGCGGCAAGGGGCACGCAGGACGTGAGCGAGAGCATCGTCCAGGTCCAGGGTGCTGCCACCCATGCGGGTTCGGCCGCGTCTCAGGTGCTCGCCGCGGCCGGCGAACTGGCGTCCAACTCGAATGCGCTGAGCAAGGAAGTCGAAGGCTTCCTCCAGGGAGTGCGGGCCGCCTAAAAACGAAGGGCGGATCGCATTCTCGAACGATCATCGGGCGCAGTTCTCATGAGCTGCGCCCGAATGTCATGAGGCCGATCAGGCGGTCTTCGGAATGGGCGCAGCCGCGCCATCGGCGGTCCCGTCGGTTCCTCCCTGCGGCTTGGCGAGGGCGCGGGCGGCCTGGGCCTTTTCAGTGGCGGCCAGGACATGGGACACCAGGGTCGCGTGGGAGTAGGGCTTGCCAAGGAAGACCGCTCCCGGGGGCAAATCATCGGCTCGCGGCCACTCCGCGGCCCGAGGCGACGAGGATTCCCATCGAGGGCCAATTCTCGTGGATCCGTCGGGCCAGGTCATAGCCATTCATGCCGGGCGGCATCTCGACATCCGAGAGGACCACGTCCACGTCGACCTCGGCCTTCAGAACCCTCAGGGCCTCCTCCGCGTCCGCCGCCTCGATCACGCGGAACTGCGCGTCCATGAGAATGTCGGCCACAACCAGCCGCACCAACGGTTCGTCTTCCACCAGGAGAATGACGCCTAAGGGCTTCGGATCAGACAAGGGACCAACGCGACATCGGGAGAGTGCAAAAGTGAAACGTGGCCATTGATAGACTGTTCCGTCGATTGAGACCAGCAGATTGAAGGAAGAACCCGACCGAACGCCGGGAGAACCGTTGAGGCAGAAGGACGTTGTCCGCCTGAAGCATCGGTCCGATGCTCAATTCCTCAAGCGGCGCATCGTCCAGAGCGGAAAACCGGGTCCACTTTTCCGCACGATGCGCCAGTGTATCGCGTCAGGGGCAAGAATGAGCGCTGCATCCGTCACGGTTCTTCCACGCCGGACACCTCCCACCATCCTAGTTGTCGAAGACGATGTCCGGGTCCGGTGCCTTGTCAGCGACGAATTGCGCGACTCGGGATTCAAGGTCCTGGAGGCCGGGTCCGCCGGGGAGGCCATGACGGTGCTCGGGGCCGTCCGGGTCGACCTCCTCTTTATGGCCCTCGACCCGCAGGGATCCGGGAGCGGAGTGGAGACGGCGCGTCGCGTCGGCGCCCAGCAGAAGCCCATGAGGATCATCGTCGCTTCTGCGGATGGGGACGGGTCGGGCGACTTGGACCTCGGTGACCTCGGCCTGCTCATTCGCAAGCCGTATCGCGCGTCCCAGGTCGTCGACCTCGTCATCAGCAGCCTCAACTGGCCGGAACCCCCGTGAGGCAGGGCGGGTGGAACCAAGACAAAAGCTCGGCGGTTAGCAGAAAGTGAGCACGTTATCGACAAATATCACGGCTGACGCCGATTCTTCTCTTCAGACCGTTCTCGTCGTCGAGGACGAGGTCCTGATCCGTCTCGTCATCGCGGATTACCTGCGCGAGTGCGGCTATCGGGTCCACGAGGCCGTCAGCGCGGAAGAGGCGGTGGTGATCCTTCAGTCGCCCGAGGTGTCCGTCGATGTGGTGTTCAGCGATGTCGAGATGTCCGGGAGCATGGATGGCTTCGGACTGGCGCGCTGGATCCGCGCCAACATGCCGGGAACGCAGGTGATTCTCACCTCCGGGGCGGAGCGGTCGGCGGATATCGCCGCGACCCTCTGCGAGGCCGGTCCCTTGTTGAAGAAGCCTTATCCGTCACAGGACGTCATCGATCGGATCAGGCAGCTCACGGCGAAAGCCAGACGCGCCTGACGAAATTCCTGCCCTGCTTCAGCGCGTTTGAAAAGCCTGCGCCTGTGCGACCGGAGGGAACTGGATCGGATCGGGCCCGTTTCCTGGAGCATGAAACCGCATCGCAGAGTTGTGAAACACCCTGTCGTTCTCCTGGTCGAAGACGAGCCGCTCGTTCGTCTGACGCAGGTCGATATTCTGCGAGAGGCCGAGTTCTGGGTCGTCGAGGCCCAGGATGCCGACGAAGCGTTCGAGGTGCTGAAGAGCCGGCCGGACATCTCCGTCGTCCTCACGGACGTGGACATGCCGGGCTCCATCGACGGCTTCGAATTCGCCCGGCTGGTCCGGCAGGGCTGGCCCGAGGTGGGAGTGCTCGTGATCTCCGGCAAAACCGGGCCCGGCCCCGGCGACCTGCCGCCCAATGCCGCCTTCCTCCATAAGCCCATTCTCCCGGACGATCTGGTGGCGGCCCTGCAGAAAGCGATGGCGACGCCGCCGCAAAGCAGCGTGTCCCAGGATTCCTAGGGCAGGTTCATCAAGCGTTTTCCTCGCCGTCCTGGCCGGCCGTCCCGGTCCGGTGAGGTGCGGCGCTTCAATCCATCGGGATAACCGGCACGAGGCCGGTGATGACGTGGAGGAGGTGAGCGAAAGGCCGCGGCTCTTCCAGCGATGTCCATGATCCCGTCGCACCAGTACCGCTCCCGTCATGGCCGGGCTCGTCCCGGCCATCCCGATGTGAAGAGCGCAATGCCTCTCGAAACGAGATCACCGGTACGAGGCCGGTGATGACGTCGAGGATCAATCCTCAAGCGGTAAGCTGCTGCCGCGCACGGGTGTCGATGACCGCGGGTTCCGTAGCGAGACGTTCCCACAGGCGCTCGACATTCGACCGCACCTGATGGATGGCGGCTTCCTTGACCGGACCGTAGCCGCGGATGTCCATCGGAGCCTTGGCGATGGCCAGAAGATCGGCAAGGCGCTGTGGGTCGAGGTTTGCCAGGATCCTGTCGACCTGGCCCTCGTACCAGTCGATCAGGGCGCGCTCCGTGCGCCGCTCGGCCGTGTAGCCGAAGAGGTCGAAGGGGGTGCCGCGCAACACCTTCAGCTTGGCGAGAACGGACATCGGCGTCTGGATCCAGGGACCGAAGCTGCGCTTGCGGGGGCGGCCCCGCGCATCGAGCTTCGACGGGAGGAGCGGCGGTGCCAGATGATAATGCACCGTGAAGTCGCCCTCGAATTGCTGCCGCAACTCGTCGAGGAAGCCCGTCTCCATGTGAAGGCGCGCGACCTCGTACTCGTCCTTGTAGGCCATGAGCTTGAACAGCGAGCGCGCCACTGCGTCGGTGAGCGTCTCGGAACCGAGAGCGCCTTCGGCCTCGCGCACCCGCGTCACCATGGCCTCGAAACGGGCCGCATAGGCGGCATTCTGGTACGAGGTCAGGAACGCGGCCCGGCGCGCGATCACCTGGTCGAGCGTCTCGACCTCTTCCGGCGTGTCGCCGGCAACCTGGCGCACGATATCGGGATCGGCGCTCAAGAGGCGGCCCCAGGCGAAGGCCTGCCTGTTGCGCTCGACGGTCACGCCGTTGCGTTCGATGGCGCGCGACAGCGCCTCGAACGAAACCGGCACCAGCCCCTGCTGCCATGCGAAGCCGAGCATCATCACATTGGCATAGACGGTGTCGCCGAGCAGCGAATCGGCGAGCGCATTGGCGTTGATCGTCGCCATGTTTCCGGCGCCGATCACCCGCTCGATGGCCCGCAGGCGCGTCCGGCCGGCGAGATCCGCATCGCGGAAGCGCACCACATCGCCGGTCGGCATTTCCGCCGTGTTGATCACGGCCCGCGTGCCGTTGCGATAGGTCCCTGACGCCTTGGGCGAGGAGCTGACGACCAGATCGCAGCCGATCAGCGCATCGGCGGCGCCCTGATCGATACGGACCTGGTGGAGGGCTTCGGGATTGGCCGCAAGCCGGACGTAGCTCAGGACGGGCCCGAATTTCTGCGCGAAGCCCGTGAAGTCCAGCACCGACACGCCGCGTCCTTCCAGATGCGCCGCCATGCTGATGAGCGCCCCGATGGTGACGACGCCCGTGCCGCCGACGCCGGTCACCAGCAGATCGAACGGCTTTTCGAGAGCGGGAAGTGCAGGGGGCGGCAGCGTCGCGGCCCGTGCGGCGGCGTCGAAGCCCGTCGTGGTCTTGGCCTTGCGTGTGGCTCCCTCAACGGTGACGAAGCTGGGGCAGAAGCCTTCCAGGCAGGAAAAGTCCTTGTTGCAGGTGGAGAGGTTGATCTTGCGCTTGCGGCCGAAAGCCGTCTCCTTCGGCTCGACGCTCAGGCAGTTCGAGGCCACCGAGCAATCGCCGCAGCCTTCGCAGACGAGGTCGTTGATCGTGGCAAAGCGCTTCGGGTCTTCCATCTGCCCACGCTTGCGGCGGCGGCGCTTTTCCGTGGCGCAGGTCTGCTCGTAGATCAGCACCGTGACGCCGGGGATGTCGCGCAGCTCCTTCTGCACGCCGTCGAGATCCTCGCGCGGATGGATCGTCACGCCTTTGGGCAGGTCGGCCGGGATGAACTTGTCCGGATCGTCCGACACCAGCGCGATGCGCGACACGCCTTCGGCGCGGACGCTGTGGGCGATGGCATAGACGCTCACCGGTCCGTCGACAGGCTGGCCGCCCGTCATGGCGACCGCGTCGTTGAACAGGATCTTGTAGGTGATGTTGGCGCCCGCCGCGATGGCCTGCCGGATCGCCATCGAGCCTGAATGATAATAAGTGCCTTCGCCGAGGTTCTGGAAGATGTGGCCTTGGCCGGTGAACCTCGAAGACGCCGCCCAGTTGACGCCTTCGCCGCCCATCTGGATGAGGGACGAGGTCTCCCGGTCCATCCAGCTTGCCATGAAGTGGCAGCCGATGCCGGCGAGCGCCTTCGATCCTTCGGGCACCTTGGTCGAGGTGTTGTGCGGACAGCCGGAGCAGAAGTAAGGCGTGCGCGTTGCACCCGGCACGGCAATGACGCGCTCGGGCTCCGGCGACAGTGATGATGCGCGACGGTTGAGATCGAGATCGGGAAAAATCGGATCGAGGCGCTTCGCCAGAACGCCCGCGAGGAAACGCGGTGTCAACTCGCCCGTCCAGGGGATGAGCCGTTCGCCGGTTTCGTCGTGCTTGCCGACCATCCGCTCGGGCTTCGAGCCTGGATAATCGTAAAAGTATTCCTTGAACTGGCTTTCGATGATGCCGCGCTTTTCCTCGATCACGAGGATCTCGCGCTTGCCCTTCACGAACTCCATGGCGTCGTGCAGGGCGAGCGGCCACACCATGCCGACCTTGTAGATGTCGATGCCATGCGTGCGGCAGGCGGCCTCGTCGAGGCCGATCAGCCGCAAGGCTTCCATGAGGTCGAGATGGGCCTTGCCGGCGGTGACGATGCCGTAGGAGGCGTTCGGGAGGTCATAGAGGCGGCGGTCGATCGGGTTGGCCTTGGCGAAGGCATAGACCGCATGCTTCTTCGCCTCCACGCGCTCCTCGATCTGAGGTCCCGGCAGATCCGGCCAGCGATAATGCAGGCCGCCGGGCGGCGGCGTGAAATCGGGCTCCCGGAACTGGCGGGGAGGGCGCAGCTCGACGGAGACGCCGGACTCGACGATCTCCGACACCGCCTTGAAGCCGACCCACATGCCGGAGAAGCGGCTCAGCGCATAGCCGTATTCGCCGAATGCGAGGTATTCGCTGACGCTGGCCGGATGGAGCGTCGGCATGAACCAGCTCATGAAGGCGACGTCCGATTGATGCGGCATCGACGAGGATACGCAGCCATGGTCGTCGCCCGCGATCACCAGCACGCCGCCATGCGGCGACGAGCCATAGGCGTTGCCGTGCTTGAGGGCGTCACCCGAGCGGTCGACGCCGGGGCCCTTGCCGTACCAGAGACCGAAGACGCCCTGGACCTGCCGGTCGGGATTGGTCTCGACCTGCTGCGAGCCGAGGACGGCCGTGGCCGCAAGGTCCTCGTTGACGGCGGGCAGGAACTCGATCCGGTGCGCCTTCAGCTGTTCCTTCACGCGCCAGAGTTCGAGATCGACGCCGCCGAGCGGCGAGCCGCGATAGCCGGACACGAAGCCCGCCGTATCGAGGCCCGCGGCTTTGTCCCGCGTGGCCTGGTCGAGCACGATGCGGACGATGGCCTGCGTGCCGGTCAGGAAGACCCTGCCGGTTTCCCGGGCGTAGCGGTCGGCAAGCTGGTAGGCATCGAGTGACGGAGCGCGGTTCATAGGCTTGATCCCGAAACGAGAGACGCCGTTTGCTGGCTGTTCAAGGATAATCCCGAACGGCTGGTAGGTGTTTCCTATTCATTTCTCCTGATCGGCGCATGTGGTAGAAAAGCATGCAATAGCCCTATAAGTGGTAGGGTCTACCAGCAGCGAAGGGCGCCATGATCGAGAAGCAGGACGAGCACATTCTGGCGCAGCTGCAGAAGGAGGGCCGCACGACGAACCAGCAGCTGGCCGAGGATGTGGGCATGTCCACCTCGGCCTGCTGGCGGCGTGTTCGTGCGCTCGAGGAATCCGGCGTGATCGTGGGCTATTCGGCGCTGGTGGACCGGGAAAAGGCGGGGTTTGCCACCTCGGCCGTCCTGCATGTGTCGCTGGAGCGGCACGATGCGAAATTCGTCGACGAATTTGTTTCACGTGTAACAGAGCGCGCCGAGGTCATGGAGTGCTTCGCGACCACGGGAGACGCCGATTATCACCTGCGCGTCGTGGTGTGCGACATGAAGGCCTACAACGAATTTCTGGACGAGTTCATGTTTCGCCTGCCCGGCATCCGCTATGTCCGCACCAACGTGATCCTCAAGGAGATCAAGACCAGCGTGGCGCTGCCGTTCTAGGCGTTTGGCTCACAGACCACAGCCCTCATCCTGAGAGGCTGGTTCATCATGCACTTCCCATGGCGTCATGGCCGGGCTTGTCCCGGCCATCCCGACGGGAAAGCCGCGGCGCTTCAAGCCATCTGGATCACCGGCACAAGGCCGGTGATCCAGATGGCTTGGGGAGCTGAAGACGAGCCAATCTCCGAGGACAGCAGGCTCTTCTATCTGCTCTCGGGCAATAGCGCATAGGCGAGCTGCGCCATCGCCACGGGCCGCGTGTCGCCATCGGTCGTGAGCGTGACGCTCCCGAATGCCATGGTACGTCCGAGGCGGACGACCTTCGCGTCTGCCAGCACATCGGCATTGGCGGCAGGGCGAAGGAAATGCATGGTCTGATCCACGGTCGTCATCGGCCGGTAGGCGCCGCCGGCGGAGGAGACCGCGAAGACCATCGCGGTATCGGCCAGGCTCATGAGAGCCTGCCCGCAGATCACGCCGTTGTCGCGGCAGAGATTCTCCGAGAACCGCATGCGTAAGGTCGCGCCCTCCTTGTCGAGGCTCGCGACGGAGAGGTCGAGGTCCTGCACCCACGGCGCAAAGACATCGGTCAGCATCCGCTCGGCGGTCGCTCGATCGAACATGAATCATCCCCCGCTTCTTGTTTTGCGATCCCGATCGCGGGACTGCGCCTACGGATAGAACTTCGCTCCCGAAGCGGCGCAGCCGACAAGGCCGTCGGCCGGTTCCCAGCCGGGCCCATCCTGGTCGGCACGCTCCTTCACCTGCGCGAGGATCGGCTGCAGCCCCACACGATCCGCTTCGAACAGGGGACCGCCGCGCCAGGCCGGATAGCCATAGCCGTGCATCATCACCACATCGACATCGAGCGGACGCTCGACGATGCGCTCGTCGAGGATCTTGCAGGCTTCGTTGACGATGGCGGCCCGAATGCGGGACTGGATCTCGTCCGCCGGGATTCGGCGCCGCGTCAGCCCCCGCCGCTGCGACGACTCCTCGACGAGGGTTGTGACGAAGGGATCGACCTCCCGCTTACCGCCCTCGTAACGATACCAGCCCGCGCCGGTCTTGCGCCCGAAACGGCCCGCCTCGCAAAGCCGGTCGGCAATGTCGACATAGCGCTCGCGCGGGTCGCGGGTCGGCGCCAAGCGCTTGCGGCGCGCCCAGGCGATATCGAGGCCGGCGAGATCCGATACGGCGAAGGGTCCCATCGGGAAGCCGAACGCCTCCAGGGCAGCGTCGATCTCGTGCGGCAGGGCGCCTTCCTCGAGCAGATACTCCGCCTGCAGGCGATAGCGCGACAGGATGCGGTTCCCCACGAAGCCGTCGCAGACACGGCAGACGACCGGGATCTTGCGCAGGCGCTTGGCAAGACTAAGGCCCGTTGCAACGACATCGGCGGTCGTTTTGTCGGTCCGCACGATCTCGAGGAGCTTCATCACGTTGGCCGGGCTGAAGAAATGCAGTCCCACCACGTCGGCCGGCCGCGAAGTGACAGATGCGATCAGTGATATGTCAAGGTAACTGGTATTCGTTGCCAGGATTGTTCCAGGCGGAAGAATCCCGTCGAGATCGCGGAACAGCGACCGCTTGACCTCCAGATCCTCGAACACCGCTTCGATGACGAGATCCCGATCCGACAGGGAGCTCGTTCCAAGCGCATACCCAATGGTCCGCAGGCGCTCATCCCTCGCAGCCGCCGTGAGCCGACCGCTCCCAACCTGCTTGTCGTAGACATCAGCGATCCGCGTCTGCCCGGCGGCAAGCGCCTGTTCGCTCGTCTCGACGACCTTGACGTCGAAACCCGCATCCGCAAAGGCGATGGCGATGCCGGAGCCCATGGTTCCGGCGCCGACGATCCCGACCTTCTGAACCGGGCGAGGTTCAACGGAATCGAGGCCCGGAAGACGCGTCACCTCCCGCTCGGCGAAGAAGGCGTGACGCAGGGCAGCCGACTGCTCGGACGAGCGCAGTTCCAGGAATGTCTCACGCTCACGCGCCATGCCGTCCTTGAGCGGAAGGCTTGCGGACAACAGCACGAGTTCCGCGGCCTTGCCTGGCGCCTCGGCGCCTCTCGCCTTCCTGCGGATCTCCGCGGCTTTTGCAGATGCAGCTTCGGCATCCATCGGCGCCACAGGTCGCTCCCCGGTGCGGCGTAGCGGCTGACCGATCAGTTCCCGCGCAAGCTCTATCGCATCCTGGCGCAGATCGCCGGAGGAGAGGCGGTCGACCAAGCCGAGACGCAGGGCCTCCGCCGCCTTGACGTTTCTTCCGCTCGTCACGAGATCGAGGGCAGCTTCCAGCCCGATGAGACGCGGCAGGCGCTGCGTGCCGCCGGCTCCCGGGACCAGCCCGAGCTTGACCTCCGGCAGGCCAAAACTTGCTCCTGGCTCGGCGACACGGGCATGGCTTGCGAGCGCAATCTCGCAGCCGCCGCCGAGAGCCGTGCCGTGGATGGCGGCAACAACCGGCTTGGAGCAGGCTTCGATGGCGTTGATCACATCCGGCAGGTGCGGCTCGCGAGGAGATTGGCCAAACTCGCGGATGTCGGCTCCCGCCACGAAGGTGCGGCCGGCACAGGCCATCACGACGGCTTCGATCTGCGGATTGCGGTCAACCTCACGGATCGCCTCGAGCAGCCCGGTTCTCACGGTCTGCGACGTGGCGTTGACCGGAGGATTGTCGATTTCGATCACGGCGACCGGAGCCGTTGGAATCAGCCTGACTGGCTCGGCCTGCTCGGGTGACGCGGCTGCGGTCATGGGCGCACCGCGTTCATCGTGAGGAGCTCGTAAGTCGCGACCGTTTCGCCTTTGTCTGTCATGATCTCCACGTCCCAGCGGACCTCGCCGTACTGCTCGTTACGCGGCGATTTCGACTTCGTCGTCAGCCGAACCCTGATGGTCTCGCCCGGCTGCACGGGTTTGATGAAACGTAAGGAGTCGAGGCCGTAATTGGCAAGCACCGGTCCGAGATCCGGATCGACGAAGAGGCCGGCTGCGAAGGACAGAAGCAGATAGCCATGGGCCACGCGGCCGGGGAAGAACGGATGGTTCTTCGTAGCCTCCTCGCTCATATGGGCATAGAAGGTGTCACCCGTAAACTCGGCAAAGTGCTCGATGTCCTCAAGGGTGATCGTGCGTTCCTTCGACATGAAGGTCTGGCCGATGGCAAGATCCTCGAAATAGTAGCGGAAGGGATGACGTTCCTCTTCGATGGTCGGAGCGCCCTTGATCCAGCTTTGCGTCACACGGGAGAGCATGGCGGGCGAGCCCTGCAGGGCCGTGCGCTGCATGTAATGGTGCACGCCGCGCATGCCGCCGAGTTCCTCGCCGCCGCCGGCGCGTCCCGGTCCGCCATGGACCATGTGCGGCATCGGCGAGCCATGACCGGTCTGTTCCTTGGCGCAGTCGCGGTCGATCAGCACCAGGCGGCCATGAAAGGCGCCGACGCCGAAGACGAGATCGGCCGCCGTAGCGGGATCGTAGGTGTAGAGGGAGGCCACGAGGCTGCCGTCGCTGCGATTGGCCAGAGCCACGGCCTGATCGAGACCATCATAGCCCATCACGGTGCAGACCGGACCGAAGGCCTCGACACTATGCACGTTGTTGGCTCGGATCGGATCCGGGCAGTGCAACAGGAGGGGAGGGATGAAGGCGCCGCGCTCGCGGTCCGCGCCCTCGACCGTGAAGTTGTCGGGATCGCCGACGACGATGTTGGCCTCCGTCCGCAGCTTCGCCACCTGCGCGAGCACGTCGCGACGCTGTCCAAGACCGACGACCGGTCCCATACGGACGCCCTCCAGCTCGGGATTTCCGACCTTGATCTTGGAAAGCCGCTCGCCCAGAGCCTCAATCACAGCAGGCACGTGCGCGTTGGGGGCAATGGCGCGCCGGATGGCCGTGCATTTCTGGCCGGCCTTGACCGTCATCTCCTTCGCGACCTCCTTGATGAAGAGATCGAACTCCGGCGTGCCCGGTCCAGCGTCAGGTGCAAGGATGGCCGCGTTCAGAGAGTCGCGCTCGGCGATGAAGCGTACGGATTCGCGGGCGATGACCGGATGCCGCTGCAGCTTCTGCGCCGTGTCGGCGGAGCCGGTGAACGACACGACATCCTGACAGGTCAGGTGGTCGAAGAGATCGCCCGTGGAGCCGACAATGCATTGAAGCGCACCCTCGGGGAGGATGCGCGATTCCACGATCATGCGCACGAGCGCGTGCGCTACGTAGGACGTGATCGTCGCGGGTTTCGTGACCACCGGCACGCCGGCCAGGATTGCAGGAGCCAGCTTCTCGAGCATGCCCCAGCAGGGGAAGTTGAAGGCGTTGATATGAACGGCAACGCCATTCAACGGCGTCATCACATGCTGGCCGACGAAGCTGCCGCCCTTCGAAAGGGGCTCGACGGCGCCATCCAGGAGGAAGGTGGCGTTGGGCAGTTCGCGACGGCCTTTGGAAGCATAGACAAAGAGGGTGCCGATGCCGCCATCCACATCGATGAAGTTATCGGATCGCGTGGTGCCGGTCTGGTACGAGAGCGTGTAGAGCTGGTCCTTGCGCTCTGACAGATGAATGGCAATACGTTTCAGAAGTTCTGCACGTTGATGGAAGGTCAGCTTCCTTAAGGCGGGGCCGCCGACCTGACGGGCGTAAGCCAGCACCTCGCCCATATCGAGACCGCCATTGGCGACCTGCGCGACCACGTCTCCGGTGACGGCGCTGTAAATTTCGGCCAGTTCCTGGCCGGGCGACATCCAACTTCCGCGAACGAAGCTCTCGAGTCTCATTGGGGCACCTTGGAATGATGAATCCGTGGCCGCATTGGCATCGCCACACGTTTCAGGCATTATTGACCGACCGGTCGGTTAGTCAAGAAATTTTGGCGGTGGCCTGGGCAGGAGCCATGGCTCGACAGGCGTGGTGAACAGTGAGTAGGTGAAGGAGAGACCGGCCGAGAAGGCGAGTGCCACCTTGGCCAAATGGTAACCGGAGTAGGCTTGCATGGCAGCGTTTGTGGAGAACCTCCTGGACAGGTTTCACGAGCGGACGCCGATCCGGGCGGGGTCGCTGATCGTGACGGTCTTCGGGGATGGGGTGGTGCCCAGGGGCGGGGTGCTGTCCCTGACGTCGCTGCATGAGATCATGCGGGCCTTCCGCATCAGCGACACGCTTGTCAGGACAGCCCTGTCCCGGCTCGTCTTCGAGGGCTGGTTCGAGCGCTGGAAGGTCGGGCGCAACAGCTATTATCGTCTGACACCTCGAGGACAGGAGGCCTTCGCCCAAGCCACGCAGCGGATCTATGCCGATCCGCCCCAGGACTGGCAGGGTTCCTTCGATTTCCTCCTGCTCGAGAACGTCCAGGACCGGAGCGCGCTGCGGGCCGAGCTCTCGGCGGCAGGCTATGGTAGCCTCGGGCCGGACCTCCTGCTGGCGGCTGCGGCATCGGCCGGCCAGATGGGTCCTTTCCTGAGGCTTGCCGCGACCCCGGCAGACCTGCCGACCGCCCGGAGGCTGGTGGAAAGAGCGTGGCCCCTGGCCGATATCGAAAGCCGCTATAAGCGTTTCATCGATACCTATTCGGGCACCCTCGGTGCTCTGGAACGGGGGGCCGGCTTCACGAATCTCGACGCGCTGTTGGTCCGCATCCTCCTGATCCACGATTACCGCAGGGCCGTCCTGAAGGACCCGCTGCTGCCGTCCCAGCTCCTCCCCAAACCCTGGGCCGGAACGGCGGCCCGCTCTGTCTGCGGCACGATTTATCGGGCGCTCCTGCCAGCGGCGGAGCGCTGGATCGACACTCATGCTCAGAACGATGTGGGCCCGCTGCCCGCAGTCGACCGGGACTTCAAGCAGCGCTTCGCAACCCTGGAGCCAGTGGCAGAGGTGAAGGCCGTCTGACGAAAGTGTTACAAAAAATTCTTGAATAATCCATTTTCTGTGACATATTAAAAAGACCCGCGGAGAGCCGGTGAGGCGTGCAGCCTGCGCGCTATAATTGAAATGGCGCTGAAGGGTGGCTCCAGCGGGCAGAGCTCCAGTCCTCGCCGCATACGGCTCAGCCTGTCGAAGAGCCGCTCGGGACAGGACGAAGCCCCAAGGCCTTAATGTCAGGGAGAAGCGCCGTGTATGCACAGATGGTGAAAACGGGCGTCGCGCACATCCAATCCAAGGAGGAGATGTCTCCGGAGGAGCGTGCCTTCCAGGACCGCGTCGACGCCGACATCAAGATCGAGCCGAAGGAGTGGATGCCGGAGGCTTATCGCAAGACCCTGATCCGGCAGATCTCCCAGCATGCCCATTCCGAGATCATCGGCATGCAGCCGGAGGGCAACTGGATCACCCGGGCTCCGACCCTGGAGCGCAAGGCCATCCTGCTCGCCAAGGTGCAGGACGAGGCGGGCCATGGCCTTTACCTTTACTGCGCCGCCGAGACGCTCGGCGTGAGCCGCGACGAGCTCCTGGAGCAGCTCAACAGCGGCAAGGCCAAATATTCCAGCATCTTCAACTACCCGACGCTCACCTGGGCCGATATCGGCGCCATCGGCTGGCTCGTGGACGGTGCTGCGATCATGAACCAGGTGCCGCTGCAGCGCTGCTCCTACGGGCCTTACTCCCGCGCCATGATCCGCATCTGCAAGGAGGAGAGCTTCCATCAGCGGCAGGGCTATGATGCGATGACGAAGCTTGCCCGCGGCACGCCCGAGCAGAAGCAGATGGCACAGGATGCGCTGAACCGCTGGTGGTGGCCGTCGCTGATGATGTTTGGCCCATCCGACGCGGAGTCTGTTCACAGCGCCCAGTCCCTGCGCTGGAAGATCAAGATCAATTCCAACGACGAGCTGCGCCAGAAATTCGTCGACCAGACCGTGCCGCAGGCCGAGTATCTCGGCCTCACTGTTCCCGATCCGGATCTCAAGTGGAACGCGGAGCGCGGCCATTACGATTTCGGCGAGATCGACTGGGACGAGTTCTATCAGGTGATCGCCGGCAATGGCCCCTGCAATCGTCAGCGCCTACGCACGCGCGTGAAGGCCTATGAAGAGGGGCAATGGGTGCGCGATGCGGCTGACGCCTATGCGGCGAAGAAGGCGGCGCGGGCGCAGGTCAAGGCGGCATAAGCGGGAGAGCAGGAATGACCGACAAGAAGGAGTGGCCTCTCTGGGAGGTGTTCATCCGGAGCCAGCATGGCCTCGCGCACCGGCATGTGGGCAGCCTGCACGCGTCAGATGCGGAGATGGCGATCATGAATGCGCGCGATGTCTATACGCGCCGCAACGAAGGCGTCAGCATCTGGGTCGTGAAGGCATCCGATATTGCGGCAAGCTCGCCGAGCGAGAAGGGGCCGCTGTTCGATCCCGCCAACAGCAAGGTCTATCGCCACCCGACCTTCTACGAGATTCCCGAAGAGCTGGGGCATATGTGATGAACCAGCAGGACGCTCTCTTCGAGTATCTGCTGCGCCTCGGCGACAATGCCCTGATCCTCGGGCACCGCCTGTCGGAATGGTGCGGGCACTCGCCGGCGCTCGAGGAAGATCTGGCGCTCTCCAATGTCGCCCTCGACCTCATCGGGCAGACGCAGCTCTGGCTGAACCTTGCGGGCGAAGTCGAGGGAAAGGGGCGGGACGCCGACAAGCTCGCTTATCTTCGCGATGGGCGCGACTTCCGCAATGTCCTTCTCGTCGAGCAGCCGAACGGCGACTTCGCCGTCACAATGGCGCGACAGTTCTATTTCGATGCCTGGCATTACCTGCTGCTGCGCGAACTGGCCGGCTCGAGGGATCCCCGCATCGCCGAGATTGCCGCGAAAGGCCTCAAGGAGGTCACGTATCACCTTGAGCGGAGCCGCGACTGGGTGCTGCGCCTCGGCGACGGCACCGAGGAAAGCCATCGCCGGATGCAGACGGCCATCGAAGATCTCTGGATGTATACGGGCGAGCTGTTCGAGAGCGACGAGATCGATCAAGCCATGGCTGGCGAAGGTCTCGGGCCCGATCTCGCGACGCTGCAAGAGCCTTGGCTCGGCCTCGTTCGCGCGACGGCCGAGGAGGCGACGCTGAGCCTGCCGCAGCCGGGCTGGGCGCAGAAGGGTGGCAAGCGCGGCATCCATAGCGAGCATCTCGGCTACATCCTGGCCGATCTTCAATTCCTTCAGCGGGCCTATCCCAACGCCACGTGGTAAGGAGCGCGGGATCGATGATCGACAGCCTGACACAGCCGGATCCGGATCAGATCAGAAACTGGCTGGCGGACGTTCCCGACCCGGAGGTGCCGGCAGTCTCCGTCATGGATCTCGGGATCGTGCGCGATGTGCAATGGCAGGACGATGAACTCGTCGTCGCGATCACGCCCACTTACTCGGGCTGCCCTGCAACGAGCGTCATCGCCTTCGAGATAGAGGCCGCTCTGCGTGCAAAAGGGATTGACCGCTTGCGGATCGAGCGCCGGCTCTCGCCTCCCTGGACGACCGACTGGATCACCCAGGAAGGACGGCAAAGGCTTCAAGCCTATGGCATCGCGCCGCCGGCCGAGACTGCAGGCGGGCCATCGCCCTTCGACCGCTTTCTGCGGAAAGACCTTGTGATCGCCTGCCCACGCTGCCAGTCCGAGAATACCGAGCGGGTGAGCGAGTTCGGCTCGACGCCATGCAAGGCCCAGTACCGGTGCCGTGATTGCCTCGAGCCTTTCGACTACTTCAAGTGCATTTGAAACGAGCGGATGCTCCATGACGAAATTCTATCCCGTCACCGTTGCCGATGTGCGGCGCGAAACCCGCGACGCCATCATTCTCACCCTCGATGTGCCCGATGAGCACAAGGAGGCTTTCCGCTTCTCGCCGGGGCAGTACCTGACTCTGCGCACGCATATCGATGGCGACGAGGTGCGGCGGTCCTACTCCATCTGCGCGACGCCGATGGAGGGCCGGCTTCGGGTCGGCATCAAGAAGATTGCAGGCGGTGCCTTTTCCAATTGGGCCAGCGAGCAGCTCGCGCCCGGGCAGGTGATCGAGGCCATGCCTCCCATGGGCAATTTCTTCGTGCCCCTCGATCGGACCCGCAAGCGGCATTTCGTGGGATTTGCCGCAGGCAGCGGGATTACGCCGTTGCTCAGCATCGTCAAGACGACGCTGGTTGCCGAGCCGCAATCGTCTTTCACGTTGTTCTACGGCAATCGGGCGTCTAGCTCGATCATGTTCCGTGAGGAGCTCGAGGATCTCAAGAACGAGCATCTCGACCGGTTCAGCCTCATCCATATTCTCAGCCGCGAGCACCAGGATATCGATCTGTTCAATGGCCGGTTGAGCAAAGAGAAGTGCGATCAGCTGCTCGATCACTGTATCGATGCGTCTTCGATCGACACCGCCTTCATCTGCGGACCGCAGGACATGATGCTGGGGGTCGCGCAGAGCCTCGAAGAGCACGGTCTCGACAAGCGCCAGATCAAGTTCGAATTGTTTGCCACCTCGACTCCGGGCCGCCGTCAGCGCAGGCCCGAGGAGGTGACGGCGGCGGATAGGAAGAACCTGTGCGAGGCGACCATCGTCATCGATGGGCGAGCCCGCACCCTGTCCTTCGAGAAGGGTACGGCGTCGGTGCTCGATGCGGCAGCGAACGAGGGCCTCGAGCTTCCCTATGCCTGCAAGGGCGGTGTCTGCTCCACCTGCCGGGCGATGCTGGTCGAAGGTGAAGTCGACATGGATGCGAATTTTGCTCTTGAGGATTACGAGATCGCCCGGGGCTACATTCTGACTTGCCAGAGTTATCCGGTGAGCGACAAGATCCTGGTCGATTTCGACAAGTGATGAGGCAAGCGACGGGGGAGGTACTGCCATGGTCGATGAAGAAGGCCTCGTTACCTTCGTGGCCGGCGGCGGGCGCTTAAGCGCGCCGGACAACGTCACTCCCCGTTATCGCGGCGAGCTCATGCGCCTGATGGCGATCTTCGTCGATTCCGAGATGGCAGGCGCCTCGGGCTTCGCCGATTGCATCAATCTGGCTCCGGGGCTGAAGGAGCGGATCATCGCGACCCGCATTGTGTTCGACAAGTTGAACCATGCCCGTCAGGTTCTGGACCTGATGGAGCAGTTCGGAGCCAATACGGCGCAGTATGTAGGCGCCCATTCCTGGGCGTCCCGACTCGACCGCAGCGTCAATCTCGGCACGCGGCGCATGGAGGGCGACATGCGCCTCAACGTGTTCCATTACCCGATCAACGGCTGGGTCGACGCAGTGGTGATGAATTGCCTGATGGGGCAGGCCACCGTGGTGCAGCTCGACGAATTGACACGCTCTTCCTATCAGCCTCTCGCCGATACGTTGGCGAGCATCCTCCCTGTCGAAGAACGCCATGCAGAGCTGGGTGAGCAGGGATTGCAGACCGCGTTGGAGAGAGGCCACGACAGGACGGATGCCCAGGCCTCAGTCAACTATTGGTATCCGCGTGTGGCCGATACCTTCGGCAGCAGCACGTCGGACCATTTCGCCCAGCATCGAAAATACGGGTTGCGTCAGAGGGGCAGGCAAGAGCTTCTCGCCCAATGGCAGAGCCTCGTTCATCCCATTCTCTCTCGCTTCGGTCTTGGTGTTCCAGGACATGCATCGATCGAGATCGGCGACCAGGCCTCCCTGCAGTGATAGTCTAAAGCATCGGGTTCAAAAAATGACCCCTGCTTTTCGCGGGCCTGGATTTCGGCTCGCTCCAAGATCAGCACAGTTCTTGATGTCACCCACTTCGTCATCACTGGCCTTGTGCCGGTGATCTCGATTCCGTAAAGCGCGGCGTACTTCACATCGGGATGGCCGGGATAAGCCCGGCCATGACGGAGGAGAGGTGATCACCTTCTCTGAGCGCCTCGTGCAGACTCAAAGGACCGGCTCGGCGAAAGTGGATCCGGCTTTCCGCACGATGCTCAAGTAATTTTCTATTCCGCAGCGCTGACACGCCGTGATGGGACGGGTTCCGCGTGGAGATTGCGGGTTCCGTCCACGATGAGTTGGGAAACGAGCTCGGCATAATCCGCGCGTGTCACCTCGCCGGTGCTTTTGAACCACAGATAATGCCAATTGATCATGCCGAAGAGGGACATGGTCACGGGCTTGAGCAGCTTGGTCTCCTTGAGTTGCGGTGCGACGCCTGCCACCGCATCGGAGAAGATTTTCACCAGCTCGCGCTCCACTGCTTTGAGCTCACCCTGGCGGTCGGTCGAAAGCAGGCGCATGCCGTTGATCTGCACGTTGTGCTGCGCATCGGCGTCGCGATAGGCCTCGAGCAACGCTGCGATAAGCTCCTTCAGGCGATCTGCAGGGGAGAGATCCGAATTGTCGGCCGCCTCAACCACTTCGAGCAGCTCTTCGAGGTGAAAGCGAATGACGTCGAAGAGCAGCTCCTCTTTGTCGTTGTAGTAATGGTAGAGATTGGCCTTCGAGACGCCGCAGGCCTCTGCGATCTTGCTCATCGACGCACGGTCGTAGCCGTGCTCGGCAAAGAGTTCGGCTGAACGATCGAGGATCGCCCGACGCTTGTCGTCGTAATCGGTGGCGCGGGTGCGGGCCATGGGACTCTTCTATTCTTTCGGTCTGCGGTCGATGACGCGTCTCGCCTTGCCGAGCGAGCGCTCGATTCCCTCAGGGTCGAGGACATTGACCTGGGCCGTGATGCCGATGGTGTCCTTGATGGCCTGGCTCAGTCGGTCCGCGGCCGCTTTCCGGGTTTCGGGATAATCGGCATCCGGCCTGATCTCGGCCTTGATCTCCATCTGATCCATCCGTCCCTCGCGGGTCAGGATGATCTGGTAATGCCCCGATAGGGCTGGAATCGTCAGGAGCTTTTCCTCGATCTGGGTCGGGAACACGTTGACGCCGCGGATGATCATCATGTCGTCGGTGCGGCCGGTGATCTTCTCCATGCGGCGCATGCTTCTTGCGGTGCCGGGCAGGAGGCGCGTCAGATCCCGGGTACGGTAGCGGATGACGGGCATCGCTTCCTTGGTCAAGGACGTGAAGACGAGCTCACCCTCTTCGCCGTCCGGCAGGACTTCGCCCGTCAGCGGATCGATCACCTCGGGATAGAAGTGATCCTCCCAGATATGCAGCCCGTCCTTGCTCTCCACGCATTCGCAGGCAACGCCGGGACCCATGACTTCCGAAAGGCCGTAGATGTCGACGGCATGGATATCGAAGGCTTCCTCGATCTCGGCCCGCATGGCATTCGTCCAGGGCTCGGCGCCGAAGATGCCGACCTTCAGCGAGGATTGGCGCGGATCGAGGCCCTGCTTCCGGAACTCGTCGAGGATCGCCAGCATGTAGGACGGCGTGACCATGATGATGTCGGGTTGGAAGTCCTGGATCAGCTGCACCTGGCGCTCGGTCATTCCGCCCGACATGGGGATCACCATGCAGCCGAGACGCTCGGCGCCGTAATGGGCGCCCAATCCGCCGGTGAAGAGGCCGTAGCCATAGGCCACGTGCACCTTCATGCCCCGACGGCCGCCGCTCGCCCTGATCGAGCGGGCCACCACGTCGGCCCAGGTGTCGATGTCGCGCTTGGTGTAGCCGACGACCGTGGGCTTGCCGGTGGTGCCAGACGAGCCGTGGACGCGGGCGACCTGGTCTTGAGGAACGGCGAACATGCCGAACGGATAATTGTCCCGCAGGTCGGCCTTGGTGGTGAAGGGAAACTTGGCGAGATCGCTCAGATTCTTGAAATCGTCCGGATGAACGCCCGCCGCATCGAACTTCGCCTTGTAGTGCGGCACGTTCTCGTAGGCATGGCGCAAGGACCAGGCGAGGCGCTCGCGCTGCCAGTCGGCAAGCTCATCCCGTGATGCCAGTTCGAAGCGATCGAGAAGCGTCGACTGGGGCTTGAGCTCGGAAAGCTTGCGAAGCGGAATCTGAAGCAAGGGAACCTCCCATTCGTTCGTTCTTATTAGGTGTCCTGGTCGGAATCTGACGCGAGAAGCGTGCCGGCGATCGTGCGGGAATGGCCGCGGAATTCGGCAACCACCTCGCCTTTGCCGTCACGGACGGTCACATCGTAAATACCGGAACGCCCCGAGCGATTGCGCTCGACCGCGTGGGCCGTGAGCGTGTCGCCCCGCCGGCCCGGCTGCAGGAACGTGACTGTGCAGTGCTGCGCAACCGTGCGCTGATTGTAGGTGTTGCAGGCGAAAGCGAAGGCCGAGTCGGCAAGCGTGAAGATGAAGCCGCCATGGCAGATGCCGTGTCCGTTCGTCATGTCGGCGCGGATCGTCATGGAGATGACGGCCTCGCCCGGTGACACGCGCTCGACCGCCATGCCGAGCCCCTGGCTCGCCTGGTCCTCGGCCCACATGGCCTCGGCGCAGGCTGCGGCGATCTCGTGCGGTCCATCTTGAGGGCGAGACGATTGCACGTCCATCAGGCCCTCCCGGAGAATTTCGGCTGACGCTTCTCGAAGAATGCGGTCACGCCTTCCAGATAATCCGGCGTGCGGCCGGCTTGTCCTTGCAGATCGCGCTCCAGATCGAGCTGCCGGTCGAGATCGTTCGTCTCCGATGCATCGAGCGCCTGCTTGATCAGACCGAGCCCGACGGTCGGCTGGACCGCGAAGTGCGCGGCAAGGCGATGCGCCTCATCCATCAGGCCCGTATCGTCGATCGCTTTCCAGATCATGCCCCAGGCTTCCGCCTGCTCGGCGGGAACAGGCTCGGCCAGAAGGGCGAGCGCGCGGGCGCGGGCCGTGCCGACGAGGCGCGGCAGGAACCAGGTCCCGCCTGAATCGGGCACGAGGCCGAGCTTGGCGAAGGCCTGGATGAACTTGGCCGAGCGGGCCGCCAGGACGATGTCGCAGGCAAGGGCAATGTTGGCGCCGGCGCCCGCCGCAACCCCGTTGACCGCACAGATGACGGGCATCTGCAGCGCACGGATCTTACGCACGAGAGGGTTGTAGAGGCGCTCCAGGGTGGAGGAGAGATCCGGAACCTGGCCGGGGCTGAAGACACGATCCGAGAGATCCTGCCCGGCGCAGAATCCGCGCCCCGAACCGGTGAGAATGAGAGTGCGGCAGTTGCCGTCGGTTTCGGCGTCGACAAGGGCGGACATCAGGGCCGCATGCATCGCCTCATTGAAGGAATTCAGACGATCGGGCCGGTTGAGGGTGATGACGCGATAGCCCTCTCGATGCTCCGTGACTATGAGATCGTTCTCCACCATGGCCCTCCCGAATTCTCGCTGATGGCAAGCGGATGGTCTTGCGACTTGTTTACTATTGACCAACCGTCCGGTCAATTATATTGATGAGTGAAGCAGCGTCAATGAGCCAACACTGGGCCCTTCAGGGAGCAAAGCGGGATGGCATGTTTCGACGACCGACACGATACGCGCGCACGGCCGCATCGGCTTTGCGCAGGTCTGTCCGATTGCTCCCTTTCCGCAACGATCCGTAGGCTCTTGGCAGCCTGATCCTTTGCGCAACAATAAGAACAACAAACGACAACGAAAACCGGAGGAAACAAATGAACTCGAAGGCAACTCTCAACACATTGCTGGCCGCCAGTGTCATGGGGCTCGTCTCCCATGGCGCGTTCGCCCAGGACACCCTCAAGATCGGATCGGTTCTCTCTGTCACCGGACCGTCGTCCTTCCTCGGAGAGCCCGAGGACAAGACGCTGAAGATCTATGTCGACAAGATCAATGCGGCTGGCGGAGTTGCCGGCAAGAAGATCGAGCTCGTGATCTACGATGACGGAGGCGATGCCAACAAGGCACGCACCTTCGCGACCCGACTCATTGAGGATGACGAGGTGATTGCCATGGTCGGCGGCACGACCACCGGCAGCACCATGGCGATGAGTCCGGTGTTCGAAGAAGCGCAGGTTCCCTTCATTTCCCTGGCTGGCGCCATCGAGGTCATCGATCCGGTGCGCAAGTTCGTCTTCAAGACGCCGCATACCGACAGGATGGCGTGCGAAAAGATCTTCGAGGATCTGAAGAAGCGCAATCTCACCAAGATCGGCATGATCTCGGGCACGGATGGCTTCGGAGCCTCCATGCGCGCACAATGCGTCAAGGTTGCGCCAAACTATGGCATGCAAATTCTGATCGATGAGAATTATGGTCCGCGCGACAGCGACATGACCGCTCAGCTCACGAAGATCAAGAACACAGCCGGTGTGCAGGCTGTGGTCAATCCGGGCTTCGGCCAGGGACCGGCCATCGTGACACGCAACTATGCCCAGCTCGGCATGACCAACATCCCGTTCTACCAGAGCCACGGCGTTGCCTCGAAGAGCTTCATCGATCTGGCAGGCGCTGCCGCGGAAGGCGTTCGCCTGCCGGCCGCGGCTCTCCTCGTCGGCGATAAGCTGCCGGAGAGCGATCCGCAGAAAAAGGTCGTGACCGAGTACAGGCAGGCCTACGAGACCGCCACGAAGCAGCCGGTCTCGACCTTCGGCGGCCATGCCTATGATGGTCTCTTTATTCTGGTCGAGGCCATGAAGCGCGCGAACTCGACCGATCCCAAGACGATCCGCGACGAGATCGAGAAGACCAAAGGCTTCGTCGGCACCGGCGGCATCGTGAACATGTCGGGCACCGACCATCTCGGCCTCGATCTCTCGGCGTTCCGCATGCTCGAGATCAAGGGCGGCGACTGGAGTCTGGTCGCCTCGGGAAGCTGACCTCCCGCTGCAAACGATCGGACGGGAGGCTGATGATCGGCCTCCCGTCCGGCAACCTGAAGGTCGCGGGACAGCATCATGGCCGAGTTCCTCCAGTTCCTCATTTCCGGTCTGACGGTGGGAGCCGTCTACGCGCTGGTCGCACTTGGATTCACCCTGATCTACAACGCCTCGGGTGTGGTGAATTTCGCGCAAGGCGAGTTCGTCATGCTCGGCGGCATGGTGACGGTGTTCGCGTCCGCCGCCGGCGTGCCCCTGCCGCTGGCAGGCGTGATCGCCATCTGTGCGGCCATTGCGATCGGACTCCTGCTGCATCGCTTCGCCATCGAGCCGGCGCGTGGTGCATCGTCCGTGACGCTCATCATCATCACAATCGGTGCATCGATCCTGTTGCGTGGCCTCGCAGCCATTGTCTTCGACAAGCAGTTTCACAAGCTGCCTGCGTTTACCGGCGACACGCCGGTCGATGTGCTGGGCGCCGCCGTTCAGCCGCAGAGCTTCTGGGTGCTTGGGGGGACGGCAGTCGTCGTCCTGGCGCTTTACATCTTTCTTGAACATACGCTCGTCGGCAAGGCCGTGCTGGCAACGGCTGCGAACCGTCTGGCGGCGCGCCTCGTCGGTATCAATACGACCACGATCATGGCGCTTGCCTTCGGCGGCTCCGCCGCCATCGGGGCGATCGCCGGGATTCTGGTAACGCCGATCACCTTGACGAGCTACGATGTCGGCACGCTGCTGGCTCTGAAGGGTTTCGCCGCCGCCATGCTGGGCGGCATGGGAAATCCAGTCGGCGCGGTCGTCGGCGGTATGTTGCTCGGCCTGCTGGAGGCATTCGGCGCCGGCTATATCAGCTCGACCTACAAGGATGCCTTTGCATTCCTCGTCATCCTCATTGTCCTGTTCGCAGCCCCACAGGGTCTGTTCGGGCGCCGTGCCGTGGAGAGGGTGTGAGAATGCGTGCCTTCGTGAACCAACGCTTCATTACACTCGCTGTGCTGGCGGTCGTGATCGCCGTTCTCCCGCTCGTCTTTCCATCGAGTTATTACTTCCGTGTGGCGTCGCTCGTGTGGGTGTCCGCACTTGCTGCCATTGGCCTCAACATCCTCATGGGACAGGCCGGTCAGGTCAGCCTGGGGCACGCGGCGTTCTTCGGCATCGGCGCCTACGCGGTTGCCATCGGGCCGACGCATCTCGGCATTCCGTCCTGGGCGGCTCTTCTCATCGGCGCAATCCTCTCGGCTGTTCTCGCATATCTCGTCGGGCGCCCGATCCTGCGTCTGAAGGGGCATTATCTCGCCATCGCCACCTTGGGGCTCGGTGTGCTCGTGGCCCTTGTCATCACCACGGAGAGTCGGTGGTCAGGAGGACCCGATGGCATGCCGGTCGAACGCTTGACGCTGTTCGGCTGGCGCGTCAGCGGCTCCTATACGTGGTACTGGGTAACTGGCGGGCTTCTGCTCGTCGGAACCTGGATCGCCCTCAATCTCGACGAGACGCCGACCGGGCGAGCTTTCCGCGCGCTGCACGACAGCGAGGTGGCTGCGCAGGTGGTCGGTGTCGATGTGGCGCGCTTCAAGCTGCAGGCCTTCGTGATCGCCGCCGTCTATGCCTCGCTGGCAGGCTCCGCTCTTGCTTTCATGAACGGCTTCATCAACCCGGATCAGGCCGGCTTCCTGCACTCGGTGGAGCTTGTCACCATCGTGGTCCTGGGTGGGCTCGGGTCCGTCGTCGGAAGCATCGTCGGCGCTGCCGTGCTCGTGACGCTTCCGCAGGCCCTGACCGTTTTTCAGGAATACGAACATCTTCTGCTCGGCCTCATCATCATCGTGGCGATGATCTTCATGCGCAATGGCATCGTGCCAAGTCTCTCGGCTCTGGTCTTCCGGAGGGCACGCTCATGAGCATCCTGAAGGCGACGGATATCGGCATTTCTTTCGGCGGCGTGAAGGCGGTCGATGGCGTGAGCTTCTCTGTCAGCCCCGGACAGATCCTGTCGATCATCGGTCCGAACGGCGCCGGGAAGACGACCCTTTTCAACATCGTATCCGGTGTTTATGCCGCGAGCCGTGGGTCGATCCATCTCGCTGAGGAGGATGTGACGGAGCTTGCTCCTCACAAGCTGGCCGCACGAGGTCTGTCCCGCACCTTCCAAAACCTGCAGATCTTCCAGCGTATGACCGCCTGTGAGAACGTGATGGTGGGGCGCCATCTCCAAGAAAAATGCAGCCTTCTGTCCGCCTTGTTCAGGACTCCTGCCGTCACGCGCCAGAACCGCGAAACACGGACGGCGGCCCTCGATCTCCTGGCCTATGTAGGCTTGAAGGATGTTGCAGACGTTCCCGCTGGTTCGTTGCCTTACGGCGCCTGCAAGCGCCTCGAAATTGCCCGGGCACTCGCCACCGAGCCGCGCGTGCTCCTTCTCGATGAGCCCGCTGCCGGCTGCAATGCAGTAGAGACCGAGGAGATCGATCACCTGATCCGCCAGGTTGCGGACCGAGGTGTGGCTGTCGTTCTTGTTGAGCATGACATGAAGCTGGTGATGAAGATCTCCGACAGGATCCTCGTGCTCGAGCGCGGACGACCGCTTGCCGAAGGAACGCCGCGCGAGGTGCGCGATGATCCAAGGGTCCTTGAGGCCTATCTGGGAAAACACGGTGCACGGGAGGCTGCCCGTGCTTGAGGTCGCAAATCTGCGCAGCGCCTATGGACGGATCGAGGTGCTCAAGGGCATCGATCTCGTTGTTCGAACCGGCGAGATCGTCGCCCTGGTCGGCTCCAACGGCGCGGGCAAGACGACGCTGCTGCGTGTGCTTTCAGGTGTTCAGCCGATCACTGGCGGCGAGATCCGCTTCAACGGACATCGCATCGACAGCCTGCCGCCTCACCAGAGGGTGGAACTGGGCATCACGCAATCGCCAGAAGGCAGGCAGATCTTCGGACCGCTGACCGTCGAGGACAATCTGCGGCTCGGCGCCTATCGGCGCCGCGACAGGGAGATTGATCAGGATCGCGACCGCGTCTTTGCGATGTTTCCGATTCTTGCGGAGAAAAGGCATCTTCTGGCCGGCGGATTGTCGGGCGGTCAGCAGCAGATGCTCGCTATCGGTCGCGCGCTCATGGGGCGGCCCAAGCTTCTGTTGCTGGACGAGCCTTCCCTCGGTCTGTCGCCCCTTCTTGTCGATCAGATCCTGGATGCCATCGTGTCGCTCAAGAAGGACGGCATCACCGTGCTCCTCGTCGAGCAGAACGCCAGCGCGGCACTGGCGATTGCGGACCGCGGCTATGTACTGGAAACCGGGAAGGTAGCCTACAGCGGAGCTGGCTCCGCGCTGCTTGCCGACCCTCAGGTCAAGGCGGCCTATCTCGGTATCGAGTGATTGATCCGCCGCATCAACCCGGTGCCGATTGCATCTGTTCCACGCTCTGCTTTGCGAGGGCCAGAGCCTCCTGAAGCACGGATTGGTCGCCAATGTGATTGGCGAGAATCAGCACGAGGGAGCTGTTGAGCGCAGCACTCTCTTCGTCCGACAAGCCCCGGTGCGCTTCGATCAGCGAGCGATAGGCCAAGTCTCCATCGGGAAAGCGGCTCTCCGTGACGAGTGCGCTCATGCGTGACCTCCCTCGAAGCCCCTCAGGCGGCGCGAGGCGCGCTCGACCAGGAGTCGCGTCGCGTGACGCCAGCGTGCCGCAAGATGCTGATCGGGACGTACGAGATAGGTACTGCCCGGTGTCGTGTCGAACCGCTGAGCGAAGAGACCTTCCACATCGATCAGGTCGTCGCCGATGACGAGAACGCGCTTGCCGGCTGGCGCCGCGGCTCCGTTGGGCACATGGATGAGGGTCTCCTCGCCGCCCAGCGCCTCGAGCAGCCAGATCGGCTGACCGCTGCTGTTGCGCATGGGAGCATCGGGCAGCGGCGCACCGAGGCGGGCGGAGCCGGACCATGCATCGCCATCGGGAGTCGACAGAGGCGTCTCATAGGTCGACGGCATCGAAAGTCTACCGGAATTCACCATCCGCTTGGCGAAAGGCGCGTGACGGGCGAGAGCAAGGGTCGCATCGCGAAAGCGCAGCTCTTGTGCCGAGCGCGGAGCGATGAAGTCCGTCGAGCGGGTCGAATGGCTGATATTCTCGTCCGCGGCGACTGAGCGTTCGAGTTCATAGGTGTTGATCAGGCTCTTCGGCGCTTCACCCTCGATGACGAGCGCAAGTTTCCAGGCAAGGTTCTCGCCATCCTGAATACCGGAATTCGCACCGCGCGCCCCGAAGGGTGAAACCTGATGGGCCGCGTCTCCGGCAAAGACCACGCGGCCATGCACGAAGCGCTCCAGACGCCGGCACTGAAACGTGTAGACCGATACCCATTCGAGCGCGAAGGCGTCGTGCCCCAGCATCTGGCGGATTCGGGGGATGACGCGCTCAGGCGCCTGCTCCGCTTTAGCATCCGCGTCGGGTCCGAGCTGCAGGTCGATGCGCCAGACATCGTCGGGTTGCTTGTGAAGAAGAGCGGAGCGACCGTCGTGGAAGGGCGGATCAAACCAGAACCAGCGCTCGGGCGGAAAATCGCCCTTCATCCTCACGTCGGCAATCAGGAAGCGGTCCTCGAAGACCTCGCCCTGGAAGGCGAGTTCGAGCATCCCGCGCAAAGCGGAGCGCGCTCCATCGGCGGCGACCAGCCAATCGGCATCGAGATCGTAAAGGCCTTCGGGCGTCTCGATGGTGAGGGTCACACCGTCGTTGCCTTGCTTGAGGCCAGTCACCTTGTTGCGCCAGCGAATGTCGAGATTGGGCAGTTCCGCGGCGCGTGCGACAAGCGCGTGCTCAAGATAATATTGCTGCAGGTTGATGAAGGCCGGCATCTTGTGCCCATCCTCGGGCAGCAGATCGAAAGCATAGAGCAGTTCGTTGCGCTGATACACCTTACCGACTTTCCAGGTCACGCCTTTCTCAAGACAGGTTTCGGCAACGCCGAGTCGGTCGAGGATCTCGAGCGTGCGTTTGGCATAGCAGATGCCGCGTGATCCTTCCCCGATCCGATCCGCATCGTCGAGCAGAACCACGGGCACGCCGCGCTGCGCCAGGTCGATGGCGGTGCAAAGCCCGACAGGACCGGCTCCAACGACGGTGACAGGGTGCCGGGTCGGGGAGGGGCGATCCTGATCCGCGCTGCGGCGGTAGCCGAACTGGTAGAGGATCTTGCGGCTGTTCATGGTGCCCCCCTTTCCTCCCGTTTGTTCTAGCCTTGGAGGGCCGCCCACATCTCACGGTCGCGCTCGGCGGTCCAGATCACCGGATGATCGATCCCGGATGCCTCGTCGAAGGCGCGCGAGACGTTGAACGGCAGGCAGTGCTCGTAGATGGCGAAGTTCCCGAACTTCGGATCCATCACCGCGCGCGTAGCGCCAAACGTCTCCTTCAAGGAGCGCCCGCGAGCCACCGACAGCTCGGCTGCTCCATAGAGGGTGGAGACGAAGTCACGGGTCATCGCCACAGCCTCGCGCACCTGCTGCTCGCCTTGCAGGGCATCGCCGCGGCCGGGCGCAATCGCCTTGGGCTGGAAGTCGAGGATGGCGTCGAGCGTCTGCGGCCACTCGCGCAAATAGGCATCGCCGCAATAGCAGGCGGAGTGATACTCCACCAGGTCGCCAGTGAACATCGCCTCCGCGTCCGGCACCCAGGCGACGATGTCGCCCGCCGTGTGGCCGGCCCCGAGATGGAACAGCTTCACCTCGCGCTTGCCCAGGAATACGGACATGCCGCTCTCGAACGTCAACGTGGGCCAGGTCAGTCCTTCCGGAATGCTGCTCTCGCCGCGAAACAGGCGCGGAAAGCGGCCGATCTCGGAAGCCTTGTCCTGCTCGCCACGCTCGATGATGAGATCATAGGTGGCGTTCGAGGCGATGATGCCCTGCGCCTGGTAGGCCGAGGCGCCGAGCACGCGCACCGCGTGATAATGCGAGAGCACGACATATTTGATTGGCTTGTCGGTGACGGTTCGCACGCGGGCGATCACATCCTCGGCCATGGCAGGCGTCGCCTGGGCATCGATGACCATGCAGCCATCGTCGCCGACGATGATACCGGAATTGGGATCGCCCTCGGCGGTGTAGGCATAAAGATCCGGCCCGATCTCGGTAAACGATACCGTCTTCGCGGCTGTGTCCCCCGTCGAGGCAAAAGCCTTCTCGGCCATGGCGATTCTCCCTGTCCAATGATGTAGCCTCCCCACCTTCCACGAGAGAACAAACTGGTGGAGATGAAAGGCGCTCGTTATGGACAGGTTAGCCCCGATGCTGAGTGCGTCAAGCGAGCCTTCCGCAGAATGCGCTCAGCGTGGACTGAAGCGTAACGGCGCAGTGACGGTGAGTTGCGGCTGCGATATGGAAGCCGGCGCGGCTGGGAGGGATGAGCCAGGGCGCACCGTCGCGAGTGCAGCCTGGTCCAATAAAGGGTTACCAGAGCTGCGCACCAGCGAGGCACTGATGACCTGCCCTGAACGATCCAGCGTGAACCGTACATCCGCAGTCCCGGAAATTCCTTGCCTCTCCGCGGTTGGCGGATAGCGCAGACGGCTCTTCACGGCAGCATAGAGAGTTGCCTTGTAACGCCTCATAGCATCGGGATCGGCGGAGGCTGCCGAACCGCTCATGTTCTCGCGCGAAGCTGAAGCCTGTCCCTGACGCGCTTCCGATGGAGGCTGCTGCTGGGCGACGGTTCGACGGGGAGGGGGCTTCCGCTCAACCGGCTTAGGTGGCGGCTTCTTCTCAGGTTTCGGTGCCGGCTTCTCCTCAGGAGGCTTGGCGACAACCATTTCAGGAGGAGGCGGAAGGAGAACAGCCTCTGTCTGCGCTGTCTCCTCTTCAACTGGCAAAGCCTCGACGGGCACAGCTTCGGTCATTGCCTGCGGCTGCGCTTCGACAACATCCTCAGGAGGCTGTTCTTCGATGGTCTCCGTTTCGACAGGTAGCGTTTCCGCTTCGACGGGCGGCGCTTCCTGAGCCTGGATTCCCGCAGGCGCGATCGACGCGAGTTTTTCCATGGCCGGAGCGAGGTCTATGGTGATCTCCTGCTCGCCCGGCGGGTTCTCCTTTTCGGACGGCCAGAGGGTCACGGCCGTCAGGGCGGCGCCATGCAGAAGCAACGCCGTGATGAAGGCAATCCCGAGCCGGCTCGGCTCCTGCGTCGGTCTGATGGTCTGAACGGACATGGGATCTGCTGCAGGTCCTACTGAGCCGGCGATCCGCTCGGGGCCTGCGCGATCAGGGACACCTTGCTGAAGCCCGCGGCATTGATCTGGCCCATGATCTCGATGATGCGGCCGTAGGGAACGGCCTTGTCGCCGCGGACCAGGACGACCTGGCTCAGGTCGACGCTCGCGATCTGCCGCAGGCGCGGCATCATGGTCTCGGCAGCAAGGGGCTCCTTGTCGAGGAACGGCTGACCCTGTGCATCGATGGTGACCATGACCGGTTGCTTCGGCTGCGACACCTTCGGTGCGGCCGTTTTCGGCAATTGCACGGGCACGCCGACAGTCATGAGCGGTGCTGCGACCATGAAGATGATGAGCAGAACGAGCATCACGTCCACGAGCGGGGTGACGTTGATCTCGGACAGGGGGGAAGCGCCGAACTCGTCGTCCGTGTCCTGCGCCCGGATTGGTCCCATGCCCATTATTCGGCTGCCTCTGCTCGAACGTGGGGTTTGCGGTCACGCGCCAGACGATCGCCGAGCGCCGTGATGCCGGCCGCAAAGGATTGCTGCAGACGGCCGAGATCGGTCGTCAGCTTGTTGTAGGCGATCACGGCCGGGATGGCGGCCACGAGGCCGATGGCCGTTGCGAACAAGGCCTCGGCAATGCCGGGCGCCACAACGGAGAGGCTCGTATCCTGGCTTGCCGCGATGGCGGAGAACGAGTTCATGATCCCCCATACCGTGCCGAACAGGCCGATGAAGGGTGCGGCCGAGCCCGTGGTAGCCAGGAAAGGCAATCCGATTTGAAGCTGGCGCATATCGACGGAGAGCGCAGCCCGCATGGCCCGCTCGATACGTTCCCGCCGCTCCGCGCGGCTCTCGGAAACGTCCTGATCGCGCCAGGCCTCATGACCCGCCGCTACGATCCGGCCCGTCGCCCCGGCCATCTGCGGATGAAGCCTGTCACCCGAACGGGCCGCGGCTTCGAAAGCGCGGGCCTGACGACGGATGGTTCTCAAGCGCAGAAGCTTCTCGATAACGATCGTCCAGCAGCCGAGAGACGCCAGTACGAGCAGGATCATGACGCTCTTGACGATTGGATCGGCTTGCAGAAACAGACCGAGGAAGGACATGTCATGCGATGCCGCAGGCATGATCTCGTTCATGATGGCAATCTCTCACTTCACGAAGGATACGGTGTCGATCTTGGAGGCGGTCTCGATCACCGACAGGCAATCCTCTCGCGAACTGGTCGCGCCTTCGCATGTCAGGACATCGTTGAGGAGAACACGTCCGAAGCGGGAGCAGTTCAGCCCGGGAAAATCGAAGAGCTTGATGAGTGTCTTGCGGCGAGGCACCGGGCCAACCTCGACTGCAAGCCTTTTGGCAGCCACGCCATCGGTATCGAGAGCGAACAGATCGAGCTTCAGGGATTTCCAGTTCTCGCCCTTTTGATTGTCGATGAGGAAGTAGGTCCTGCAACTTTCCCCGAATGCCTCGATCTTATTCAACTCGATGCGCAAGGGGCTCGAAGGCGATTCACGGTCCTGAGCAAGAGCCGTTCCGCTGAAAGGCAGGAGCAGGGTCAGGCAGGCGAAGACGCTGCCGGCTGCAAACCCAGGCTCATTCCAGTTGCTCATGCCCATGAACTCGTTCTCCTCATGCTGGCGAGCGACTGTCCGACGTGATGCGCAGTTCGAGAGCCTTCGGTGAAGGCGCTGTGCGCAGCTGTCGTCGGCAGATCAATCGAATGCCCAAGACCGGGAAAATTCCCGCGGGCAGCCCTGATGAGATATCTGAAAGAATTCAGATCGATCAAGGGCTTAGGAGAAGATCAGGGTAATAGGGGCAAAACCGTTGGCGATCACGCTAAGGAGCAGCGGTCGCTGACCAGATCTGCCAGGCGCGGGACGGCTGGCGCATCAGCAATTCCCAGTCTATCGCCAAGATAGCTCCAGAATGACACT
>NZ_VOSK01000488.1 GCF_009296175.1 Microvirga tunisiensis | reverse complement strand
GTTGTGCGAAGCCGCCTGGCTGCCGAGCCGAAGCTCGCCAACCGCCGCTACAAGCCACCCGATGCAGACGCGTTGCCGCCAGCCCTCCAGGTCATCGCTCATGCCAAGGAGGTCTCGCATCCAGACAACTAGCGCCGGATTGGGCGCATACTTGTGGAGCTGGGGTGACCTCTTGGACGGGAGGAAGCAATGGGACAGCTTAACCGTCGCCATGCACTGCTCAGTATCGCCGTGGGATCTTCACTCGTGTCTTCCGGTGAAGCCGTCGCTCAAGGAGCGGCTTCAACCGAGGGACGGGAGATTGCCTCCGGCGTTCGTCGCGTGGACTACACCAAGCGCGAGACGATGATCCCAAACTATAAGACGGTCTCGATGCGAGACCACATCTACCAGCCAGGCGCAAGCACCAGCGGTGGGAGCATGCCCAATGACATGGTCTGTCACATGCTAGACGGCGAACTGACCGTCGACACGGGCTCGGGCGACAACGTCTACAGAAAGGGTGACGTATGGTCATGTGCCAAAGGCCTGCCGGAACGCAGCAAAAACACCGGCAACACGGTCGCGATCATGCGCATCATCGACTTGCTGCCCGCATAGCATCTCCCTGTGCTGATTTTACATACGCCAACTATAGGAGGAAATCATGACAGAGCTCATGAGCCGCAGAGCGGCGGTCACTCTTGGTTTATCAGCCATCACCACGGCACCGCTCTTCGCTTCGGCAACGTCCGCCAAGGCCGCAGGGGCCGCAAATTACGGTCCCAATGAAGGCAGGGAGCTCAGCCCTGGTCGCCGGTTGGTGGAGATTGGCGAAATCCCTTCTGAGATGGACGCCTACAAGAGCATCAAAGTCGTGGATGTTGTGTACCAACCCGGAGCCGCCGATCCCAAGGAGGCGGTGATGGATGTGGACATGATGTGCTACATTCTCGCGGGCGAGTTCAGCATCAAGAAGACTGGAAAGGAACCCTACACCGTCAAGGAAGGCGACTTCTACACCTGCGGAAAGGGCAGAACGGACAAGGCCACCAACATCAGCAGTGGGGTTGGGATCCACCGCATTGCTATGCTGATGCCTGCCTCAGCACGTGTCAGCCCTGACTTAGCAGGTGATTTCCAGCTCGCACGGCGAGCCAGGGCTGCGCATTCCAGAAGCCGCCTTCAGCGAAATTCCACGATGGGCGGTCAAGGATTGGGCGCATGGGGCAAACGTGGACCCGGAAGATCGCATAATGGCACACCTGAGACGAAAGTGCTCGGTTCGCTTCAGCAGTTGAGAGCCGACGTTCATTGGGTAACCGGAACGTGAAAGTTTGACCCCAGGCGGACATTCGATGTGCCGTCGCTTCAGCATGAGGACGCCCGATCGAGGGCTGGAGTGGCGACGAACAAGCCGATCATGGATGAGCAAGGTCAGGTCGCCCCCGATCCGAAAGCGCCTGGCACTATGGGGGCGCTTGAGCGCAGCGATGACTTCCTCGGCAGCCCTCGTTCCACTTTGATAAGCGCCATGGGCAGTCGAGAAGTCGTTGCGCTGAGTCGCTTCCCCGGCGAAGAACAGCCGCTGGTCGAACGAGCGGGCAAGCTCGCCCCGCGCCACGGAGTGGCCCGGAAGTGCATAGCTATAAGCGCCGCCCACGTACTCCATGCGGCTCCAGCTCGAGGCGGCAAGGGGGCGAAGCATACGTCGAACGTCGGCCCCGAACAGCGCCGCGAGCTGATCCGCTGCATGGGCGAAGCCGGCGACGGGTCCACTCTCCGCCAGCATTCCGGCACCATCGCCGCCGAAAAAGCCCTCGATCACCGGGCGGCCAAGGGGGCGGACGTAGTAGGATCCCGTGCAGGCGTCGCGCGGGTCCCCAATCACGTGGGTCTCGGCCTCGAAGGGGCTATCGCCCACGATCTCCAGGAACAGCTTCTCGTTCCGCCCGAGCGGCAGGCTGGCGGCGGCATGACGCCAATCATCGAGGGCTGACGGCAGCCTGAATGCACCGCTGACAAGCACATCCGTCGGAACGGTGACAATGGCTGCTCGAGCTGTGATGGAGCCCGACCGCGTGGTGATGCTCACGCCGGCCGCTATCAGGTCGATCGCTTCGACTGGCGTAGCGAGGCGAAGCGCGACCGTGGCCGGCAGGCTCGCCGCAACGAGCGTGCCGTATCCGGCGGGCAGCCGCCAATTGTGCCGGGTCGAGGCCTCATCATAGGCGAGGTAGTCGGCGGCCGAGATCCGCTCGAGGGCGGCACCGCTGATATAACCACTCATTGCCTGAAGATAGGCGTTCCATGCTCCGCCCGGCTCCAGAGCGTCACCTGCGCAGTCGCTTGGCGGCGGAGTTGCCAGCCGCTCGCGCCATGCGGAGAACGCATCATCGGCGGCTTCCTGCTCCGCCGAGGAGAAGCCGAGGTCGCGATACTGCTGGCCCCAGGCCGGCCCGCGGCGGTCGACGACGAAGCCCATAGCGTCTGCGACGGCGACCCATGGGTTGCGATCGGCCGAATGGAGCCAGCCGCAGCCGAGGTCGAGTGCGTAGCCGGCCACGTTCACCGTGTAGGCGCGGCCGCCCACCCGTTGCGAGGCCTCAAGCAGCAGCGTGGCAACCCCGCTCTCTCCCAGCCGACGGGCTGCGGCAACGCCTGCGGCACCGCCGCCGATAATCACGACATACCAATCAGCGCTCATAAGGTCCTGTCATTCGTGAGTAGTTGGTACTGCTCCATCTCTTGGTGCCTCTGAGCAAGCCCCGCAACAGGCCCCGCATGAGTGACGCGAGCTGCCGCGACGATGGCACGGGTGCGGGTACTCGAGCAACGGGGAGACGGTCGCGGGTGCTGGGTAACGGTCGCAGGGTGAAATGGCGGCATCATCCGTCAACGCGCGCCGATGGCAGACGATCCGGTCCCGCTGGCGGGCTCCTAGAACACTTGGAGGCCACCACGGGCTGGGTGACTCGTGTCTCACCCAGCTCCTCGCGACCCCCATGTGGTCGCAGAGGATTTCCATCGCAACGTCGTTCGGGCGCAACACCCGACGCTCGAATGAGAAGGCTGGAGATGGGTGCCGGTGGACGGAGCTGCGTAGCCGAAGGTCTTGTAGCGAAAGCTTGCCATGGTGTTGTTCCACTGATGGGTTGGCAAGTTGAAGGATGGTGAATGTGTCCAGCAACGAACCCGGGGTCGCACCGAACGCTAGCCTATGTCCAGGCTCGGACAGCTCACTTTCGTGCGGGCGACCCCGCACGCTTTGCCACGAAGGCCAGGAGACCGGCCGCGACCAGCATGGCCGCGCTGGCGGCGAAGGTGTTCTGATAGCCGCTCATATCGAAGAGGAAGCCGCCGATCGTGGCGCCGAGGGTGATCGCCAATTGAATGGCAGCCACCATCAGCCCGCCACCGGCCTCAGCGTCATTGGGCAAGGTCCTGGTCAGCCAGGTATTCCACGCCACGGGGGCCGGGGTGCCGATCAAACCCCATGCTCCGAGCAGGATCGCGGTTGCGGCAAGCCCGTTGCCAAAGGGGATCAGGGCTATGGCAATCACGGCCATGACGAGTGGAATCGCAATCATCACACCATACACGCTATTCTTTAGGAACGAGCCGATGACGAACGTGTAGCGCGACGCGCGAATGTGTGAGTAAGGCGACGGCCAGATTTACGAGATGTCGCCTCCGGTTGAAGTCGACCTACCGTGTCACGGGACGACACGGAGGAGCGCATGAGCCGGCTCGATCAGGAGGCTCGCATGACTATCAAGGCATTGGCGGCGCGGGGAG
>NZ_VOSK01000487.1 GCF_009296175.1 Microvirga tunisiensis | reverse complement strand
TCAGAGGCCTCGGCCTCGCCTCTGTCCACGTCCAGCCAGTCGAGTAATCCGACGAACCGCCGTATACGGACCCGTATGTACGGTGGTGTGGGAGGGGTGGAACCGCGAGGCTCCCCCCTATCCCGATTTTCCATGACGTACTACGTCTACATGCTCGCCAGCGACCGCCATGATACTCCCTATGGGGACGAATGATGTGCCGCGCCGTGTCTTCGAGCATAAGGCCAAGGCTATCAAAGGCTTCACATCGAAATGTGATGTGATACGTCTCGTCTGTACGAGGCTTTTGACCGGATTGCCGGTGCCATTGATCGAGAGAAAGTCCTCAAGAAATGGCGCCGGGATTGGAAAATCCGGCTGATCGAAGAGATGAATCCCGAATGGGGGATCTCAATCTCACCCTAAACCGGTGAAACACTGTCGTTCCGGGTTCCGCTTCGTCGCCCTGGAATGACAGTGAGACAGCCGTTCTAGGACTCCTGTCCTGCCACGATGCCTGCCTGCTCCGAAAATTCCGGAACCGTGGCTGTTCAGCTTGCGTTTGGGCTCCACATGTTTCAAGCCAGCACCTACGCGGCAGCAGGGTGTATTCAGAGCCAGGGGATCGAGCGATGACGCAGTGGGTCTATACCTTCGGGGACGGTAAGGCCGAGGGCCAGGCGGGGATGAAGAACCTGCTGGGCGGCAAGGGGGCCAATCTGGCCGAGATGTCCAATCTGGGACTGCCGGTGCCTCCGGGCTTCACCATCACGACGGAAGTCTGCACCTATTACTACGATCACGGCCGCTCCTATCCGGAGGAGCTGAAGACCCAGGTCGAGAACGCCCTGACCTATATCGGCCGCCTCACGGGCCGGACCTTCGGCGATGCCGAGAACCCGCTTCTCGTCTCCGTCCGCTCCGGCGCACGGGCCTCCATGCCAGGCATGATGGACACGGTGCTCAATCTCGGCCTCAACGACGTCACCGTCGGTGCTCTGGCCAAGGGCGCGGGCGACGAGCGCTTCGCCTATGACAGCTATCGTCGCTTCATCACCATGTATTCCAACGTGGTGCTGGATATCGAACACCACCATTTCGAGGAGATCCTCGACGAGTACAAGGATCGCAAGGGCTACAGCCTCGACACGGACATGACCGCCGAGGACTGGAAGGCCATTCTTCCGCGCTACAAGAACCTCGTCGAGAAGGAACTCGGCAAGCCCTTCCCGCAGGAGCCACAGGAGCAGCTGTGGGGCGCCATCGGGGCCGTGTTCGGCTCCTGGATGAACAACCGCGCCATCAAGTACCGCGAGCTGCACGCCATCCCGGCGAGCTGGGGCACGGCGGTGAACGTGCAGGCTATGGTGTTCGGCAACATGGGCGAGACCTCCGCCACCGGCGTCGCCTTCACCCGCAACCCCTCCACCGGCGAGAGCGAGCTCTACGGCGAGTTCCTCATCAATGCCCAGGGCGAGGACGTGGTGGCGGGCATCCGCACCCCGCAGGACATCACCGAGAAGGCGCGGATCGCCTCCGGCTCCGACAAGCCCTCGATGGAAAGCGCGATGCCCGAGGCTTACAACGAGCTCGTGCGCATCTACGGCATTCTCGAGAAGCATTACCGTGACATGCAGGACATGGAATTCACGGTCGAGACCGGCAAGCTCTGGATGCTCCAGACCCGTAACGGCAAGCGCACGGCGAAAGCCGCCTTGCGCATCGCGGTGGAACTCGCATCCGAGGGGCTGATCACGCAGGAAGAGGCCGTCACCCGCGTCGAGCCGGCGGCCCTCGATCAGCTGCTCCATCCCACCATCGACCCGAAGGCTGAGCGCAAGATCCTGGCCACCGGCCTGCCGGCCTCGCCCGGCGCGGCCTCGGGCGAGATCGTGTTCAACTCGGACGACGCGGAAGCCGCCAAGAAGGCCGGCCACAAGGTCATCCTGGTGCGCGTCGAGACCTCGCCGGAGGACATCCACGGCATGCATGCGGCGGAAGGCATTCTGACCACACGTGGCGGCATGACCTCGCACGCGGCGGTGGTCGCCCGCGGCATGGGCAAGCCCTGCGTCTCGGGCGCCGGCCAGATCCGCGTCGACTATGCCTCGCAGACGCTCACGGTGGCGGGTCAGACGCTCAAGAAGGGCGACATCGTCACCATCGACGGCTCCAACGGCCAGGTGCTGCTGGGCCAGGTGGAGATGCTGGAGCCGGAGCTGTCGGGCGAGTTCGCCACGCTCATGGGCTGGGCCGACAAGGTGCGCCACATGAAGGTGCGCGCCAATGCGGAAACGCCGCTCGACGCCAAGACAGCGCGCAATTTCGGCGCGGAGGGCATCGGCCTGTGCCGGACGGAGCACATGTTCTTCGAGGGAGACCGCATCGTCGCCGTGCGCGAGATGATTCTCTCCGACGACGAGGCCGGCCGCAGGGCAGCGCTCTCCAAGCTGCTGCCGATGCAACGTCAGGATTTCGTCGAGCTGTTCACGATCATGAGCGGCCTGCCCGTCACGATCCGTCTGCTCGATCCGCCACTGCACGAGTTCCTGCCGCATTCGGAAGAGGAGATGCAGGAAGTGGCGAAGGCGATGAACGCCTCCGTCGACAAGCTGAAGCACCGCGCCCGCGAACTGCACGAGTTCAACCCGATGCTCGGCTTCCGCGGCTGCCGTCTGGCGGTGGCCTATCCTGAGATCGCCGAGATGCAGGCGCGTGCCATCTTCGAGGCGGCGGTGGAAGCCGGCAAGACAACGGGCCAGCCCGTCGTGCCGGAGGTCATGGTACCGCTCGTCATGACGAAGGCGGAGCTCGATCTCGTGAAGGCGCGCATCGTCGCCATGGCGGAAGCGGTGGCGAAGGAGAGCGGCGTGAAGGTCGATTATCAAGTCGGCACGATGATCGAGCTGCCGCGTGCGGCTCTGCTGGCCGGCGAGATCGCGGAGTCGGCGGAGTTCTTCTCGTTCGGCACCAACGACCTCACGCAGACGACGCTCGGCATCTCGCGCGACGACGCGGCATCCTTCCTTGGTCCGTACACGCAGAAGGGCCTCCTGCCGGCGGATCCGTTCGTGACCATCGACCAGGAAGGCGTGGGCGAACTGGTGAAGCTCGCGGTGGAGCGTGGCAAGAAGACGAGGCCCAACATCAAGCTCGGCATCTGCGGCGAGCACGGCGGCGATCCGGCGTCGATCCACTTCTGTCAATCGGTCGGGCTCGATTACGTGTCCTGCTCGCCGTACCGCGTGCCGATCGCGCGTCTGGCGGCGGCGCAGGCGGCGCTCGGCAACAAGGCCGCGAGCCAGGCGTAAAAATGGCTCTGTCGCGCGGCCGCTTGCTCTACATCATCGCGGTGCTGATCTCCGGCATCGCGGTCGGGCTTCTCATGCTGCAGCAGCCTCACCTCCAGCAGACCGCCGTTCCGCCGGCGGCCTGGCCCTTTGCCGTCTCACTGGTGCTCGATCTTGCGATCGGGCAATTGGCCGCTCAGGGTAGGACCGAGCCGCTCACCATGGGAGATCGATTCGTCGCCGTCGTCGGGGCGGGTTTGATCGTCACGGTGATGGTGGCTTTGGGATAACAATATCGAAGCGGGGGGAAGAATGGCGCTGTACAAGGGTTCATGTCATTGCGGCAAGGTGGCGTACGAGGTCGAGACCGATCTCGAGCAGGCGTTGGATCCCGCTTCATAATGCCCCCTGGTTCATGAGGTCTGCTCGAAGAGCCCCCGCTGATGGTCTATCACTTTGACGCGTAGACCTTTTTGTCTCCCTTTGGTGACGTGCACTGCTTCGATCTCGC
>NZ_VOSK01000486.1 GCF_009296175.1 Microvirga tunisiensis | reverse complement strand
CAGGCGCCCACCGTCGAAAGCAGCGGTGATCTTCTTGCGGCCAACGGCTGGAAACGGGAAGGTGGCAGGTGTATCGTCCGGCATGGCGAGTGTGGCACAGGGCAATTGGTGGCAGGGATTAGTCTCAACAACCAAATCCTACGCTGCTTCAAGTGCTTAAGCTACACTCGCCAGCCTTCATCAACCTTCCCATGCATAAGAACGGCTAGATCATTGGGATGAGAGATCGCGTTGAGGAAATCGTCGGGTTTTCATGCGCCAAACGGCGATGAGGCTTATCACCATACAAAGCCCTGTGATGAGACTACCAGCCATCACAACGTACTCGAGCACCGTCGCTCGGCCCATCATGTGGACGCCTGTTGTGTATCCGATACCGTTGATCAGAGCATGGAGAAGCACAAGCTTGAGCCAACGGCCTGACCAGATGGCGTAGAAAGCGAGCGAGAGCGCCAGATGAATTGGGATCGAGATTGAAGCGAAGACTAGCGCCGGTACCGGCTCGAACGGCCCTGGTCCGAATAGAGCGACCTCAAAGGTCTTCGTTCCAATCTCTAATAGTCCGATCAGAAGGCCGATCAGGGCTGCCTTGCCGGGTGGGGCGACCCAGCAGAAGCGGCTAGCGGCATAGTAGCGGGCGCTCTCTTCAATTGCCGGAACTGCGATGACATGAAACAGAAACCCACCGCTGATGAGGAAGGATGCGATATTATCGAAGACATAGGACAACGACATCATCACGATCGCAGTCAGCAATACCTTCATCAGACCGTTTCCGCCCCATCTTTGCCGATGCGACTATGCGGCTGCTTCGTTATCTGCCGATTTGCTGGGACGGGGAGCGCTGGCCAAGCTCTGCTCAATGAGCTTGCGGGCTTCCGGGTCAGTGATTTGGTTCACCGCTGCGACTTCCTTGATCATAAGGTCCAGAGCACTCTCGAAGATCTGCCGCTCGCTGTAAGATGCTTCTTCCTGCGGACCTCGGTTTAGATCCCGCAGAACCTCAGCGATGGCGGTCAGCTGCCCTGTTCCCATGCGCTCCTGAAAATCCGCCGCACGGCGGTTCCACATGCCGCGCTTGGCGCGAGCCTTTCCACTCAGGATCTCGATTGCTTCCTTGACGACAGCCGGCTCTGACAACTTCCTCAAGCCGCTGCTTTTCGCCTTTGCGAGAGGAATGCGAACCGTGAGTTTCCCAGAGTCGAAAGTGATCACGAGAAGCTTAAGCTTGAATCCAGCGATCTCTTGCTCCTCAACTCCTGTGATCAGACCGACGCCGTGGCTCGGATAGACGACTGCTTCGCCAGTCTGGAAGGTCAGAGCGTTGTTCTTCGTCGTCATTTAGAAATGATCTCCTTGAGCTACAGACGGTTCTAATGCTGAGCCGATCTGTGTCGCAGACGTCGAATTCCCCACGCCCGGTAGGGAGCGTAGATGATGTGAACTCGATATCTTTGGCGCGGTTCCCGCATATCGGATTCCCACCGTGGCTGTGCAAGCGGGAAGTTCAACGATGGTTTACGCTAGCTACGCTGGAGCTGCTGCGGCGCAGTCTCATTCTAAGAGACTTGATGGCGCGGCTTAGATACAATTCGAAAACAGTAATATGCTTTTAGTTAACGCTCCGTTTACGAGAGCGGCATTGGTTTCAAGCCAGAAAAGGGCGGCTTGAGCCCTGCCCTCTGTCGGGCTCGGCGGCGAAGTTCCTGACAGCCGGCATCGAGACTGGCTCCTGGCGGATTGATGTGTTTGTAGTCGTCCCAGAAGGCTTTTCTGCCTTCCGGCGATCGGTCGATGCCAGCAATGATCTCCAATTGTCCTATCGTCCTGACCGCCCGGAGAAGCCTCTCGATAGGATGTTCCGGCGGTGATTTCCTGCGCTTGCCCGGCATGTTGGTCTCCTGATCGGCATTGAAATTACGGAAAATTTGCAGATAATCGCCTCGGTCCCGGAACCGGGGAGAACTGGCGTGCAGAGAATGGCGGCAATCATGAGCGAGGGCGTTCCTGGCCCCGTCATGCCCGTCGTGCGCCCGACATCCACTCGTCTCGCTCGAACAGTGGCGCCGCGCGCCTGGTGAAGCGTCCCCGCTGAACATTCTCGGGGCGCATGCGCCCTGCCCGCGGCGTCCCGCACAGCCATGATCCTGTCCGCCCTCTTGTCAGGCGCGGATCAGCGCACCTTCGAGAAAGCGAGCAATGACCATTTTCTACACGAGCGATACCCATTTCCGGCATAAGGCCGTTCTGCACTTTGACCGCCGCCCCTTCATCACGGTCGAGGAGATGGAGGAGGAGATCATCCGGCGCTGGAACCAGCGCGTCCGGCCGACCGACACCGTGTGGCACCTGGGCGACTTCGTGTGGGGCACGGGCCAGCATGCCGCAGCGATCCTTGCCCGTCTCAACGGCCAGAAGCATTTCGTGTGGGGTAATCACGATCATTCAACCGTGAAGCGCTTGCCGGAGTGGGTTTCGTCGCAGCCGTACGCGGAGATCCGGGACGGGCAAGACTTTGTCGTCCTGAGCCATTATGGGCACCGGGTCTGGAACAAGGCTCATTATGGAGCCTTCCATCTGTTCGGTCATTCCCACGGTTCCCTGCCTCCGCAAGGGCGCTCCCATGATGTGGGGACGAACGTCTGGGACTATCGGCCGGTCGTACTGGCGGAGGTGAAGGAGCGGCTGTATGCGCTTGGCCTGCTTGAAAGCTATGGCATCCACCACGGGTAGGAAACGAGAGCCGGTGACTAAAACAGGCTCCAGACGATTGGCGGCACCCCCTCCTGACGCCGCCAATCAAAGCGTGCTCGCCTGCGAGGGGGCCGAGGCCTTGGCCCGCCCAGAATTTGGGGCGGAAGTGGCCTACTATGCTCAACCTGAAGTCATGCTGATGGCTGCGTAGAGTCCAAGCCATCAGCCTCCTGACCAATCAGCGCTGTTCAGGAGAGGCCGTTCTTGTCAGCTGGCATTCCGCTTGCGGGTGGCTGCCGCCTTTTTCGCAGAGGCTGAACGGGCAGCGGCAGGACGTGCGGCCGAGGCTGCTCCGCCACGAGCGCCACCCTTTTTCGATGACGTGTTAGTGTCCGCCTTGCCACGGCCGGAGCCGCTCTTGTTGCCACCTCCAGTCTCTTTGTTGACGGTCGCCCAGGCGCGCTTTTCGGCTTCCTTCTCTGGAACGCCACGCTTCTCGTAGCCTTCTTCGATGTGCTCAGCTTGGCGCTTCTGTTTCTCGGTATAGCTGGACTTGTCACCGCGGGGCATGAACCAACTCCTTAAGCTTCACTAAGGATGGGAACGCGAAATCCGCGATAGCAGTTCCTGTTGGCATGGGTGCTCGCGTTGCTTCAGACCTCAATCTATGCGGGCGCTGCAGGTCACTAGCATCGGGCTGGCTGCCGGTGGGGCGGGTCTAGCGCTCGCCCATGCGCTTGAGTTCTCAAGCACGTGGCCGCCGCCTCTTCCTCTTTCCGGGCGTTTGGACTGTAGCAGCCAGCCGATTAGAGGGATTTCATGATACAGGATTGAGCCAACGTTCACGGCTCGTGGACTGTGTGGTGCATCCTCAGAAGCTGTCAGGCAGCCAAAGCCAGTTCTGGACGGGAAGAGGTCTCGGCCTCGTCGTCTGTAGCGCGACGCGCGAATGTGTGAGTAAGGCGACGGCCAGATTTACGAGATGTCGCCTCCGGTTGAAGTCGACCTACCGTGTCACGGGACGACACGGAGGAGCGCATGAGCCGGCTCGATCAGGAGGCTCGCATGACTATCAAGGCATTGGCGGCGCGGGGAG
>NZ_VOSK01000485.1 GCF_009296175.1 Microvirga tunisiensis | reverse complement strand
GAGGCAGGCTCCACGGTGACGAGCCGAAAGTGGCGGCCATAGAGCGGATGAGCGGGATCGATGACGACAATCTCAGATGCGTCAGGATGATCATCGTTCCTATGAGGGGTATCTCTGGACCCCGTCGAGGAGGTAGGCGAGCTGCGCAGATGAGATCGTCACGGCGCCGTTCGTGACGGCTAGCCACTGGAAACGACGACGCTCCAACCTCTTCGTGAACAGGCAGGCTCCGCAGCCATCATGCCAATTCATCTTCAAAAGATCGCCTTTACGCCTGCGAAAGACGAATAGATGCCCGCTGAGCGGATATGTAGCGCGCCACATATCCGCTCTTATGCGTCGCGGGAGACTATGTGGCGGCGGCAGAGCCGATGGCGGCATTCCGGCACTTTGCGGCTCTCAGCCGCCACATAATCTGAGCCATTTCTCCGGTGGGTGCCGACTGTTCGCGCCCGCACGGAGAACGCACATGCTTGAACGCTACTTTAAGTATCCGAGGGTCCTGCATCGCTTGAGAGGCGGCGGACTGGGCAACGAACTCGATTGCATCGCAACCTATCCTTTTGAGAACGGCTATCGGCACGCTTCGGTGAAGATCTACCTGAGCCGATTGGGACGGTTCAGTGGGTTGGTATCGCCCGCGAAGCCGATCAGCGATGTCCTGATCAATGGCTTTGTCGCCGGCTGCCCGACCGAGGCATCACGTGTCGCCGCACGCACCGCGATCGCTCTGGTCCGAACGATCGTTCTTCACCGTTTCGAGGATCGTCATCGCGAGCACGACCCACATGAGCCCCTGCTGACGAGCTATGCCGACTACCTGCGTGAGGTGCGTGGTCTGGCCGTGAAGACGCGGGAGGGGCAGGTTCTCGCCGCGCGGCGGATGCTTGCCTGGTGGGACCGGCATCACGCCAGCGAGCCGCTCTCGGCCATGACCGGCAAGCATGTGCTGGCGCTCACCGGTCACCTCATGGGCCTGTCGTTCATGGACAACACGCGGGCCGCGACCGGGTCCTATGTGCGCCGGTTTCTGAGGTTCCTGCACTGGGCCAACCTCAATGACCAGGACCTTGCGCGGTCCGTGCCGCGCACGCCATGCTACCGTCTCGCGCATCTGCCGCGGCAACTGGGTTGGGAGGATTCAGGACGGCGATCGACGCCATCGACCCTGCGCCCCCAACCGGCAGCCGCGATCAGACCATCCTCCTGTTGCTGGCCACGACCGGCATCCGCAGCAAGAAACTTCGCTCACTCGTTCTCGACGATATTCGCCGGCGCGATGCGCAGGTTCGGGTACGCCACACCAAGGCAAGGCGCGATCGGAGCGTGCCCCCTCATGCGGGAGGCGGGCAAGGCACTCGCCGATTATATCCTGCGGGTCCGGCCCAATTGCGGCAGCCGTCGCGTGTTCCTCGTGCACCGCCCCCCAGTGCGTCCAATCGACGGCAGCACTACCATCTCCCGCATTGTTCGCTCGGCCTTGCAGCAAGCCGGCATCGCGCTAGACGGTCCCACCGGTGCCCATCTCATCCGGCATAGCCTGGCGACCCAGCTCGTCAGCCGGTGACGACCGATCAACGAGATCGCCGACCTGCTCGGCCATCGCAGCATCAATACGACCGCCATCTACGTGAAGGTCGCGGTGTCGCAACTCACCGAAGTCGCCCTTCCTTTTCCGGGAAACGCGTGATGAGCACATTCTCCAGCAGACTCAGCAAGCATGTCGAGGCCTATGTCGCGCTTCGACGCTCGCTCGGCTTCTCGCTCAGCAAGCAGGCCGCGATCCTGCGCGCACTTGTCGCCTACGTCGATGCCGAACAGCACGATGGTCCACTCTGCCGTCGAACGGTGCTCGGCTTCATAGGCTCCTGGGCAGGCACGGCGAACGGACGGGCCGTTCGCTACGGCGTGGTTCGCAGATTCAGCGAATATCTCGCCATCTTCAATCCGCGCACCGAAGCGCTTGACCCCAAGGCCTTCCCAGGAACCGAGCTATCCCGCCACCCCGGATCCTCACCGACGACGAGCTTGCACGGCTCATGGCCGCATGCCGCTCGGTGTCGCCCGACTATCCCGAGCGCGCCGGGTTCCTGACGCCGCTCGTGGGCCTGCTCGCGAGCACCGGCATGCGGTCCGGCGAGGCGTTGCGCCTTGATATCAGTGATGCCGATCTCACGCAGGGAATTCTCCACATTCGAAGGACCAAGTTCCGTAAGGATCGCCTGGTTCCCGTCCACTCCTCGAGACTGACGGTTCTGCGCGACTATGCAAGACACCGGGATGGGGACCTTCCAACGCCGGACACCCCGGCATTCTTCGTCAGCTCGCGTGGGACGCGATTGTCGAAGTCCGGTTTGAACGCCGCCTTCGGCGCGGCGCGTTCCCTCGCCGGCCTCGATCGCGGCAAGCCGGTGCGTCTCCACGACCTGCGTCACCGTTTTGCAGTCAGGCGCCTGGCGATCTGGCATCGGCCAACCGACCCCAACTGTAGGGTTTGTCGAGTCCGCGACACGGTGGTGTTCGGCCCGGCTTCCTGCCGCACTCTCAAGCCATTGACCAGTATGCCGAAAATTAGTTCTGAGGCTCTTTCTGCGCAGTTGGCACGACTTTTGAAGATCCCCCGTCGGGAGCCGGAAGGAGCTGCCCACCGGCACTCATGTCGTGGGTACCCGCGATCGATGGACCGCAGCAAGGAAAGCAACATGTCAGGTCTGCGTCAGAACCGCGTTCCGTGGGAAACAGGCATCCCTCGTGGACTCCGAATGTCCTTTTGGTCCGATGAACGACGACACTCACAATCGCGCAGCATCGGCCAACGGCCGATTGACCTGGAGACGGAGTTCGACCAGCATGTGCTTGCCTGTGTCCTCTCGCGGGCGCTCAAGGAGATTGAGGCCGGTGAGATGACGGCGACGGAGGCAACGGGCCTCTCGCGTGCCGAGCTGCAGGATGTCCTGACCCGCAACTTCCCCGCTATCCCTGTCAAGGCCTTCGCCTTGGAAAAGGTGACCGACCGCGAGCCGGGTATGGAGGAAGGACTTCTGCGCGACCTGCTGTTCGCGCATGCCCGGCCGGGTGCCCCGGTGAGTGCCCGCTTCGCCAAGATCATCGCCCGGCGTGCCTTGCGCAACAACCATCTCTGGCAGGACCTCGGCCTCTTCAACCGGGCCGAGCTCAGCCGCTTGCTTGCCAAGCATTTCCCGATGCTGGCGGCCGGCAACACCAAACACATGAAATGGAAGAAGTACTTTTACCGCAAGCTCTGCGAGGCTGAAGGTTTCTCGCTCTGCGCCGCGCCCAGTTGCCGGGAATGCAACGAATTCGACAGCTGTTTCGGCCCGGAGGAGGGCGAAAGCCTCCACGCACGGATCAAGAACGGGCTCGCCTTGGATTAAGAGTGGCTTTCGCCAGCGGGACAAGGCCGCCAGTCTTGATCGCCATTCGTCTAAATCCACAGGCGCTTTTCCCGGCGGCGCTGCAGAGAGGAGGGGATGTTCATCGCCTCGCGATATTTTGTGACGGTGCGGCGCGCGATGTCGATGCCAGTTTCCTTAAGTCGGACGATGCGGCCCAGCGAAGAGGCTTACAATCTTGTCGGATAGCTAAGACGCTATGCCGCGCAGTCTAGTGTTCTGTCACTGACGAGTGATTCCGAAATCCGATCCGACGTGCGATCCTGCTCTGATGGGCAAGATCGAACGCATTGAGGTTCCCGCCGCTGATCGAGATCGCTTGGAGAGCTTGGTCGGTGACCGCAACACATCCCAGAAGGTCGTCTGGCGGGCTCGGATTGTTCTGCTGGCTGGTGAG
>NZ_VOSK01000484.1 GCF_009296175.1 Microvirga tunisiensis | reverse complement strand
CACCCATCCGCCCCGAACGCCACGTCGCCCAGTCGATCGCCACCATCCGGGCTGAACTCATCTGCACTCTCGTGCGAAGGCTCCCACGATGTCCCTGCTGCCACACAAAGTTTATGACACAGTAGTACTAAGAGGCTGGTTCGGAGGATTTGAACAGCGGGATAAGTGGAGTTTCTGCCTGATCGTAGCCAGAATGGCTGCCAGACAGGAGAGACCATGAGCAAGCGACCCCGCCGGAACCTCTCTCCGGCTTTCAAAGCGAAGGTGGCCCTGGCCGCCGTGAAGGGTGAGAAGACCCTGACCGAGTTGGCGCAACAGTTCGACGTGCACCCGAACCAGATCACCCAGTGGAAGGCGCAGTTGCGCGACGGAGCCGCCGGCGTGTTCGGGCCCGAGCCCAAGGCCGGAACGGGCACCCCGCCGCTGGATGTGAAGACCCTGCACGCCAAGATCGGCGAGCTGACGCTGGTCAACGATTTTTTGGAAAGCGCGCTCGGCAAAGCCGGAGTGTGGCCGAGCGCAAAGCGATGATCGACCGCTGCCATGCCCTGCCACTCGCCCGGCAGGCTGAGGCGCTCGGGATCAGCCGGGGTAGCGTCTATTATGCGCCTCGGCCGGTCTCAGCATCTGATCTGGCCCTGATGCGGCGGATGGATGAACTGCATCTGGAGTATCCCTTTGCGGGCAGCCGGATGCTGCGCGACCTGCTGGTCGCGGAGGGCTTCACGGTCGGGCGCCTGCATGTTTCCACGCTGATGAAGCGCATGGGCATCGAAGCGCTCTACCGCAAGCCCAACACCTCCAAGCCGGCGCCAGGGCACACGGTCTATCCCTACCTGTTGCGCAAGCTGCCGGTGACGCGCTCTAATCAGGTCTGGGCCATGGACATCACCTACATCCCGATGGCGCGAGGCTTCGTCTATCTCGCGGCGGTGGTGGACTGGTTCAGCCGGCGGGTTCTGGCCTGGCGGCTGTCCATCACCCTGGAGGCGGCGTTTTGCATCGAGGCGGTGGAGGAGGCGCTGGCCCGGTATGGGCGGCCCGAGATCTTCAACACGGATCAAGGCAGTCAGTTCACCAGCCACGACTTCACCAGTGTGCTGCTCAAGCACGAGATCGCGATCAGCATGGACGGCAAGGGCGCCTGGCGCGACAACGTCTTTGTCGAGCGGCTCTGGCGCAGCATCAAATACGAGGAGGTGTATCTGAAAGCCTATGACAGCGTATCCGAGGCCCGAACTTCGATTGGTCGATATCTGGCCTTTTACAATGGCCAGAGGCCTCATTCATCCCTTGACCGCAAGACACCCGATCAGGCTTACTTTAATCCGCTGCCGCAACTCGCGGCAGCGTAACCCCGGCAGACGCTCCACTTAGCGAACCGAAAACGCTGTTCAACCAAACCGAGCCACCTCAATTCCGGATGTTTCGATCTATCTGAACTTAGCCATTCTTTCTTTGTTTGACTTGCCTCATAAATGCGCCGCTGATGAACCGGAAGTTTGCCCTCCCAGTCGAGCGGGTGGTTAGTCTGGCTACCTGAGGAGCTTCTTAGGCATCGACAGCGCACCGGAAAACTGTACACATCGGCTGAACGCCCCGTGGCAGCCCTCTTGCTCGTTCAGACCAGACACCAAGAGGGTTGCTCGGCTGCCTCATCTTGTAGTCGAGCTATCTTGCTCAGTAATAGCAAACTTGAACGCGGCGGATGATAATGCGCCCGCGAGGACCAACGACTCGACGGCGTTCCCAGTAACACTCATCAGCGTAGGACGCGCTCACACCATAATATGGGTAGTCGTAACCGTAGGGATAGCCATAGTAGTAAGGGGAGCTCAAGGCACCTAACGCCAAGCCCCCGATCACGCCTGCAGCTACGGCCCCGCCATAATAGGGATACCGGCGTCCGTAGTAGTTGCGATAATAAGGGCTATACACGCCGTAGCGACCAATTCCAGGACGGTAGATTGCAGCGGGCCGATAGCCGAAGCCAGGACGGATACCAGCGGCACCTCCTGGGAAGCCGCCGAAGCCGGGTCGAATACCGACTGCCCCGCCGCGAAAACCTCCGATTCCACCGGGGACACCGGCGATTCCGCCACGGAATCCCCCTACTCCACCGAATCCACCGCCAACTGGAGGACGCATAATCGCTCCGCCCCCACCTCGGAAACCGAATCCACGCTGGGCAGTAGCCTCGTTGGACACCAGAAGAGCACCGGCCGCAAAAGCACTCAGCGCAACGAGAAGCCTGTTCATAGACATCCTCCCATTTTGATTTGCGAATATACACCCGAACCGGAAGCACTCACATTGCAAGTATTCACCTAGTCCGAAATAACACAGCCCCAAGCAAAGCTTCAGCTTGACCATGGCGACCTGGATCAACATGTTAGTCACACCAATAATGTCAAGCTAACACCGCAGCTATTACTGAATTCTGTCTAATTGACCACCTATTCGGGATAACTTGCCCCTCTGCAGCTCTACTCTACTGTGTTGATCATGGGGGGTGTCCTGATCCAGGGAGGATGCGATGGCTCGGCAGGACTTCACCGAAGATGGAAGCAGCGACATACTATTCCGCAGCGAAGTGACAGATGAGGTCACTTACTACGATCTCTTTCAAGGAAACGTACCAAGTGTGAATACCATTGGGTTCGTAGACCAAGCTTGGCTTACGATTGACACAGGAAACTACGTCAACGGGGATCTTGGTGCTGGTTACGATGACATCCTGTGGCGAAGTGCGACCACAGGAGAAGTCGTTTACTGGGACATGTACAAGGGTAAACCCATCAGCACCGTAAGCCTAGGAGCAGTAGACTTCAACTGGTTGATCATTTCGTATGAAGGTGCGTCTGACTTCTCTGGTGACGGCGAAGATGATCTTCTCTGGCGCAACGTCAACACAGGTGATGTTGTCGTTTGGAACATGAGTTCCGGTATCGTTGCTGGCCAGTATTCCCTTGGCGCAGTGGATCCTAGGTGGACCATCACCAACACTGGCGATTTCACTGGTAACGGGACTGACGATATTCTGTGGCGAAGCACAATTACAGGTGAAGTCGGCTACTGGAATATTCAAGGAGGGATTAACCAGGGCTTTGTGAGCTTGGGCATCATACCATTGCAGTGGGAAGTAGTTGCAACAGGAGATTTCTCGGGAGACGGGTCGGCTGACCTCCTGTGGCGCAACCTTCTTGGCGGCGATGTTGTTCTCTGGGATCTTGATGCTGGGGTGATTGCTTCGGAGCGCGGTCTGGGGCGCGTAGGCTTGGATTGGGAGATATTCCAGGCCAACGACTATACGGGCGACGGGTCTGACGATCTGCTTTGGCAGCACTCCACGGGACAACTCGTGGTCTGGGATTTCCAGGCCGGACAGGTGGCTGCAAACTTCAGCCTACCACGCCAGCCTTCAGATTGGTTTATCGCCTAAAAATTTGAATTATACACCACAGCGCCTTAGCCGGGGGAAGCACCCTCGACTGGGGCGCTTCTGGTCTCGAGTCCCTCACCCATTGTGAGCCCTTGGGTTCGAGACACTCGCCTTATACGCATAGAGGCACAGGCTACAGTTGAAAATTCCCTTATTTCTGTCGGGGCTTGAGGACACTAGGAGCCAGACCTCTCGGCTTATCGCTGTTGCAGCCCCCAAATTGAGCAGACAGGGCTTCCCAATTAGCCCGGAAAATTCATGGAGGGTTGGCGGGTGTAGCTCAAGTGCCTGAGATGACTTAGGATTTGGTTGTTGAATCCGATCCGCCTCATTTCTGGGAGAACCCACCCGCCATGAACCATTCTACGCTTCC
>NZ_VOSK01000483.1 GCF_009296175.1 Microvirga tunisiensis | reverse complement strand
CCCAACAGCTCCAGCACCAACCGCTTCAGATCGGCGTTCGACAGGCCATCAAGATCCGGGGCCGGTGACATGCAGGGGATTGAATCAGAATTGTCGCTGCGCCGGAACCCCGACCCGCCAGCTCAGCCCGACTTTTGCCAATGTTACCCTTCTGGTCAGTATCCGGATATGGGCGATGAAGACCCAGGCCACCGCGCTTTCAATGGAAGCTTCGAAGTCTTTGGCCAAGCGGCGGCAGCGTCCAAGCCAGCCGAATGTTCGCTCCACCACCCAGCGGCGCTTGAGCACCTGAAAGCCTTTGGCCGCGTCGGAGCGCTTGATGATCTCGATCGTCCAGTGCCCGAGAGTGGCGATCGCGTCGCGCAACTTATCGCCCGCATAGCCGCCATCGGCAAAGACATGGCGCAGCCAGGGATACAGCGCCCGGATTGAGGTGAGCACCTCCACCGCACCATCACGATCCTGGATGTCGGCGGTGTGAACGCGCAGCCCGACGAGATGGCCCTACGTGTCAGTGATGATGTGGCGCTTGCGCCCCTTGATCTTCTTGCCAGCATCAAAGCCGCGCGGGCCGCCGCTTTCCGTTGTCTTCGCCGATTGGCTGTCGATCACGCCGGCCGAGGGGCTCGCCTCGCGTCCGGCCCTCGCGCGCGAGGCGGCCACGAGAGCATGGTTGATCCGCTCAAAGGTGCCATCCCGTGACCAGGCATAGAAGTAACCCTGCACGGTCGAATAGGGCGGGAACTCCTTGGGCAGCTGGCGCCACTGGCAACCGGTCGAAGTGAGATAGAGGATGGCCTCAACCTGGTCTTGCTTCGGAAAGATGGAGAGCACTCTTATAGCCCAGGAGGATCTCCATGCCCCACACACGCTTTACGAAAGAGTTTCAGGATGAGGCGGTGCAGCTTGCTCTGACGAGCGGCCGCAGCCGGCGTGAGGTCGCCCAAGATCTCGGGGTTGGCCTGTCGACCCTGCGGCACTGGCTCGATCGCCGTCGCGAGCGTGAGATCGAGGACCCGCCCGCGGAGCGCCAGGAGGACATGGCCACCGAGCTGAAGCGGCTGCGGCGCGAGAACGAGATCCTGCGCCAGGAGCGGGAGATCCTGAAGAAGGCTACGGCATTTTAAGGAGGGAAGTCGATGAAGTTTCAGTTCATCGATGCGGCGAAAGAGAACTTCCCCGTCACTCGTCTGTGCCAGGTCGTCGAAGTGAGCCAGAGCGGCTATTTCGCCTGGCGCTCTCGTCCAGCGAGTTGCCGTCAGCGGGAGGATCTGGTGCTGCTGGCTCACATCCGCTCGGCCTTTATTCTCTCCCATGAGACCTACGGCAGTCCACGCATGACCCGCGAGCTGCAGGACGAGGGCCTGAAGGTCGGGCGCCGTCGCACGGCTCGGTTGATGCGCGAGAATGGCCTGGAAGCCCGGCAGAAGCGCCGGTTCAAGCGCACCACCGACAGCCATCATGCCTTCCCGGTGGCTCCCAATCTCCTCGAGCAGGACTTCTCGGCTCAGGGTCCAAACGAGAAGTGGGCCGCAGATATCTCCTACCTGTGGACGAACGAGGGCTGGCTGTACCTGGCCGTGGTCCTGGATCTGTTCGCCCGGCGGGTGGTCGGCTGGGCGGTGAGTGACCGGCTGCACAAGGAGCTGGCGCTGGAGGCGCTGCGCAAGGCTGTGGCCATCCGGCGGCCATCAGCGGGCCTGATCCATCACGCGGATCGCGGCAGTCAATATTGCGCGACAGCCTATCAGGCCGAGTTGCGGAAACACGGCATCCGGATCTCAATGTCCGGGAAAGGCAATTGCTTCGACAATGCTGTCGTCGAGACCTTCTTCAAGACCTTGAAATCTAAACTGGTCTGGCGCACCGTTTTCCAGACCAGAGCCGAGGCCAAGGACGCACTTGGGCGTTACATCGATGGTTTTTACAACCCCGTCCGGCGTCATTCGACGCTCGACTACTTCAGCCCGGTTCAGTTCGAAAGGCTGGCCGAATAGCTACCAAACCGCTCTCCACTTAACCGAAGCAAATCCATCTGAGCGTGACTTCGGAAAAATCGAGACTTCTGAAGCGAGCTTCTCGCAGTACGATATCGTCATCAGTGACCGCAGGATTTCCGTTGTGGGTGAGTACTGAATTTATGATTGCGAGGATGTGTACTCCTTCCATTGCATTTTCCTATTTACTATCCCCAGGAGACAATCCGAGAAGCAGGCGCAAAAACGGTTGAGCTATCCGGAATATCAGTCGTAACGACCGCGTTAGGGCCAATCTTCACATTGTTTCCAATACGAATCTTCCCGATTATCGTGGCGCCAGCTCCGATCTCGACGTTATTTCCGATTACTGGAGCAAGTTCTGGACTAAAGTGGTCAGCAGCACCAATCGTAGCGTTCTGCCTAATCATGCAATCGTCGCCGATCGTACAGAACTGATGAATCACGATTCCGCCTTGGTGTCCGATTGTGAATCTCCGACCTATTTTCGCGTCCCAATAGAGTTCAATCCCGTAAAAATTACGAATAAACACGTGTAAGACTTTCGCAAACCACAGAGCTGGGGCGCGCGGCAGCGGCGCTTCGGCGGCCCAACGACCTATGCGATACATGACCATGGCTTGGAAGCCGGGTCGCCAAACAGAGCCGAGATTGGCTCCGCCGTCCTCACGGATAAGACGCCAAAATCCAATTGCATCATGCGGCTGATCGGAGGCTTCAGGTTTGGAATCCGAGACAGGGGATGACCCACTAAAGTTAAGATGTTGCATCTCTGGTGCTTGATTATCTCACAGCTCGTTACAACGAATCACACGCATGTACGCAACCACCAAGGGCCTCACTAGGCTAAGGTTCAGATTGGTTCATCGGCCCTGAGAGTTCTGTACCTTGGATGAATTGTAACAAACCTAACGTTGTCTGGCGGATGAGCGGCCAGAAGAGCCACCTGGGATTGCACCAGGTCCTTTTGACTACTCAATAGTTTCGCTGGAACTTCCCTTGAGCGCAATCTCTCCTAAGGTGTACCTCCGCGCACAACGAAGAGAATGATCAAGGACTAGCTCTGGGCGATATACTCATCCAACGGCTTGCTGACTCCGGATTGTGATCGCAGCCCATACGAGAGTCGTCTCGGTAAAACTGGACAGCGGGATAAGCGGAGTTTTTGCCTGATTGCAGCCAGAATAGCTGCCGACCAGGAGAAACGATGAGCAAGCGACCGCGCCGGAACCACTCTCCGGCTTTCAAGGCCAAAGTGGCCCTGGCCGCCGTGAAGGGTGAGAAGACCCTGACCGAGCTGGCCCAGCAGTTCGATGTGCATGCCAACCAGATCACTCAGTGGAAGGCCCAGCTCCTCGACGGAGCCGCCGGGGTATTCGGGCCTGAGCCCAAGGCGGGAGCTGACGCCCCGCCGGTGGATGTGAAGACCCTGCACGCCAAGATCGGCGAGCTGACCCTGGCCAACGATTTTTTGGAAAGCGCGCTCGGCAAAGCCGGAGTGTTGCCGAGCGCAAAGCGATGATCGATCGATCGCATGCCCTGACGCTGACCCGGCAAGCCGAGGCGCTCAGGATCAGCCGGGCCAGCCTCTATTATCGAGCGCAGCCTGCCTCGGCGGCCGATCTGCCCCCCTGCGGCGGATGGGTGAACTCCATCTGGAGGTCCCATTCGCGGGCAGCCGCATGCTGCGCGACCTGCTGGTGTCAATGGGCGTTGAATCTCCCGTAATTATGGGCCTTCAATTTTCCCTACCTGACGGACGAGAATGGGTCCGGTGATCAGCCGGTCGGATGATCATTTGCTTTGCCTCCTGGTGGTCGGCCCCGGC
>NZ_VOSK01000482.1 GCF_009296175.1 Microvirga tunisiensis | reverse complement strand
GCGAGAATTCCGCCTGCCTTGCAACTGCCAGCGGTGTTCCGCTTCGCGATTGGACGGGACATGCGTCGAACGAAGGCCGGCGGGATCGACCTCGTTTCAAAGGTAGCTGTGTTTGGTTGATAATGCCAGCGTGTGTTTAGGAACAGTTCTTGTTCCCACCCCGAAACGCCAGGTGAGATTGCCATTCAAGGCATGCTCCTGTGCATGCGTGCCGATCCGTCCCTGGTAGGCTACGCCAAGGGTAATGTCCTTCGCTACCTGCCAATCGAGGCCGGCCTCTGCCACGAGCGCATTCCGGTCCATGGGGATGCCGGAGACAGCGAAGGTGGTGGCCCCACCATGCAGCCTGCGAAGCACTGTCGGGTCCACATCGCCGTAGGCGTGGCGCCAGCCCAGCATGCCCCGCAGCGTCAGGGGAAAGCTCTTGCTCAGAGTGGCCTCGGCACGCAGGCCGAGAGTGGTCGTGGCGAGATCATGATCGCGTGAGAAGCCCGTCAGAGTCCCGATGCCGCCGTTCTCTGCAAAGGCGCCCGTATGCACACGCAGGACCGACGCACCGATGAACGGCTCGAGTTCGGCCGCTCCCAATCCAACGCGATATCCGATCTCGCCGAACGCCTGCATGGTCGTGCCGTCGTAGGACGAGGTCGCCTGATCCTGGAACCCGACGAACGTGATGCGGCGGGACATATTGATGTCATGTGCCGCATAGGACGCACCGAGACGGGCGTTGATTGCTCCCCAACGGGCCGAGCCGTAGAGGGCGCCAAAGATGCTCTTGTTGGTACCCGACGACAGGCGGGAAGCGACCTCGATGTCCGTGGCCGTGACGCCGCCCGCGATGCCGATCCGGACATTCTGGTCGATGGTCGCGTCCGCGCCGAGAATGAAGCCGCCCCTCGAGGTGCTAGCCGCCCCGGCATTGCCGTCCGAGCGCATCCTGCCCCAGGAGTCAAAGCGCGAACCCCAGAGCGAGAAGACGCGGGAATCGAGGGTCGGGGAGTGGATGACATCGACCTGCTGGATGGGGCCGTCACTGGCCTGGGCGACCGTGACCGTCCCGGCCGACAGAGCCGCTTGCGGCTGGCGAAGGCGGTCGAGCAGTGCGCCGCTGACGAGAGCTGCATCGCCGTAGGTGGCTGTCACCTGGGAGCCGTGGGCATCACCCGAGAGGCTGTCCAGTGCGCCCGGCGTAGATGCGAGGCTATTCTGAATCAGCGCATCATTGACCGGATTGCCGTTTCCGAGACCTTCCGCCGCGACTGCCACCGAGGCCTGATTGGTGGATCGGGCGACGCTGGAAAAGGTTACGCCGTTTCGACGGAATGTGACTGACAGGTCCTTTGGAGCGTAGTCGAGGTCGGGGTCGAGATAACCCGACACGCTGTTGGTCCGGAAACGTCCGAAGGTTCCCTTCGTGCCGGCGTTGGACGACAGGATGATCATCCGCTTGTTCACCGGGGCGATACCGTTCGCCAGAGCGATCTCGAGCGTGCCGCTCGCAAGCGTCGTCTGACCCGAGACGGCCAGCCTATCGTGCTGGCCACGCGCGTTTGTGTCAACCCGGTATGTCGAGCTCTTCAGGAGGCGGGCGTCGCCATTCACCGTCAGGGTGCCGATTGAGCCCTGGTTGACGCTGCCCGGCTCGAGGGTGCCTGCCACCGACAGGGGCGCTTCGATCCGGCCGAGACCTCGGAGAGTGGCACCGACATGGACCGCCAGCCGCGACTTCACCGAACCGTTGAGGGTGAGGATCCCGCCGAGCACGTCCGTGCCGCCCGCGTAGGTGTTCTCGCCCATCAGCAGCAGGTTGCCTTCGCCGCGCTTGATCAGCCCGCCCGTGCCGCGAATGTCGTTGGACCACGCGGAGTTCCAACCCTTGGTGTCCACATCGAACCGTTGAGCGAAGCCATCAGCCCCGAATTCATAGGGACCCTTCGCAGCTCGTCCGAGGTTGAACATGCCGCGGCCGTAAATCTCGGGCGCGCCCATCGGGGTCGCGGTCGTCAGCATCACCTCGATGATCTGCCGGGCCGTCATGTACGGGAAGGCCCCACGCAGAACTGCGGCGCCACCCGAGACCACAGGAGCGGCCATCGACGTGCCGCTCATGCCGTCATACTTGCTGTAAGGCAGGGTGGATTGAATCAGGGCTTCCTCCCGGGTCTGCCCCTTGATCGGGACGTCTCCTCCGGGAGCTGCGAGGCACCAGAAAGCGGTGATGCCGCAGCGATTGCTGTAGCTCGCGATCCGGCCCTGGCGGTTGGTTGCCACGACCGCGATGATCGTGCCGTAGAGATCCGACATGTCGACCTCGTCGAGGTCTGGATCATTCATGTCGGCGATTTTGTACGTCCTAGGATCGTTCGGATCCTTGGCGTCGAGCAAGAAACTGTAGATGCCTTGCCTGTGGTTTTCCGGGCGGATGGCAGGGAACAGTGCGATACCGGAGGGCTGGGCTGCGCCTTGCGGCTGATGGTGGTAGTCGTTGCCAGCAGCGAAGACCATGACCACATCGTTCCTGGCGGCGGTCTTGACGGCTTCGTACCCGCTCTTGAGACTGGGAAGAACCACGAGCTTAGACGGGAACTCGACATAATTTCTATTCGGCAGCCGGGTACCGTCTGGCTGCATGATGTACTTCCTCGGCAAGGGCGGCGGCCCATAGCTGCCGTTGATGACCGAAGCGCCGTTCCTCGCCGCATAAATTAGGCCGAGATCTGAGGAATACTCTCCCTTCTTCGCGACGCTAAAGTTGGTGCCCGCGGTCATGATTGTGGCGTCGTAGGCAACACCCATCGTCCCGCGTCCATTGCGGGCGGCACCGATGATGCCTGACACGTGCGTCCCGTGTCCCACGACATCGCTCAAGTCGAACGGATCGCGTCCGACTGCGAAGAAACGCGAGCGGGGTGATATGCGTCCGGTGAACTCCGGATGCGTCACGTCGATGCCGGTATCGACGACAGCGATGGTGACGCCCTTGCCCGTGTAGCCCATCGCATAGGCCTCGGAGGCATTGATCTCACCGAGATACCAGGAGCGGCGATATTCATGGTCTTCAAAGGAAGACGTCGACCGTAAAGAGGCAGGATCGGCACGGATGTCGAGCTGCTCTCTCAAAAACGTGGGGATCTCGCTCGCCGAAGCACCTGACATGCCCATTGCCATCAGGGCGGCTCCCGCCGAAAGCGAGGTGCGCACAAATCTGGCGCGGACGGATCGGCAGCGATCCGCAGGCGAGTCACCTGGAGCCGTTTCCACTAACGTGTAATCAGCTCTCTTCTTTGGTGCGCCGCACCTATTGACGGCAAACCGGAGCCACTTTGCCGGAAAATGCTCCGGACCTGCGAATGTTATCATAGGTGCCCCAAAGTATGGCCGATCGTGATTCCGGCGCTTTGCAATTGGAGCACCGTAAGATAAGAATAGACGCCTGCACGTTCAGTCATTGGATTGCCTGAGCGTCTCGCGTTGCGTGTCTCGGCGTCTCTTGGGAGGTGGTGGATTTGCCGATACCTCCTTTCCCATAGAATGCGATCTGACGCAGACCTGCCATGTTGCTTCCTTCCTTCGTTTCATCGATCGCGATGTCACCCACGACATGAATATCGGTCGACAGCTCCTGCCGCCCCGCGACGAGAGAGTTTCAAAACTCGTGCCAATTTGGCTGATCGAGCCGAAGAACGAACTTTGTGATTGCTTTTCAGCGATTTAGCCTGAGGCGACACAAGTGACAGGCTCAACAAGCCTGTGTCACAGAGCCGACAAACCCGACAGAAGGTGTCGGATGGCGTGACCTGCGATCGCTATACGTTGACCTCGCTGGA
>NZ_VOSK01000481.1 GCF_009296175.1 Microvirga tunisiensis | reverse complement strand
TATCCTGACCAGTACTCCGAGCGGCATCTGCGCACACTCCAGCGGCGTCTGAAAATCTGGCGCCGGGATGCGGCATGGGCCATGGTGTTCGGGTCATCGGATCAAGGCTCGGTGCCCGCAGAGCCCTGAGGCTTGCCGGGAGCATGAAGATGAGGCAACGACCATCCGTGTCGGGAGCATTCTTCGGTGAGGCAATACGTCGCGACATGGCTGACGCTTGCGGGCAAGCACAGCGCTGCCGATGCGCTGCGGTTGGCCGCCTTCAATGTAGTGTCGGTGGTGACCACCACCGGCTACGCCACGGCTGACTACACGCTGTGGGGCAACCTCATGATCGGCCTGTTCTTCGGTCTCATGTTCGTGGGAGGGTGCACTGGGTCCACTTCGGGCGGGATGAAGATCTTCCGTTTCCAAGTGATGATCCGCATGCTCCAGAGCCAATTTCTGCGCCTGCTCTACCCGCGAGGCGTGTTTCCCCGGATCTATGCGGGCCGGCTGCTGCCCGACGAGGTGATCGGATCGGTGGTGGTGTTCTTCTCGCTCTATTTCATCTGCTACAGCGCGCTCACTGTCGCTATGATGGCATTCGATCTCGACTTCCTGACCAGTGCCAGTGCCGCTGTTGCAGCGCTTTCGAATGTCGGGCCGGGTCTGGGTCCAATCATTGGTCCAGCCGGCAACTTCGCCACACTCCCGGATGCCTCCAAATGGCTCCTCTGCTTTGGCATGCTGCTGGGCCGGCTGGAACTGTTCACGGTGCTGATCTTGTTCTTTCCCCAGTTCTGGCGTGGATAGGGCAAATCTGTCCCTGCTCCCGTTCAAGTTCTGTCCTAGGGAAGGCATGGGAGAGCCTGCCTGCTAAACTATTGTTAGACCCAGAGCTGAGGAGGTTCATCGCACCCGGGGCAGCTATCCGCCTATGTCTCTTCTTGGCACTCCTGAGACCTAAGCTCGAAGGCAGAAATCCTCATCGAACCGGACGTTCCGAAAACGCAGGGAATCTCGGCTCCTGACCCTAAGCTGACTTTCCGATGAGCAACGTCACGATTGGAGATCGTCAGACGCTGAAGCGTTGACGGTACTCTTGTGGTGTCAGGCCGACGATCCGGCCAAAGACCTTCCGAAAGGCGCTCGGGTCCGTGTAGCCGACATCCCAGGCGATCCTTTCCACGGGTGACTTCGTGAACTGCAACAGCTCACGCGCCTTTCCGACACGAAGGCGCTGGATGTACTCGCTGGTCGTCAGCCCCGTCGCCTTCTGGAACCGCCGGATGAACGTCCGCTGCTCCAACCCTGCCTGGGTGGACAGGACGGCTAGGTTCGTTTCCTTGCCCTCGGTCGCCTGGAGCCAATGCTGGACCTTCAGGATGGCGGCATCGCCGTGATTGAGCTTCGGCGCAAAGGCGCTGTAGTAGCTTTGCTCCCGGCCTGGCGGGTCTACCAGGAACGTGCGGGCGGTCTCGACCATGATCGTCGGCCCGAGGAACCTGTCGACCAGCTTCAGGCTCAGGTCGATCCACGCCATCACCCCTCCGGCCGTGATGATGTCCCCGTCATCGATGATGAGCCTGTCCGTGTCGACCTTGGTGCCAGGAAACCGGGACAGGAGCTGCTCCTCGTACGACCAATGTGTCGTCACCGTTCTGCCGGTCGTCAGTCCGGTCTCGCCAAGCAGGAAGGCGCCTTTGCAGATGGATCCGAGGGAGGTGCCTTGCGCATGCCGGCTGCGGAGCCATTCAGCCCACTGCGCTGCCAGCTCCCGGGACAGTGGCTGACCCAGTCCGGGTGGAATGACGAGGATGGACGGGTTTCCCGCAGTCCCCGGGACGGTGTCGAAGACCCGAACCGGCTTCCCGGCCTTCTCTTGCCATTCCCAATGGCTGACCCGCAGGAGTGGACGGTCGCTGCTCTGCTTCTCTCTCGCAAGTTCCTCGGCATAGGTCATAAGGTCGGTCATGCCCAGAACCGCGGCCATCTGCGAGCCTGGATAAAGGACAATCCCGATTTCGGGTGTGCTTTGGGAGATTGGCAATATCGCCTCGGAGTTTGTCACTTTTGCCAATTATATCGTGCAACGGGGTGCCGTATCTAGGGATCACCCTCAACGGCAACAAAGGAAAAGCCCTGTGAGCAAGCGCGCGATCATCGTCGTCGACCTTCAGAACGAGTACCTCCCGTCGGGCAAGCTGCCCCTCGTCGGGATCGATGAGGCCGCCGCCAATGCGGCCAAGGTCATCGAGGCAGCCCGCTCCGCCGGAGACAAGGTCATCCATATCCGCCACGAGAGCCTAACCGATGTGCCGTTCTTCGTGCCCGGCACCGAAGGCGTCGAGATCATCCCGGCCGTCGCGCCGGCCGAGGGCGAACTGGTGATCACCAAGAACTATCCCAACTCCTTCCGCGAGACCGAGCTGAAGCAGGCCTTGGACGAAGAAGGCATCCAGGATGTCGTTGTGGTGGGCGCGATGAGCCACATGTGCATCGATGCCACGAGCCGCGCGGCCGCCGATCTCGGCTACAGCACCACTATCGTCGAAGACGCCTGCGCCACGCGCGATCTGGAGTTCAACGGCAAGACGGTTCCGTCCGCGCAGGTCCATGCTGCCTACATGTCCGCCTTGGCGTTCGCCTATGGCAAGGTCGTCACGACCGATGACCTGACCGCCTGATCCGACTGTCCTATCAAACCGTATAGCGCGCCAGCCCGGCCTTGCGGTCAGGCTGGCGCGCTATCGCCATTCGAGGATGGGCATCGTGAGGATTTTGACGCGGGACGGGTTGCGGTCGTTCGTGGAGAAGGCTAGGTGCGGCGACCGTCTGCTCGTTCTGGAGATGACCCGAGCACTCAGCTTCCATGGGGCTCCTTGAGGTCACACGGCCGGCTTCTGTGGAATGGAGGCACCAGGGCTCACTGGGGTTCGAAAGCCGTGACAATGGGGCAGGGTCCCCCCGACGCGTCATCGCACGCCCGCGCAAGCCGCGACAGCGCGTCCCGCGCTGCCTTCATCTCGACGATCTTGGCATCCAGCGCGGCAATGCGTTCCCTCGCAAGCTCACGGGCACGGGTTCGGTCATCGATCGCATCCAGAGCAATCAGCTCGGCGATCTGCTCCAGCGTGAACCCGGCCGCCTGTGCCGAACGGATGAACCGGAGCCGGCGGACATCCAGCTCACCGTAGCGCCGGACACCGCTGCCGTGCCCCATGCTGCCGACGCGTTCCGGCGTCTCCAGCAGCCCGCGCCGCTGGTAGTACCGCACGGTCTCGACGCCGACGCCGCCCGCACGAGCCAGGCCCGCAATCGTCAGCTCTCGCATCCCTTGACTCCGTACCATGGTACAGACCTTATATCAGGGGCAGCTTCAAGACCAACCCTCGAAATGAGAGCTGCTGCAATGACTTCCACCGCCCAACCTCTCCATGCCACGCTCTACCGCATGGTCATGGACGAGCATGTCTGCCCCTATGGCCTGAAGGCCAGGGACCTCCTGCGCCGCCAAGGCTTCACGGTCGAGGACAAGTGGCTGACCTCGCGTGAAGCAACCGATGCCTTCAAGGCCGAGCATGGCGTTCAGACCACGCCGCAGACCTTCATCAACGGGGAACGGATCGGCGGCTACGACGACCTGCGCCGTCATTTCGGCAAGCCTGTCGTATTGCCTCACCGAAGAATGCTCCCGACACGGATGGTCGTTGCCTCATCTTCATGCTCCCGGCAAGCCTCAGGGCTCTGCGGGCACCGAGCCTTGATCCGATGACCCGAACACCATGGCCCATGCCGCATCCCGGCGCCAGATTTTCAGACGCCGCTGGAGTGTGCGCAGATGCCGCTCGGAGTACTGGTCAGGATA
>NZ_VOSK01000480.1 GCF_009296175.1 Microvirga tunisiensis | reverse complement strand
ACCTCCATGACCGCGCCGGAGCCGAACTCCTGCTGGAGGGTCTGCAGAATCTGTTTCCGGCCATTGAGTTGATGTGGGCCGACACGGCTTATCGTGGGCTGAAGGACTGGCTCCAGAAGGCCCTGAGCTGGAGATTATCCATCCCGCAGCATTGGTGGAGCGGCGGAACCTGGATGCGGGCTGACGCGGAGCCGCCGACGCGACCGAGTGGCTTCCAGGTGCTCGCACGCAGGTGGGTTGTCGAGCGGACCATCGGTTGGCTCACCACCAACCGGCGGCTCGCCAAGGACTACGAACGCTTGGTCGAGACCGGCGAGATGTTGCTCTATCTCGCCATGAGCCGCATCCTGCTGCGTCGCCTCACGCGAAAGGAAAGATAATTGCTCACCAGCCTCAAAGAACAACATTCCGACAAACCCCTCCAGTTTCGTGATTGTCAGAATATCCTCTGGATTGCTTTCATGAAGGTTTGGGACGGGCAATATTGAAGGCACGCACGTGAAGGGATTCTCACATGTGATGATGCGCCATTCGTCCAGATCCATCGGTCTGAAGTTATCGAAACTCGCGCATGAATGCTGTTGCGAGTGGCACTTGAATTCCCTACTTCAAGTGCGCCTGGACATCCCTCGACTGACTGGGGCTGACAGATACTTCGATTTTGCGAAACATCGTGGAAATGCTGGCTCCGGAGGCCGACTCGCTCAAACCCAATACTTTACCACGGGGCTCAAGGCAGCGGTGCCGAGTGACGGCAATCTCTACCGCAGCCCTTTCGATCAAATCCTCGCCCGGTGTCACGAGCCGTTGTAGCCTGCAGGCCTGATGAGCCGAGAGCAAATTGACCAAGCGCTCGCGCTTCGGCCGATCTCAGGGGCACCCGGCCAAACCCGATCGTCTGACGCTCGGGCTGTCGAATCTCCAGCACGTCTGAGAGCCAATCATAGCGAATCTAGAAACGCCTCTAGCTGAGAAGAATTTGGCGCTGATTTGTTCCTCCCAGAACTGACGCACTGAGGCGACTACGTACCGCCAAGCCTGAGCTTTGTGATGCTCATCATGAGATCGACGCTGATGCCCGCTTCCGCAGGCTCCGAAAACAGGGTCAGCACCGGCGCAACGTCCGTTGCACTGGCGTTGTTCATGTCCCACATGGCGCTAAACCGCCGGATAAGCTTATCAACCTTCTTCGGATCCTGCAGATCCTTGATGTTGATATGCTTTTCCAGGTTACGGACCTGCAGGTCGAGATCCGCCTTGGATGCGCCTGTAGGGATGTTGAATGTCGTCTGCACGAACTTCAGAAGCGCCTTGTCTGCCAGCAATCCCATCGTGGTCGTGACACCGGATGCCTTGCGCTTGAAATAAAGCGCAAGCCTCACGCCTTCGTTCTGCTCGCCCTCCTTGTTCTCAAGGGTCTGCTGGTAGAATCGGCTGACAACGTCCGTGGTCGCGCTGCTCGCAGATGTCGCCTTGTCGCCCTTGGCGGCGAAGTCGAACGCTGCGGCGAATTCCTTGTAGCGCGTATCGGTCATCTTGTTCGCCATGCTCTTGGTATCCGTGACACCTTCGGCGAGCACCTTCTTGATGAAGGCCTTGGCGTAGATCATGTCCTCGAGGCCGTAGGCCTTCATGGCATAGCTGAAAAGACGGTAATCCTTTACGAAGTCGTCTATGCTCTTCACCTTCGAGATATTCGCTTGGTAATACTCCGTGTCGCGCTTGACCATTGCATCGTTCTGGGTGAGCGTCTTGGTCAGCGCCGAGTTGGTCAGCAACATCTGGTAGCGGGTCATCGTGCTGATCATGATTCACTCCTAAGGGCGATGGACCTCTCTCGGATCGACGCTCGCGGCCGCTCGTTCCACGCTAATCCTTCGCCGTTGCGATGGTCCGGCAATCCTTCGAGAACCTCTCGGCTATCGTCTTTGTTTCGTCGGGCGCGAGGGCAAACTTCACGCTTTGCGGCTCGAGGCGGTAGTTCGCAAGCTCCACGATAAGCGTCTGTGCTGTCGCGAGGCTTGCCACGAAGCCCATGACCTCGCCTTCGCCCCGTAGTTGCCCGTAGCGGTCGCGGTAGACCCAGTGGGCGACCTCCGGCGGGCGGTCATCGAACCAGTAGACCGTGCTCCGCCCCTTGGCATCGCTCGGGCCGAGATAGGCGCGCTGCATCACGGTCGCTGCAAGGGCAACCTGCAGCGGCTCGCCTTCCTCGCCTGCGACCTTCGTGCAGGAGAACCAGAGCGAGCTTCCCTCCTCTCCCCTGACCTGCGCCAGTGCCCGGTTCGGAAGCCCGCTCTGGTCGGTCTGGAGGGCATAGTTCCAGGTTCGGAGCGAACCCGTCGTTGCTGAAACAGCGGAAAGGTCAGGAACAACCAGCCCCAGCATGCTCGCAAGCACCAGGGCAGTCGTACGATGAAATGTCTTGAACATGGCTCAGCGTTCCGCGAGCGATCCAAAAAGAAGGCCCCGCCTTTCGCAAGACGGGGCCTCGTCGTCAGCGATCAGGAGGCTCTTACTGGAAGAGCTTCAGGATCATCTGGCTGTTCTGGTTCGCGATCGAGAGCGACTGAACGCCGAGCTGCTGCTGGGTCTGCAGAGCCTGCAGGCGGGTCGAAGCTTCGTTCATGTCGGCGTCGACCATGGCAGACACACCATTCGTCAGCGAGTCGGAGAGAACCTCGATGAACTTCGTCTGGGCGTCGATCTGGTTCTGCACAGCACCGAGCTCAGCTCCGAGACCACGAACTGCTGCGAGAGCATCGTCTGCCGCCTTAGCTGCGGTTTCGATGTCGGTGTCGCTATTGATTTCGATAGGTGCAGTCAGCTTTGCAATATCGGCGTTAGTCGACAGATTGCTCTCTGTCAGAGTGGTATCAATCTTCAAGAACTTGCCAGTACCATCCTGGAGTCCGGAAACGACATTGAGTGTGGCAGTCGTTCCGTCAAGCAGATTCACACCGTTATAGGACGCACCTTTCATAAGGCCTGTCAAGGTGTTCGCAAGACCGGCGAGCGACTTGTTGATTTCGGCATAATCACCGGTCTCATTATCGGCAGCCTGAGCCAACTGCGTCTTGATGTCAGTGATCGTCGTGGTAATTTGCTGCACGACAGCATCAGTTGCCTTGATGATTGCAGCATTGTCTTTCAACGAAGCCTTGATCGTTCCAAGGACGCTGTTGTCAGACTTCATCTGAGTCGAGACGGACCAGTTGGTCGAGTTGTCGGCGGCGCTCGCAACCTTCAGACCCGTCGAGATCTCGCTCTGGGTCTTGCTCAGCGAACGCTGGGTGTTGTTCAGGTTCTGGAGAGCGGTGAGAGCGCTGGAGTTCGTAAGAATCGAAGACATGTGCTTCTTCCTTGAATGATTTGAGATTTTTCAGGGAATGTCGGAGTTTAACCGACCCAGCGGAGTGGCTTCATGCCTCGAAGGATTTCGATCCGCTGCTCACATGACATCCGGGCTTTTACCGGCAAAATGGATTGGCATCATGCCTAGCCTTCATCGGAAGGCGTACCATAGTGCTTTCTTAGGCACCTGAAGCGATGAGCGCTTCGTCTGCGGTGCTTGTGCTTTCTGTTTACTGATGGCCGTCCGACGCGTCAAGCAGAAACACAATTTTTTCGTAAAAACTTTGTGTTTACAGTTTGTTAACTAAAGTCGCCCCTCGCCCTGAACGACAAAGCGCTCAGCCCAAGGCTGAGCGCTTCTGATGAACAAGAGTATCGTTCGTGTGCCGGTGACCTAGCCGTTCTTATGCATGGGAAGGTTGATGAAGGCTGGCGAGTGTAGCTTAAGCACTTGAAGCAGCGTAGGATTTGGTTGTTGAGACTAATCCCTGCCACCAATTGCCCTGTGCCACACTCGCCATGCCGGACGATACACCTGCCACCTTCCCGTTTCCAGCCGTTGGCCGCAAGAAGATCACCGCTGCTTTCGACGGTGGGCGCCTG
>NZ_VOSK01000479.1 GCF_009296175.1 Microvirga tunisiensis | reverse complement strand
TTTGGAATCTTGTGGCGGCGCTCTTCATTAACCTTGTAGGGCATGCGGCTCTCGGTTTCAGAAGACCGCCTCTATACCTTACCCCTGACTTGGCACGACACCCCGGTCCGATTTACGCACCAACGTCACCCCTTGTCCCTATGCGCCTGGCTGAAAGTGCCGCCGCGGTGGACGGAAGAAGGGCTCGTACGGATGCTGGCCCAGAAGCACATCGCCGTCACCCCATCCGATCCATTCATGGCGGGGGCGGACGGAACGGGCGGCATCCGCATCTGCCTTGGCGGCCGCCTGTCCCATACAACCCTGAGCCGCACGCTGCGAACAGTCGCTGAAACCTTCGACCAGTTGCCGCCTGTCTTCGATACCAGTTCCATTGCGTAGGGACTGGCAGTTATCTGGAACGAGCTGTCATTTGTATTGGTAGAGGCGAGAGCGATCCTTCATGTGAGAAACCGTCATGATTGTTTCATGACAATATAAAGATTGACATGAAATTTGGTGCGCCACACCATCGCCTTATCTTGGCAGGAGGTGGTGGATGCACTCGGTGCCTACGCGAAGTCTTAGCAGTAAATCAGTTCAATCCAGCATCCGACACGAGAGTATAAGCGGCACCCATGGCGCCTCGACTGTTCCAGTCTCGCCGGGCCTTCGCCCATGAGCGTGGTTGGGCTCGACAGAATCGCAATGGCTCAGGAGCGCTTGTCCGGGCGCGTTCGGCACACGCCCCTCATCGTTTCCAACAACCTTTCCGCTCGTTGCGGCTTTCCCATTTATCTCAAGCTCGAAAGCCATCAGCCGACCGGCAGCTTCAAGCTGCGCGGCGCCACCAACGCAGTTCTATCCCTGAACGACGAGGCGAAGAAGCGCGGCCTCGTCACTGCCTCGACCGGCAATCATGGCCGTGCCCTCGCCCATGCGGCGAAAGCGGAAGGCGCGCGGGCCGTGATCTGCATGTCCGCTCTCGTGCCCGCCAACAAGGTCGATGCGGTCAAGGCTTTGGGAGCCGAGGTGCGCATCGTCGGCCGCTCGCAGGACGACGCGCAGGAAGAAGTGGAGCGCCTCGTGCGCGAGGAAGGCCTGACGGCCATTCCGCCCTTCGATCATGCGGACGTCATTGCCGGGCAAGGAACGATTGGGCTTGAGATCGCCGAGGCTCGTCCGGAGACTGAACTCGTCCTCGTCCCGCTCTCCGGCGGCGGGCTGGCGGCGGGCGTCGCCGCGGCGATCAAGGGGCGGCTTCCACAGGCCCGCGTGATCGGGATCTCCATGGAGCGCGGCGCGGCCATGAATGAGAGCCTGCGCGCCGGAAAGCCCGTTCAGGTCGAAGAACTGGAAACCCTGGCCGACTCGCTCGGCGGCGGGATCGGTCTGGAGAATCGCTACACCTTCGCCATGTGCCGCGACCTTCTCGACGATGTCGTGCTGCTGTCGGAAGAGGAGATCGCTGGGGGCATCCGCCATGCCTTCAGGACGGAAGGTGAGATTGTGGAAGGCGCAGGCGCGGTCGGCATTGCAGCCCTCCTCGCCAAGAAGATCGATGTCAGAGGCCCGACTGTCGTGCTGGTCTCGGGCCGCAACATCGGCGAGGCCCGCCACCGGCAGATTGTAGACACCGACAGCGTAGCGATATCCGCAGGAGCGCGAGGCCGATGACCGAGATGCTCGTTCTCACCGAACCCGATCTTCGTCGGATCGTGCGGCTTGACGCTAGCGCGGTCACCTGCGTGGAGGACGCTTTCGCGGCCTTGGCCACCAAGCCGGTCGTCATGCCGCCCATTCTGCGCCTCGACATCGTCGAGAACCGCGGCGAGGTGGACGTGAAGACCGCCTATGTGCCCGGCCTCGACGGCTTCGCCATCAAGGTGAGCCCTGGCTTCTTCGACAACCCGAAGCTCGGCCTGCCCAGCCTCAATGGCCTCATGATTCTGTTCAGCACGAAGACCGGTCTCGTCGAGGCCCTTCTTCTGGACAACGGCTATCTCACCGACGTGCGCACCGCCGCCGCGGGCGCAGTTGCCGCGAAGCACCTGTCGCGCCCGGATTCACAAGTCGCTGCCATCTTCGGTGCCGGCATCCAGGCTCGTCTTCAACTCGAGGCCCTCACACTCGTGCGTCCGATCAAGCAGGCTCGAATCTGGGCGCGGGACTTGGCCAAGGCCGAAGCGGCCGCACAGGATCTCTCCACATCTCTCGGGATCGCAGTCGAAGCCGAGCGGCATCCGGAAGCGGCCTGCGACGGCGCCAACATCATCGTCACGACGACTCCAGCCGAACAGCCCATCCTGAAGGCGGCATGGCTGCAGCCCGGTCAGCACGTCACCGCCATGGGCTCCGATTCCGAGCACAAGAACGAGATCGATCCCGCAATCCTGACGCGTGCCTCCTACATTGCCGACAGCGTTGCGCAGACACGCCGCCTCGGAGAATTGCACCACGCCATCAAAGCAGGATTGATCAAACCGGACCGGGCGTTCCCTTCATTGGGACAGGTCATCGCCAAACAGGCTCCCGGCCGCGACGGTCCGAATGCCGTCACCCTGTGCGATCTCACCGGAACCGGCGTGCAGGACACTGCCATCGCCACCCTCGCCCATGCACGCGCACGCGACGCCGGAGCGGGCAGATCCATCAATACAAAAGAAGCAACTGGAGGCCTTTCGTGAGCGCGCCCAATCTCAATTTCAGCAGAGCAGAATATGCCGAGCGCCTCGCCAAGACCCGTGGGGCGATGGAGAAGGCTGGCATCGATCTCCTGATCGTCACCGATCCGTCCAATATGCATTGGCTGACGGGCTACGACGGCTGGTCGTTCTACGTGCATCAATGCGTGCTGGTGCCGCCGGAGGGCGAGCCGATCTGGTACGGCCGCGGCCAGGATGCCAATGGCGCGAAGCGCACCGCCTATCTCGCGCACGACAACATCATTGGCTATCCCGACCACTACGTTCAATCCACGGAACGCCACCCCATGGATTTTCTGTCCGGCATCATCGCGGAACGCGGCTGGGACAAGGGCACCATCGCGGTCGAGATGGACAATTACTATTTCTCCGCCGCCGCCTATCTGTCGCTGGTCAAGCACCTGCCGAACGCCAAGTTCCAGGATGCCCTGTCGCTCGTGAACTGGCAGCGTGCCGTCAAAAGCCCGACGGAAATCGAATACATGAAAGTGGCGGGCCGCATCGTCGAGGCGATGCACCGGCGCATCCTGGAAAAGGCCGAGCCCGGCATTCGCAAGAACGATCTCGTGGCGGAGATCTACGACGCAAGTCTGCGCGGTGTCGACGGCTATGGCGGCGACTATGCCGCCATTGTCCCGCTTCTCCCGTCGGGTGAGGAGGCGTCTGCCCCGCACCTGACCTGGGACGACAAGCCGATGCGCAGCGGCGAAGGCACGTTCTTCGAGATCGCCGGCTGCTACAAGCGCTATCATTGCCCGCTCTCGCGCACCGTGTTCCTCGGGAAGCCAACACAGGCCTTCCTCGATGCCGAGAAAGCCGTTCTGGAAGGCATGGGGGAAGGCCTTGCGGCAGCCAGGCCCGGCAATGTGTGCGAGGACATTGCCAATGCCTTCTTCACCGTCCTCAAGCGCTACGGCATCGTCAAGGACAACCGCACGGGCTATCCAATCGGCCTGAGCTATCCGCCTGACTGGGGCGAGCGCACCATGAGCCTGCGCCCCGGCGACCGGACCGAACTGCAGCCTGGCATGACCTTCCATTTCATGACCGGCCTCTGGCTCGAGAACATGGGCCTAGAGATCACGGAGAGCATCGTCATCACAGAAACCGGCGTCGAATGCCTCTCCAATGTGCCGCGTCAGCTCTTAGAGCGCGTTGACATTCATTTGGTCCAGATGAACGCGCTGACGAGGCAAAGGATTGACATAAACGCCCGTGGGGTCTGTTCGTAGCGCGTGGCGATGCGTCTGAAGTGCTTGATTTTCAGGAAGAAG
>NZ_VOSK01000047.1 GCF_009296175.1 Microvirga tunisiensis | reverse complement strand
TTGCTCTTCTGCTGCATGGCTCGTCCCCTGTGCGGGAGGCTCGGCGCCGGCCCATCCAGCGCAACCCTCGCTCATCGCATAGCTTGGGACGAGCCACCTCCACCGGCAACGAACATACGGTCTGCTGATGCTGTGGCGGAGGCTGCTCAAATCCGACACGCTGTCGGACAACGACGATTTTTTCGAGAGCGGCGGCGATTCTCTTCTGGCGACGGAAATGCTCATCGAAGTCGAGCGCCTGATTGGCCATCCCGTGCCGGAAGCGATCATGGTCGGGGCGGAAACAATCCGTCAGCTTCTCCCGCGGCTTGCCGAGCAGATCAATGTGCCGGCAACCCCCTTGCACTCGTTCCACGCTGATGGCAGCCGGCCCCCGCTGTTCTTCTTTCACGGCGACTTCGCGAGCGGCGGCCTGGGCGCACGGCGCATGGTTCAGCTTCTCGGACCCGACCAGCCGATCATCACCATCGATCCCCATGGATTGTATGGCGAGCCGTCTCCAGCGTCCATCGAGGCCATGGCAGCCGAGCGTCTGCGGCTCATTCTCGAGAAGCACGCGAGCGGGCCGTTCCTTCTGGGAGGATATTGCAACGGCGCGCTGGTGGCATTCGAAGCAGCCCGCCTGTTGGTCGCAGCTGGCCACAGGGTTGAGATGGTTGCGATGGTCGACCCGCCGACCGTCAGTGCTCGCCCGGCGATGCGGACGTTGCTCAAACTGTTGAAGCCCCTTGTGTCGCCACACTACTTGGGCCGGATCTATGACCAGATCGGCCGAGTGGAGCGGGTTCTCAGAATGCCGTCGGGCGAGTTGCTCGCCAAGATGCAAGCGCGGCTCAAGGCCGATAAACAACGATTGCACCTTCTACGATGGCATCCGTATACAACCGCGATGGCGCAGTACCGGCCAGCGCCCTTCGACGTGCCCGTGATCTTCTTTTCAGCCGGTCATGACGGCCGGGCCTGGCGGCGGCTCAGTTCCCAACTTGAAGTGATCGAGATGTCGGTGGGACACGACCATTGCCTCAGCACCGGCGCAGAGGTTTTGGTCAAGCACCTGCGGCAGCGGATCGATTCCGTCGCTGGTGGCCTGATCCCACAGAAATGAGCAAAGCCGTGTTGCTTCGCGTTCTTTCGGGAATGACACCGTCACTGGCTACATCCTCACCCGTCACCACCTCCCGGACTTGATCCGGATGGAGAAATGCGGTTCGCTGCCTGTCTCGGAGGAGCGGCGGGGAAAAAGGCCGGATTATTGGCTTCGAAGCGAAGGGAACGCGCAATGGCGAAGAATACGATCTGCCTCTGGTACGACAAGGACGCCGAGGCTGCCGCACGCTTTTATGCCGAGACCTTTCCCGACAGCGCGGTGGGTGCCGTGTACCGTGCTCCCGGCGACTTTCCGTCCGGCGAGGAAGGCGACGTGCTGATGGTCGAATTCACCGTTGCGGGCGTGGCCTGTATCGGCCTCAACGGCGGTTCCACGTTCAAGCACAACGAAGCCTTCTCGTTCCAGATCGCCACCGACGATCAGGACGAGACCGACCGCTACTGGGATGCCATCGTGGGCAACGGCGGCCAGGAGAGCGCGTGCGGCTGGTGCAAGGACCGCTGGGGCGTGTCCTGGCAGATCACGCCGCGCGCACTGATGGAAGCGATGGCGGCAGGCGGCGATCAAGCCAAACGCGCGTTCGGCGCGATGATGGACATGAAGAAGATCGACGTCGCGGCGATCGAGGCGGCGCGGCGCGGTTGATGCTCCATCGCGGCTGGCGGCAGAATCGCTGCCAGCCTTTATCCGCTCCCGGGCACCTGAGACCTGAGCCCGAGGGCAGCAATCTCACGGAACCAGACATTCCGAAAGTCGGCGAACTTCACGGCCCGGCCCCGGGGAGACCATCCGCCTTGAGGAGGCGGGGAACGCCCTCAAGCAGGTTCCGCATGTTCCCGATCGAGCGGAGGGGCCTACATAGGTCTGTACAGCGGCCCATGAGGACATCTTCTTGAACATCCCATCACCATCGGAAAGTCTAGCACGAACCTCTGTTCAGGCCGGCATCTTCCCAACCTTCTTCCTGTCGGGCTTCGAGTGCTCCACCTTCATCTGGAAGGATCAGGGCCGGCGCGATCTCGTGGCCGAGACGCAGCACCGCGAGCACGTGGACGAGGATTACGCCTTCCTGCGCTCGCTCGGCATCGCGGTCGCCCGTCAGGGGATTCCCTGGCCTTTCGTGGACAAGGGCGGCGCTTACGATTTCTCGGGCCTCGATCCCTTCATCGATGCCATGAACCGCTACCAGATCCTGCCGATCTGGGACCTGTGCCATTACGGCTATCCTGACGATGCCGATCCGTTCGCCCCCGAATTCGCCGATCGCTTTGCGGCCTATGCCAAGGCGGCGGCGGAATACGTGACGCCGCGGATCCGCGGCCCGCATTTCTTCACGCCGATCAACGAGATCACCTTCTTCGCCTTCATGGGCGGCGAATGGGGTTGGACCGCGCCCTTCGGCAAGACGGACGAGCAGCGGCAGAAGCTGCGGCTTGCCCTCTGCCGGGCCGATATCGCGGCGGTCAAAGCCATTCGCGAGGTCGATCCGCAGGCGCGCATGGTGCACATCGATCCGCTCATCCTCGTGGTCGCGCCTAAGGATCGGCCGGACCTTCGGGATGATGCGGAGCGCGAGACCTTCGTGGACACGTTTTACGCCTGGGATGTGATCGCGGGACACCGCCACCCTGAGCTCGGCGGATCGCCGGAGGTGCTCGATATCGTCGGGGTCAACTGCTACTCGTTCGGCCAGATGGAGTATCGCGAGAACGGACCGCATGCATCGCTCGAGCCCCATAACGAGCGCATCCGGCCGCTCGGCGACCTGCTCACCTACGCTTGGGAGCGCTATCGCCGCCCGATGATCGTGGGCGAAACGAGCGGCCTGCGCGAAGGGCGGCCGGACTGGCTCTGCGACATCGTCCAGGAATCGCTCGCCGCCGTGCGCAAGGGCATCGATCTTCACGGCGTGTGCCTGTTCCCCGCCATCGACATGCCCGACTGGCACAATGGCGAATGGCTGCACAACGGCCTCTGCGATCTGGTGGAAGAGAACGGCCGCCTGAAGCGGGTGCCGTTCCAGCCCTATATCGAGGAATTGCGGCGCTGGCAGAAGCGCCTGAACCGGGTGACCGAACTCGACGAGGATCCGTTCAGCGATCCGGTCGATCTCGCCGACATCAAGAAAGCGGCCGATGAGATGAAGATGACCTCGGACAAGGATTGGTGCTGACCGGGAACGGCCATGGGTGCGCGTCGCTTGCCGATTGCAAAGCCTGATGCGGAGCTTTGAGAGCCTGCCGGAGCGCTGCGACCGGTGGTGCTCAGGAAAACTCCTTAGGGACATGATCTGAGTTCCCGGCCACCTCGTCCCGGCGTATCCGTCAGTCATCCTCAGGGACGGGACGAGCATACGAATTGCGCCATACCGATGCCTCGTATGTCTGCGATCATCCCGTCCGCCCACGACGAAGTGTCAAGGATGATCCCATGTCCACCTCGCTCAGCGACACGACCATACATCTCGTGAAGGCCACCGTTCCCGCCATCCAGGAGCATGGGTTGGCGATCACGAAGCGCATGTACGAGCGCATGTTCCAGAACGAGGAGATCCGCGATCTCTTCAACCAGTCGCATCACGGCGAGACCGGGTCGCAGCCCAAGGCGCTCGCGACCGCAATCCTCGCCTATGCCCAGAACATCGACAACCTCGGGGCTCTGGCGCCGGCGGTCGAACGCATCGCGCAGAAGCACGTCGGACTCAACATCCTGCCCGAGCACTATCCGCATGTGGCCGAGGCGCTGCTCGGCGCGATCAAGGACGTGCTCGGCGACGCCGCGACCGACGAGATCCTGGCCGCCTGGGGCGAGGCGTACTGGTTCCTGGCCCATGTGCTGATCGGACGCGAGAAAGCCATCTACACCCATCTCGCCACCGCGCCCGGCGGCTGGAACGGCTGGCGCAATTTCCGGATCGAGAGCAAGCAGCACGAGAGCGAGATCATCACCTCCTTCGTGCTCCGGCCCGAGGACGGCAAGCCGATCCTGCGCCATCAGCCGGGGCAATACCTCACCTTCTGGCTCGAGGTGCCGGGCCAGCATCCGCTCAAGCGCAACTACAGCATCTCGAGCGCGCCGAACGACGAGACCTACCGCGTCTCCGTCAAGCGGGAGCCGCAGGGCATCGCGTCCACCTGGCTGCACCAGGCCGCCATCGGGGAGGTGCTGAAGGTGGCCCCGCCCGCCGGCGAGTTCTTCCTCAACGAGGAATCGCCGCGCCCGGTCGTGCTCCTGAGTGGCGGCGTCGGACTGACCCCGATGATGAGCATGCTGGAGACGATTGCCGCCCGGTACCCCGACAAGGCCGTCCATTACGTGCATGGCACCCTGAACGGCGCGACCCATGCCATGAAGGAGCGGGTCAGGACCCTGGCGCAAGCGTACCCGAACATCAAAGCCACGACCTTCTATGTCGAGCCGCGCCCTGAGGATCGGCCCGGGACCGACTACGATCACGAGGGCCTGATCACGGTCGAATGGTTGCGCGCCAACACGCCGCTGGACGAGGCGGGCTATTACCTCTGCGGCCCGCGGCCGTTCCTGCGCGCCTTCGTGGGCGGCTTGGCGCTGGCCGGCGTTCGGTCGAACCGCATCCACTACGAGTTCTTCGGGCCTGCCGACGAGATCCTCGCTGCCGCCTGAGATGATCTTCTCTTCGGTGAAGCGGCCCGCGAGTCTCGACTACATGCGCAGGGACCTGAGCCCCGCTCGGACCTCTTGCGTGAAGAATTCCGGCTGTTCCCAGGCCGCGAAGTGGCCGCCCGTGGGAAGCCGGTTGTAGTGAATCAGCTTGGGATAGGCCCGTTCCGTCCAGCTCCGCGGTGCCGCAGAGATGTCATTGGGAAAGACGCTCACGGCCACCGGGATCGTGACGTCCTTGGGGGCGAAGAAGGCGAGCTTGTTCTCCCAATAGAGACGAGCCGACGAGACTGCTGTGTTCGTCAGCCAGTAGAGCGTGATGTTGTCGAGGATGTCGTCTCGCGTCAGGCCCTCGGCTTGACCGTCGAAGACACGGGCGATGAGCTCGTAGCTGCGGATGTCGTGGTCGAGGATCCAGGCCGCAAGGCCGATCGGCGAATCCGCAATCCCGTACAGCGTCTGCGGGCGGGTTCCCATCTCCTGGGCGTAGGCGACATCGCGCTTGAAGAAGAAGTCGAGCTGATCCCACGCGCTCTTCTCCTCGCCTTCGAGGCCTGCCGGCGGCGGACCGCCGACCTGCAAGGCCTTCCCCACATCGGCCGGAACGGTGCCAGCCATGTTGGTGTGGATGCCGAGCAGTTCCGATGGCGCCTCCACTCCCATCAGGTCGACGATGAGCGCTCCCCAGTCGCCGCCCTGCGCGACATATCCCGTGTAGCCGAGGCGCTTCATCAGCACGATCCAGGCACGGGCGATGCGGACGGGATCCCAGCCCGTCGTGGTTGGCTTCCCCGAAAATCCGTAGCCGGGCATCGACGGGATCACCACATGGAAAGCATCTTCCGGACGTCCTCCATGAGCCGTGGGATTGGTCAGCGGATCGATGATCTTCAACTGCTCGATGATCGAACCGGGCCAGCCATGCGTGACGATGAGCGGCAACGCATTCTCATGCTTCGAGCGCACGTGGATGAAATGAATGTCGAGGCCGTCGATCTCGGTCATGAATTGCGGATAGGCGTTCAGTTTCGCCTCGACCTTGCGCCAGTCGTGTTCCGTTGCCCAATACTGCGCGAGCTTCTGGATCGTCGCGAGCTGCACGCCCTGCGTATCATCCGCGACCGTTTCCCGTTCAGGCCAGCGGGTTGCGGCGATGCGCCGGCGAAGGTCGACGAGGTCCGCTTCCGGGATGTCGACGCGGAAGGGACGGATGGCATCGCCTTCGGCCGCTTTGGCCGTGTCCGCGGGAATCATACTCAAGGCAGCTGCAGCCGCCGATGCAGCCTGAAGGTCGGGCTGGTTCGGCAGTAATGATGGCTCCGACATTGATTGTCTCCATTCGTTCGAGGCGCCACACGCGACGTTCCTCGAGATTGACGAGCGGACAGCCGCGACCCGCGTGGCTTGTGCATGCACAAGCCACCGCAGAGCAGTCGTTCCTGGACCACTCTCACACGTCGATGAAGGCTTCGGCTTTGCGGTCAGGTCCGCGCATTTCAAGGGAAGCTGCAGCTCTTGCTGTCAGGTCCTCCCCCTTCGGGTTACGCAACCACTTGGTTCAGGAGCGACGTCGGCAAGGCTGTCGATCAAAAGCGGCCTGTCGGGAGGCCAGGTCGAACGCAGGGACGTTGATTGGTCGGGGAGGATACGCCTCGGTGGCCCGCATAGCAAGCAGCACCACTCGGTGGCGCGTCCTGCAGACGGTGGTTCATGAAGAGCGCCGCGGTTCGACGCTAAATGGACTTATTCTCGCGCTATGTCTTCGATCAGCATCGATGCGTACTCACATGTAACATCGAGATAGTCACGCTCGCCTGAGATCTGAAGAGTTACGAAGAACCGCACAACTCTCAAAACAAGACAGGAATTCTTTAACAGACGAGCACCTCCGAAAACTCTCTTCGTTCAATATATACTTATCGAGAGGAATGACTGCCGGTTTAGACAAGATCGCATACTGCAAAAGGCGTACCGCAGAAGGCGTAGTAGGAGCCTTTAAGTCCCATCAGCAAAGTTCCCTGTAACGGGAGGATCGAACGGCACTCATATTTGGCCGCGGACGTAGCGAAAATCTGATTGGCACCGATGGCACGGACCGAATTTTCGGAAGAGGCGGCAACGACCGCCTGTCCGGCCTGAGCGGCAACGACACTTTGGATGGCGGCAGCGGCAATGACTGGCTCGACGGCGGCAACGGCAACGACCGTCTGTTCGGTAATGACGGTCACGACCGTCTGTTCGGCGGCAGCGGTCAGGACTCCCTGGACGGCGGCAACGGCAATGACCGCCTGTTCGGCAATGACCGGCTGTCCGGTGGCAGCGACAACGATACCCTGCTCGGTGGCAGCGGCAACGACAGCCTCGATGGCGGCGACGGCAACGATGTGCTGCGGGGCGGCACAGGCAATGACACCGCGTTCGGCGGCGAAGGCAACGACAGCTTCACCTGGAATCCCGGCGACGGGAACGACATTTTCGACGGCGGCGGCGGCACGGACACGCTGATCTTCAACGGCTCGAACGACGCCGAGCGGATGACGATCGCCACCCAGGCCAATGGCGGGTTCCTGTTCACCCGTGACGTCGGCAACATCACCGTCAACACCACCAATGTGGAGCGCGTCGAGGTGGACGGCCGCGGCGGCAACGACTCCATCGACGGCTCGGGCCAGACCAATGTCGGCGTCGTGCTGGACATCAGCGGCGGCACCGGCGACGACAGCCTGCTAGGTGGTGCCGGCGGCGACAGTCTCGACGGCGGCGACGGCAACGATACGATGATCGGCAATCGAGGCAATGACACCGCATCCGGCGGTCTCGGCAACGACAGCTTCACCTGGAACCCGGGCGACGGCAACGACCTCTTCGACGGCGGGGCGGGCACGGACACTCTAATCTTCAAAGGCGCGAACGTCGCCGAGGTCATGGCGATTACCGACCTCGGTGGCGGTTTCCGCTTCACCCGCAATGTCGGCAGCATCATCGTCGACACCACCAATGTGGAACGGGTCGATGTCGACGGATTGGACGGAGCCGACTCCATCGACGGATCAGGCCAGACAAACATCGCCGTCGCGCTGGAGATCAGCGGCGGTGCCGGGAATGACACTCTGATCGGAGGTGCGGGTAACGATTCCATATCTGGCGATGCTGATAATGACATTGTGGATGGCGGCGCCGGGAACGACACTCTGACCGGTGGTCTCGGCGGCGACACATTCGTCTTTGGTGGCGCGACCGCGAACGGCGTGACGGAGACGGACCTCATTATCGGCTACAGCGAAACAGAGGGTGATCTGATCGACGCAGACGTGGCCAGTAACACGGTTGTTGGAGGCAATCTCCAGCTGACCCTTGCCGGCGGCGACAACGACATTGTGGTGCTCCAGGGCATCACCAATATCAATGACGTGACGTTCGTCCTCTGACGTTCACGCCAGTCATGAGACGAAGCCGCCACCGAGAGCCTCGGTGGTGGCTTCAGGTCCAACCGACACGGCGGTCGGACTTCATTGAATCTACCTGTTCCGTCCTCAGCCCGATTGTGAGACGTTTCTCCGCAAGCCGATCGCCGGGATCGTGGCGTCTCCGTCATCGGAATGTCACTGGATCAATGGCAGGTGACCGGTCCAGGAGGAACAGGATCCCATGAAGCCCATTGCGATTTTGAGTGCACTTGCCGTCTCGCTGCCCGCGCTGCTCGGGACAGCCCAGGCCCAGGAGAAGACGCTGACCGGCGAACGAACCACCGTGGTCGCCCATCGCGGCGCCAGCGGGTATCTCCCGGAACACACCCTCGAAGGCTACAAGCTCGCCATCGAGCTGGGTGCCGACTTCGTCGAGCCCGACCTCGTGGTGACCAAGGACGGTGTGCTGGTCGCCCGTCACGAGCCGATGCTGAGCGGCACGACCGACGTCGCCAACCGTCCGGAATTCGCGTCGCGCAAGACCACCCGCAAGGTCGACGGCGTCGACACGACCGATTGGTTCGCCGGCGACTTCACCCTGGCCGAGATCAAGCAGCTGCGCGCCAAGCAGGCCATGGCGGACCGCGACCAGTCCAAGAACGGCCAGTTCCAGATCCCGACCCTGGACGAAGTGATCGACCTGGTGAAGAAGGAATCGGCGGCGCGCGGGCGCACCGTCGGCATCGCGCCCGAGACCAAGCATCCCACCTTCCACGCGGCTTCGGGCCTGCCGGTCGAGGATCGCCTCGTCGCCGTGCTCACGAAGGCCGGCTGGACGGCGAAGGACTCGCCCGTGGTGATCCAGAGCTTCGAGACCGCGAATCTCAAGTACCTGAACACCAGGATCGACGTGCGCCTGGCGCAGCTCGTCGACGGGGCCGATGTCGACAAGGACGGCAACATGGTGACGGAGGCGCCATACGCGCAGCCCTACGACTTCGTGGTGATCGGCGACAAGCGCACCAACAAGGACCTGCTGACGAAGGAGGGTCTGGCCGAGGTCAAGACCTATGCCGACATCATCGCCCCATGGAAGCCGTACATCCTGGCGAGTCGGCAGGTCGACAAGAACAGCGACGGCAAGCCGGACGATCTCAACAGCGACGGCGCGATCGACGAGCGCGACCGCGTGCTCGTGGAGCCGTCGAGCGTGGTGAAGGACGCCCATGCCGCCGGCCTCCAGGTATTCACCTGGACCTTCCGCAGCGAACCGAAGCGCCTGACCTCCGATTTCAAGGGTGAGCCGGCGGCGGAATACAAGGCCTACTATGCCCTCGGCGTTGACGGCCTCTTCAGCGACTTCACCGACCACGCCGTGAAGGCGCGCTGATCCTTAAAACGGCATTGGCGAGAGCGCTCCGGCTCCTCATGGGCCGGAGCGCTCTTGTTTGCGTGCCACCGTCAGGCGCGGTCAGGCGCATGCGGGTGGCTGCCCCTCCCCGCCCGGCGCGACAAAAACGCATCGTCCCATCCAGAACCGTTATGATATTCTTGCCCCAGAGCTCGGGCTCACCTGGGCCGACCGACACCATCACGGGATCAGGCCGGGTCGAACCCGGCTGAACAGGGGCATGTCTCATGGAAACCACCGTCCTCGGCATTCTGAAGAAGGCCTGCGACCTCGTCGGCAGCGGGCAGTCGCTCGGGATCATCGAAGCGATCAGCTCTCTCCGGGATCAGGCCAGCGGCCGGACCCGGGATCTCGCCTATTACGCCGTGCTCGAGACGGCGATGGTGAGCCGGGGCGATGCCTCCCTGGCGATGCTCGCCGATCAGAAGGAGCCCGCAATCGAGCTCCTCCAGGCGACCATCCGGCGGATCATGTCCGCGCTGCACTAGAGCATCGGACCTACGAGACCGGATGATGCCCGGCCGCCGTTGCTCTAAGATGAAGCCCGCATATCAAACGGCACAAGGATCAGGGGCCGATGGCTGAGCGCAAATATGGAGCCTCCGCACCTGAGACCGAGACCACGATCTCCGGCGCGGACTGGTCCGGGCAGGACATCGCCCGCCAGAGCCACACCCGCATTCTGTTCGTCGACCTCGACATGACCGAGGTGAAGAATACCGGTGCGGTCTTTACCGAATGCACGTTCCGGCGCGCACGCTTCAATGCGTCGGTCCACGAGAGCGCCGCCTTCGTCAACTGCACCTTCGTCTCCTGCAAGTTCTATGATTCCAGCTTCACGGAATGCAAGTTCGTCGGCAGCATGTTCGACGGCTGCAGCTTCGAGATCATGAAGGTCGTCGGCGGAAACTGGTCACATGTGGGGCTGTCCGGCGCCGATCTCCGGTCGGCCTCCTTCCGGGGCACGAGATTGCGGGAGGCCGATCTGACCGGGGCACGCTGTCAGGGAGCTTGCTTGCGCGATGTCGACCTGTCCGGGGCCTGGCTCAACAGCGCCGATCTCTCCCGCTGCGATCTGCGCGGCAGCGACCTGAGCGCCATCGAACCGGAGAATGTCGCCCTGAAAGGTGCGATCATCACGATCGATCAGACCATGACGATCGCCCGGGCCCTCGGGCTGGATGTACGAGTGGATTAGCGCATCGTGCGGAGCCGGAGGTCCGCGTCAGCGAAAAGTGGCTCCGGTTTTCCGTACCCAACGATGCGCCGCTTGAGGAGTTGGGCCTCGTTGGGTGAGGACCATTTCGGTGCGCCGCTCAGCAGGAGATCTGCGCTCCCGTCATGTGAACGGGCGTGATGGGCCTGACATCGCGACCGGCGACGGCACAGGTCAGGCGTGCCTCGGACCGGCATTGAGGCCCCTTCGGCGGGCCTGCTCTCGGCCCGACGGCAAACTGAACCGTCACTTCTCCAGGGGCCGTCTCGAGAAAGCCTTCGACCGACGACAACCAGGTTTGGCCGACCATGTCTTCCGTGGCGCGCGCTTCGCTCAGAGCCTGCTCGACACAGGCTGCCGCGGCGTCCTTCGGCAGCAGGGGCTCGGGCGCGACGGGCTGCGCGATGGCCGCCGTCGTCTCGACGTCCGGCGCCTGCTTCGTCGTGGACACCTGCGGCTCGGGGGCCTGCGGATCGCCACGGAAGCCGTTGACGGTCGCGAGCGCCAGAATGGCGAAGACACCGATTTGGATCGGGACGCGCTTCAGCTTGCTCAGGAGTGGCGCTCGGCTGAAGAGCACCGGTCCATACAGATGAACGAAGACGGTAACGAGGGTGAGGAGAATGAGGAAGCGCAACATAATGGATCGTGCCCGCGCGATATCGTGCGAAATGAACGTGTTGTCCTGGGAACGCCCTTAACCTAACGCAGGATTCCCATCATCGCATGCGGCAAGTCCCGTTTCTCGATTTTATGGTTAGCGATGTCTTAACAATCCCGCGCCGCATCGATTATCGGCCTGTTCTGAAGAGGAGGCGCGTTACGCGCGCTCCTCCCAGAGCCTGGCGAGTTCGACGATCGTCTTCACGGCCTTGTCCATGTCCTGGCTGCTGACGAATTCCAGCGGGGAATGGAAGGCATGGCCGCCGGCGAAGATGTTGGGACAGGGCAGCCCCATGAAGGAGAGCCGCGAACCGTCCGTGCCGCCGCGGATGCTGCCGCGCACCGGATCCATGCCGGCCCGGCGGATCGCCTCCACGGCGGATTCGACGATCTCCGGATTTTTGTCGAGCACGACCTTCATGTTGCGGTACTGCTCCTTGACCGTGAAGGTGTAGCCGGAGCCCGGATAGTTCTTCATCACCTCCTGGGTGATGCTCTCCAGCAGCGCCTCCTTGGTCTTGAGCCCCTCCTCCGTGAAATCGCGGATGATGAAGCTCAAGTTCGCCTTCTCCATCACGCCGGAGACGCCCGTCGGGTGGATGAAGCCGTCGCGGCCCTTCGTGGTCTCGGGGGCCATGTCCTTGGGCAGGCGCGCGATGATGTCGCCGGCGATCCTGATGGCGTTCTCCATCTTGCCGTAGGCGAAGCCCGGATGAATCGCCACGCCCTTGATGGCGATCTCCACCGCATCGGCCGAGAAGGTCTCGTCCTCGATGGTGCCGGCCGTCTCGCCGTCCATGGTGTAGCCGAAGTCGGCGCCGAGTTTTTCAGATCCACCTTGTCGACCCCGCGGCCGATCTCCTCGTCGACGGTGAAGAGGATGCGGATCGTACCGTGCCTGATATCCGGGTTGTTGATCAGGAACTCTGCCGCCGCCATGATCTCGGCGATGCCGGCCTTGTCGTCGGCGCCGAGAAGCGTGGTGCCGTCCGAGGTGACGATGTCGTGGCCGATCAGGTCCTTCAGCACGGGTTGATCCGCGACGCGGATGACCTGCGCAGGATCGCCCGGCAGGCGGATGTCGCCACCCTGGTAGTTCCGGACCACCTGCGGCTTGACGTTCGTGCCGGAAAAGTCCGGTGCCGTATCCATGTGGGCGCAGAAGCAGATCACGGGCACGTTGTTCTTGGGCGTATTCGACGGAATGGTCGCATAGATGTAACCGTGCTCGTCGAGATGCGCGTCGGAGATTCCGATCTCGAGCAGTTCCTCGACCAGCAGGCGGCCGAGATTCTTCTGCTTCTCGGTCGAAGGCTGGGTCGGAGACTGGGCGTCCGACTGGGTGTCGATGACGACGTAGCGGAGGAAACGGTCTGTAACGCTGGCGGCCATGGCTGGTGATCCGGATTGCGAGGAGATGCAACGGAGTTGTAGCGGGGCAAAGCCGTCTCGTGAATGGGCTGAGGGGAAATTCTTCTTCTTGACCCACGGGACAGGCCTGCTCCAGGGGGCGCCAATCACATTGTCAACACATTGGCGGGCCATGCGCGGTCTTTCGTTCCGACATTGAACAAGACCGTTTTATTGCGTCGGAATGTAAGCCTAAGACGTTTTTCCAAGGGGCCTTTTCAAGAATGACGACACCAACCAATTTAGAAACGCTTTTTCTGCAGCTCATCAACGAGGCTCGTGCCAATGCCGGGGCCAAGCCGCTTACCTTCGACGGCGAACTTCTGGACTCCACTGACGCTCACAGCGCATGGATGGACCAGACCGACACGTTCTCCCACACCGGCGTGAACGGCTCCAGCGCGGGCGCCCGCATGACGTCGGCCGGCTACGGATGGCAGGGCTGGGGCGAGAACATCGCCTATGTGAGCGGCGGAATGACCGAGGCGACCGTCCGCCAGCTGCACACCAACCTGATGAACTCGCCGGGCCACTACGCCAACATCGTCAACGGCTCGTTCGAGGAGATCGGGATCGGCCTGAAGGAAGGCACGATCAACGGCTACAAGGTCGTGTTCGTGACGCAGAACTTCGGCACGCCGAATGCGACGGAGCGGGCCGAGGCGAACGACGTCGGCACCACGACGCCGACCACTCCGACGACGCCGACCACGCCCACCGGACAATCCGTCATCGGCAACAGCTCCAACGACACGCTGTATGGCACCTCCGGCAACGATATTCTCAACGGCAACGGCGGGCGGGACGTGCTCTGGGGCCATTCCGGCAACGATACCTTCGTGTTCGATACGGCATCGGAAGCCAACGGCGACACCATCAGCGACTTCGTCCATGGCACCGACACAATCAACCTGTCGGGCATCGACGCCAGCACGCGGGCATCCGGAAACCAGGCGTTCAAGTTCATCGACACGCAGGGCTTCCACAAGGTCGCCGGGGAGCTGAAGGCGTATCAATCGAGCGGCAACACGTACCTTGCCGGGGACGTCAACGGCGACGGCACTGCCGATTTCACGATCAAGGCGCTTGGGGCTCATAGCTTCATGAGCACCGATTTCGTGCTCTAACGGACGAGCCATAATCTCACCACGTCATGGCCGGGCTTGTCCCGGCCATCTCGATGAGAAGAGGCTCAGCGCTTCAAACCTTCGGGATCAGCGGCCTGGTGCCGGTGATCCCGAAGGGGATACGATGCGCCGGCGACCGTGATCGGCGGCGCTCTCAGAAGCCCCCAACCACCGCGACGCCGCATCCTCCCAGCACTCCCAACGCAACGACAACGAACACCCCATCGCGCCCGTGGAATGAAGGCGCGTTCATGATCGTGCGTGGGCCAGCAGTGCCGAGGCCCCTCGCCTCCATGGCGATCGCCGTGCGGCCGGCGCGGCGGATGGCGAAGGCGAGCAACGGGATGACGAGGCTCATCAGCTCGAAGGGGCCCGGGATGCGCCGCGGGCGGCGGCCGGATTTCATGGCGCGGGCAAGCCGCATCTGCTGCGCCTCCCCGGCCAGGTCCGGCACGAGCTGCATGGCCGCAAACAGCGAATAGCCGATGCGCGGCGGCAATCCGGCGTGCCGCATCAGAGCGCGCACGAAGAGCTCGGGATCGGTGGTGAGCGCGAAGAACAGGGAGATCATGCCGCAAGCGAGCGCGCGCAGGAACAGGGTGACGCCCGCCGAGAACTCGGGCGAGGCGAGAACGGATTCACCTGCCATGCGCATGGCGAAATCGCTCTCCTGGCGAAACAGCAGGCTTGTGGTGAGAAAGCCGAAGCCGAACAGGGCGAACGGCACCATCAGCACGAGCAGCACCAGCGGCGAGGTGCGATGGAGGACGATGAGCGCGAGTGCCGGCGCTAGGATCCCCGCGAGCTGGAACCGCGGGTCGAAGACCAGCACCGCGGCGACGAGCCAGATGCAGCAGACGACAAGTTTCGATAGCGGGTTGAGCGATGTCAGCACGGGACGACCGCCAGCCGTCGGGCGGTGGCCTTCAGCCATCGCATCGCCGCAGCGCAGGCAGGCTCCGCAAGTCCGGCACGGGCGAGAAGAGCGGCATCGTTCATCAGCTCCTGCGTGGGACCATCGGCCAGGATTCCCCCCTCCCCGACCACGATGGAACGCGGGCAGAGCCTTAAGGCGAGATCCATGTCGTGCGTGATCAGCGCAAGGGTATGGCCTTTCTCGCGCAGGGACAGGATCTCCTGCGTCAGGAGCGCTGCGCCATGGGCATCGAGACCCGCCATGGGCTCGTCGAGCACGAGGAGCGGCCAACGGTCCGACAGGGTGAGCGAGGCCAGCGCAAGCTTGCGCTTTTGGCCCTGCGACAGGTCGAACGGATGGTTCCTCGTGAGATCCGCCAAGCCCCAGGCCTCCAGTGCCGCCGCCACGCGCTCCGCCTTCTCATCCGTGTTCATGCGCTCGGGCAGCGCGGTGAGCAGCTCCTCGTACACGGTGCCAGCGGTGAACTGGTTCTCGGGACGCTGAAACGCATAGCCGCCCGATGGGCCTTGGCGCGTGCCCGCCTTCAGCGGCAGGAGACCGGCGAGGCAGAGGCCCAGCGTCGACTTGCCTGCGCCGTTCCTGCCCAGCACGCCGACGACCTCGCCCTGGTGGATGGCGAGATCGATGCCGCGCAGCACGGTCGGGCCGAGGAAAGGTGCGCAATCGGCCTTCGCCAATTGAACGAGCACAGGTGCATCGCGCGTGGTGATCGTTGGCCTGACCGAGGCGACGAAGGCCTCGACGGCGGGACGCGCTCTGTCGAGATGGTCTCTTGGAGCGCCCTCGGGATCGAGATGCGCGAGTGCTTCTTCGACGGAAAGCGGCGCGACCGGCGTGGCGATGCCCGCCCGCATCAGTTCCGCATCGAGCGCGCTGGCGGCAGGGCACCAGATGCCCTGCGATTGCAGAAGCGAGCGCTCGTCGCGAAAGATCGCGCGCGGTTCGCCTTGTGCGATGACGGTGCCGTCACGGCCGAGCACGACCATGCGGTCGATGGATTCGATCAGGCCGTCGAGCCTGTGATCGACGACGAGGATGGTTTGCCCGCCCTTGCCGTTCGTCAGCAAATCATGCAAGCGCCGTGCGGCTTCCGGCGCGAGATGCGCGGTCGGCTCGTCGGCGACGAAGAGCGGGGCGTCCTGAATGAGGGTCGCGGCCAGCGCCACGAGCTGCCGTTCGCCGCCCGATAGCTGCGCGGAGCGGCGGTGGCGCCACTCCTCCGGCACGCCGACCTTTCGCATGACCTCTGTGACGGCCTGCGAAATGCGCTCCGGCGGCAGGGCGCGGCTTTCGAGTGCGAAGGCGAGCTCGTCCTCAACCCGCATGCCGCAGAGCGTCTGGTCCGCGTCCTGGAAATACTGCGCAACTTGGCGCGCCCAGTCCCACGGCTTCTGCGAGGAGACATCCTGACCGAAAAGCCGGACATGTCCGCTCACCTCGGCGGGAATGCTGTCGGGAATGAGCCCCGTCAGCGTCAGCAGCAGCGTGGATTTTCCGGAGCCCGATGGGCCGAGCAGCAGGACCCGCTCGCCCGGCCTGATCGACAGGTCCACGGGCCCGACCGCCGGGTGCCTGGCGAAGGGATAGTGAATCTCGACCCCACCCCATTCCGCGGCGGGTTCAGGCGGCAGCGGAGCGCTTTTCGACATCGATCGCAAGGCCCGCGAGCGCGCCCGTCTTGTAGAGTGCCTGCACGATGATGTGGGCAAGCCATCCGCCGAGCAGCGCACCGCTCAAAGTCCGCAGCACGAACATGGCGACGAGCAGCGTCGGCTGCAGCGCGCCGTAATCGAACCGGATCCAGGTGTAGATGTAGGAGAAGATCGCCGCGCCCACGCCTGCGGCCATCAGCACCGGCAGCGAATAATTGCGCCAGCGCGTTGCTGCGAAGACCGCTTCCGCGCCCGCGCCCTGGACGATGCCGCTGACCACGAGCAGCAAGCCGGCGGGGCTTCCCAGCAGCACCTGCACCGCGGCGGCCAGCACTTCGGCCGCGAAGGCGGCGCCGGGCTTGCGGATGATGGCGGCGGCCACCATCGAGGCGACGAACCAGAAGCCCATCACCACGTCCATCGTCAGGGGGCCGAAGGCCGCCTGCGCGATCAGCCACGCCTGCACCCAGCCGAGATAGAGCACGGCGAACACCGCGCCGATCACGGTGACGATGAAGGTTTCCCTCAATGTCCAGCCACGGGACACGGACATGACGACCTCCTTGTTGTGCGGCGAGTTGTTGCGGAAAATTACGCTTTGCTCGGGCTGTTCGCCGAGATTTTGAGATCGAGCGCCACATGGCCCTGCGGTGCGCCGAAGCGCAGGAAGGCTTCGCTCAACGTGGCAAAGACCGGGCCCGCATCGCCGCGCAGCTTGGTGCAGAAATTCTTCGAGCGGTCGAAGACGCCGGATGCCTTCAAAAAGTCGATGCAGCCGTAGATCTCGTCCATGTGGTGTCCGCTGCCGAGCGGATAGAGCGAGAATTGCGCGGCCACGGCCTGCGCGGTCCTGGGAGCCGCCTGCACATGCCTCACGGCGGCGGCAATGCGCGCTGCGAGCGGTTGATCGTGGTTCGAACCGGCAATCGGCGCGCAGATCGGATCGTCGGGCTCGCCTGGACAACCGCGCGAGACGGTTGCGGCGAGCACGCAGTGAACGCCGCGGCCCGACGCGGCGAGAAACAGATCGCGCATGGCGGGAAAGAGCTGCTCGGGCGGGCCGACGATCAGCGTCGAGATGTCGTCGGTCTCGATTCTGAAATTGGGACGGTACGGCTCGAGCGCCCTGATGGCGCCGAGGATGACCTCGACGAAATCGTCCGTCATCGGGTAGAGGGAAATTTGTGCGCCGGAAAACATCGTCACCTCGCTCCGCTGGCATTACCCAGATCAGCTTGAGGGTCCAACGGCTTCGCGCCGCTATCTCAGCCCCGGCAATACGGAGCACCCCTGTCAGATGCGAACTGCTTAGCACCTATTGCCGCAGCATGGCAAGCGGGTCGCATGTTTGCAGAGAAGCAGGCTCGCAATCAATGGTTCCCCATCGCTCTCATCCTGAGGACCGCCGGCGGCGGTGTCCCGAAGGACGAGGGCGGCTCCAGCGCCGTTTGGATCCTCCTTCGAGACGCCTGCTGCGCAGGCTCCTCAGGATGAGGGTGACGGTTCATGAGCCAGACTTTGAAGACGGATCACGGCGCCTACTGCACAGCGACCTGATTCTTGATCCTCTCGTAGGCGGTGCGGCGCACCACTCTCTTCGTCACGAGGTCTTCCACGGACTTATACGGACGTCCCCTGACGATGGCGCGGCCGAGCGAACCGGCGCCTTTCAGCCTGTTAAGCTGCTCGACGGAGCCCTTGTTGAGATCAACGACAGTTGCAGCGGCATCCCCGGCAGGGACGTAAGAATCCGCAAGGCTCGCCTGCTCCGTCACGGTGCCCGTCGTATTCATGTCGGTGGGTGCAGCAGGCAGCGGCTTGGCAGGTTTGCTCTTGGGCGATTGTCGGACGACGGCCTCGAACTGTTGCAAGACGGCAAGGGAATGATCGTGAGCGAGCCCGATGGAAGCGCGGTCGATGGCAGGTTCGACCGAGGATTGGTCGAAATCCTGCTCGTCCGTCTCCGGCGGAGGAGCGATGGCCGGTCGCTTCATGGGCAGCGCAATCGGCACGGATGCATCCGCATCGGCAACCTGAACGCGATCGGTCCGATCGAGTGGTGCTGCAGGTCTTGGTTCCACGGCAATCGTCTGTGGCGGGGCGGCGGCCACCATGCCTTCCGTGGCGGGGCCGCTTCCCTGGAACCGCCACAGGGCCAGCCACCCGGCGCTCATGAGACCGATCACGAGCAGAACGCGGACGGCCTGGAAGGCCGCGCTGTCGTGCGGTTCGCGGGGCGTTTGGGTTCGGGACAAATCGCCAACCTGCATGGGATCCTCGCACTTTGACTCGACGACGGAACCGTGATGTCGGTTAGGGCTAGACGGAGGATGTGGCGCAGGCGTGGCAATCCGCGCACGTAAAGCGGCTTCAACGGCAATTTCGGCTAGGCGCATATATCTTCCGAGGGTCGATGACGGGATCGGCAACGTCATCACCTTTCGAAAGCTGCGATTTCAGACCGTCCGCACCTGCGCGGGCGCGCCGATCGTGCATTCGAGCGCGGCGCGGTCCCAGGCGCCCGCATCGGCCGCGGCATTGTAGGTCGTGACGAGGAAGTCGAGCAGCAGCGCATCGGGATCGTCGGCCTGGCGCACCGTGTCGTAAGGCAGGATGAACTCGCCGAGCGTGGCGTCGAAGGAAGCGCCCGGCGTGACCTTCGCATCGCGAAAGCCCGGCGGCTCGGGATAGGCATAGGAGTAGAACGCCGGCTGCGGAAAGGCATCGCCGCCAGGCCAGAAGCCGGCACTGCTGACCTCGTGCGAATAGGCCTCGCGGGTCACCGGATCCGGCAGGCCGGGCACACCGCCGGGATGAGGTGGAGCGCTGCGCCCCGAAAAGCGCGTCACCGCGAGATCGAAGCTGCCCCAGAAGAAATGCACCGGCGAGGACTTTCCGAGAAACCCGCTGCGGAAGAGCTTGAACACCCGGTCCACCTGCACCAGCACGCGCCAGAAGCGATGCGCCGCATGGCGGTCGTAAGAGGCATGAACCCGATCCTCGGAAAAGCGAATGGGATCTGCCACCTCGTTCGGCATTTCGTTGATGGCAACCTCGACGCCGATATCGTTCAGGACCGTAAGGATGCGTGAATAGAAATCCGCGACGCTTTGCGGCTGCAGTGGCAGTTCCCGTTCCTCCCCGCTGCTCGTGCGCACGCGCAGGAGGTGGGAGAGGAAGTCGAACTCGATCTCCAGGATCTCGTGCCCGATGGGAATGGGTGACGTCCCCAAGCCTCGCGCGCTGACATAGAGCGGGACCTGCCAGCCATGATTGAGCCAGGGCGAGAGCGAGAGTCTGATCTTGCCGACGATCTGCGTCCAGAGCTGCAGGGTCGCTGCCGTGTCCCGCCAAGCGGGATAGGACAGTTCAGGCCAAGTAGCGTCGCGCATCAAGCGCTCCCGTGAGAAACGGACCTTAAGCAAAGCTAGGGCATCGTTCGGGGCAGGCAACCGGGCGACTTAAAACCGACGAACAGCAAACATTCACATCGATCCAACGTGCAGCTGGAGCGGCGTGGCGTTCCGATGAAATGCCACGCCGCTCCAGAAGACTTTCACGATCACGCGGCCGGGCGCATGCCAGCTGCGATGGCTGTCGGGATCTCGATATCGACCTCCAGGGTCGACACGGAGGCGCCGCGGTCCATCTTGATCTGCACGTTGTCCTGCGGCACCGCCATGTGCTTGGCGATGACGGCCATGATCTCCTCGCGCAGGATCGCCACGAGATCGGACTCGCCGCCCCCGACGATGGTGCGCTCATGGGCGAGCAGAACCTGAAGCCGTTCGCGGGCGACGGGTGCGGACGTGTTGCGCTTGAAGAAATTGAACAGGCTCATGCGGCCCTCCGTGAGAAGAGTTTGCTGAACAGACCGCGCTGCTTCTGAACTTCGACGATCGTCTCGCCCTGGAGCTTGCGCACGGCTTCGAGATAAGCCCGGGTCGGTGCGGAGTTCGGGCTGCCGAGCGTCACCGGCGCGCCGAGGTTCGACGAGCGCAGCACTTCCGTGCTTTCCGGGATGATGGCGAGAAGCGGAATCGAGAGGATATCCAGTACATCCTCGACTTTGAGGATCTCTCCGCGCTGAGCGCGCGCGGGATCGTAACGCGTGAGCAGGAGATGCTTTTCCACCTGCTCGCCCTTTTCCGCCTTCTCCGTCTTGGAATCGAGCAGGCCGATGATGCGGTCGGAATCGCGGATGGAGGAGACTTCCGGATTCGTCACGACAACGGCAACATCCGCATGGCGCATGGCGAGCGTCGCGCCACGCTCGATGCCCGCCGGGCTGTCGCAGATGATCCAGTCGAACTTTTCACGCAGGCCGTTGATGACGCGCTCGACGCCTTTGTCGGTGAGGTTGTCCTTATCACGCGTCTGCGAGGCGGGCAGCAGGTACAGGGTCTCGATGCGCTTGTCGCGGATGAGCGCCTGTTCGAGCTTCGCATCGCCCTTGATCACGTTGATCAGGTCGAACACGACCCGGCGCTCGGCGCCCATGATCAGATCGAGATTGCGCAGGCCCACGTCGAAATCGATCATGGCCACCTTCTGGCCACTCTGTGCCAGCGCGGCGCCTAGCGCCGCCGTCGATGTCGTCTTTCCGACACCGCCCTTGCCCGAAGTCACGACAAGTACTTTCGCCATCCTTGGTTCTCCTCACCCTACAAAGCTGCTCCTGCGACGGCATCACCAGCAGGTTCCCCGGAGGACCGCAGAACATGTTCGGAGAGTGGAGGCGGATCAGGCTGTCGCGGATTTCTTACGCTACGTGATGCATCTTATTCGGCGCCCAGTATGGTTACCGGGCGGTTAATATTTCCTGCTGGAAGCAAGTTTTTTGTTGAAAAGCCAACGATTTCAGTCGGGTTGGACACGCTCAAGGAATTTCGCCCTCTAACAGGAAATAAAGCCGCATGCGCCAGCGTCCGTCGGCGCCTTCCCATTGACCTTCAGCCGGGAACCCCTAGCCTTGAATCGATGTCACTGGAGGACCTCCGATGCGGTACGGATGGCGGCTACTTCTCTTGTCGGCGTTGTCACTCGTCGCGGCTCATGCCCCGACGCTTGCTCAGCAGAGCACGACGGTCCGGGTCGGGCATTTTCCCAATATCACCCATGTGCAGGCCTTGGTGGCCCGCGCCTTCGAGCGGCAGGGGCGGAACTGGCTCGGGGAGTGGCTCGGGCCTGGGGTGAAGATCGAATGGTACACCTACAATGCCGGTCCGAGCGCCATGGAGGCGATTTTCGCCAACTCCCTCGACCTGACCTATGTCGGCCCCAATCCGGCGCTCAACGCCTATGCCCGCTCCCGCGGCGCCGAGGTCCGCGTAATCGGTGGCGCCGTGAACGGCGGCTCGGCCCTGGTCGTGCAGGGAGATTCGCCCCTCTCCAAGCCCACCGACTTCAAAGGCAAGCGCATTGCCACCCCGCAATTCGGCAATACGCAGGATGTGGCAGCCCGCGCCTGGCTCGTCGCAGGCGGATTGCGCATTACCCAAACCGGCGGCGACGCCCATGTGGTGCCCACCAGCAATCCCGATCAGCTCTCCCTGTTCCAGAGTAAGCAGCTCGATGCGGTCTGGACCGTGGAGCCCTGGGTCTCGCGGCTGGAATCCGAGGCCGGCGGCAAGGTGCTGGTGGAGGAGAAGGACGCCATCACGACGATCCTCGTGTCGAGCGCGGGCTTCCTGGAGAAGAACCGCGATCTCGCCAAACGCTTCGTGGCAGCCCATCGCGAACTCACCGACTGGATTCAGAAAAACCCGGACGAGGCCCAGCGCATGGCCCGCGAGGAGCTGCAGGCCTCCTTCCGCCTCGACATGTCGCCGGAGCTCGTTGCTCGTGCCTGGAGCCGCATGGTGATCACGCCGGACACGTCGCGGGAGGCGTTTCAATCCTTCGTGACCAGTGCTCAGAAGGTCGGCTTCCTGCGCGACACGCCCGATCTGTCCCGTCTGATCGAGGCGCCTTGATGGAGGTATCCCAGCCGAATTCCATGACGGCCAGACCTGCCAAACTCCTCGTGGAGAACGTCTCCAAGCGCTTCACGTCATCGCGTGCCACCGTGCAGGCGCTGGAGAACGTTTCCCTCACCGTCACGGAGGGAGAATTCGTCTGCCTGATCGGCCCCAGCGGATGCGGCAAGTCCACTCTTCTCGACATCATGGCGGGGCTCACCATGCCGGATTCGGGCCGCGTGCTCGCCGACGGCAAGCTCGTGGAAGGACCTGGTCGGCAGCGCCTCGTCATGTTCCAGGAATCCGCGCTGTTTCCCTGGCTCGATGCCTTCGGGAACGTGATGTTCGGGCTGAAGCTGCGACCGGACCTGACCCATGCGGAGCGCAAGGACATCGCCAATCATTTTCTGCATCTCGTCGGCCTCGAGAAATTCAAGCGCTCGCATGTGCACGAGCTCTCGGGCGGCATGAAGCAGCGCGTTTCGCTGGCCCGCGCGCTCGCGCCCGATCCGCAGGTGCTGCTCATGGACGAGCCGTTCGCGGCGCTCGATGCACTCACCCGCGATCAGCTCTACGACGATATCCAGCGCATCTGGATGGAGAGCCGGAAGACCATCGTCTTCGTCACACACAACGTGCGCGAAGCGGTGTGCCTGGGAGATCGCGTCGTGCTCATGTCGCCCTCGCCGGGACGTATTTCGAAAATCTTCGAGATCAAACTGTCTCGTCCGCGCGATATCAACAGTCCCGATCTGGCCGGCTATACGTCGAAGGTTGCCGCCGCTCTCAAGGGAACGCTGAAAGGGGCGGTGTTTGAATGAAGCGCACGGCTGTCGCACTTCTCTTTTTCGCCGCGCTGATCGGCCTGTGGGAACTCGCCGTGCGCAGCGGCCGCTGGTCCATCGTTCTTCTTCCCTCGCCCATCTTCGTCGGCGAATACATCTGGAATGCGCTGCTCGACGGCACGCTTCTCGAATCCACCTGGGTGACGCTCAAGCGGCTTCTGGTCGGCTACGCCGCGGGCGTCCTCGTCGGCCTGCCGCTCGGCCTGCTGACCAGCACGTCGCAGATTTTCGAAGACACCATCGGAGCACTGGCTCTCGGCTTCCAGACATTGCCGAGCGTGTGCTGGGTGCCGCTCGCCCTCGTCTGGTTCGGGCAGACGGAAGGCGCGATGCTGTTCGTGGTGGTCATGGGCACCGTGTGGTCCGTCATTCTCGCCACCGATCACGGCGCACGCAACATCCCGCCCATTTATGCGCGTGCGGCACGCACCATGGGATCGGAGGGCTTTCATAAATGGACCCGGGTCATCCTGCCCGCCTCGCTCCCCTTCCTGGTCAGCGGCATGAAGCAGGGCTGGGCCTTTGCGTGGCGTTCCCTGATGGCGGCGGAAATCTATGTGACGATCCTCACCGGCTTCGGCCTCGGCCACCTGCTGCATTACGGACGCGAGTTGAACGCCATGGAGCAGGTGATCGGCATCATGATCGTTATCGTGGTGATTGGGCTTCTGGTGGATCGCCTGCTGTTCTCGCCCTGGGAACGGTTCCTGCATCGGCGCTGGGGCACGAATGTGAAGGAGGCATAGCAGGGCTGCATTGCGGCTGCCTTGGCGTCGTATTCCTGTGAAACATTTCCCCTCCCCTGACGTTGGAAGCCGAATGTCCGGAGGAGTCTATTCATGCCTGGCCCGGGACGCAGCCCTGTTCTCATCATCGCGGCCATTCTCACGCTTCTGATCGGAGTGGCTCTCGCCATCGGCGGCATATGGCTGATCACGCTCGGCGGCTCCTGGTTTTATGCGATTGCGGCCGTCGGCTTTCTCCTCACGGGCATTCTCCTCCTCGCGGGGAAGCCCGCAGCCTTGTGGGTTTTCGCACTCGTCGTCGCCGGCACGCTCGGCTGGGCCCTGTGGGAGGTGGGTCTCCATTGGTGGCCGCTCGCGGCGCGCGGCGACGTGGTGTTCCTCATCGGCCTGTTGCTGCTCACGCCCTGGGTGACGCGCAGCCTCGATGATCGACCGGCCGCTTCGACATCGGACCGTGATGCAACGGCGCGGCGCGTCTCGGCCTTCCGAGGTGCAGGACTGCCGCTGACAGGAGTTTTGGCCATCGCGCTCGTGGCGGCGGCGGCCTCGTGGTTCAGCGATCCCACGCGGATCGAAGGCGCGGCCCCGGGGCCGCGCGCGGACGTGCCCGACGATATGCTCGGCGTTCCGCCAGGCGAATGGCATGCCTATGGGCGCACGGCTTTCGGCCAGCGCTACTCGCCGCTCAACCAGATCACGCCCGAGAACGTCGCCAACCTCCAGGAAGCCTGGACCTACCGCACTGGCGACGTGCGGGGACGCCCCGGCGATCCGGAGGAGACCACATTTCAGGTGACGCCGCTCAAGTTCGGCAACCGGCTGTACCTGTGCACGCCGCATCAGTCGATCATCGCGCTGGACGACACGACCGGAAAAGAGGTCTGGCGCTACGATCCGAAGATCCGCGGCGAGCTCGCCCTGCAGCATCTGACCTGCCGGGGCCTGTCCTATTATCGCGGCAATGGTGCTGCCGCGGCCGCACCACCTCCGGCTCCTGCGCCTGTCACGACGGCCTCGCCACTTCCGGACCTGCCGGTTGCCGCGAGCGAGCGCCCGGCCGCGGACAATTGCCCGACCAAGCTCTTCATGCCCACCGCCGACGGGCGCCTGATCGCCCTGAACCCGGAGAACGGAGCCGTCTGCACGGCCTTCGGCGGCGGCACGGGGCAGATCAATCTCTGGGCCAACATGCCCAATGTGAAGCCGGGCGCCTATTACTCCACCTCGCCGCCCGCCGTCGCGAGAAACCTCATCATCGTCGGTGGCACCGTGCTCGACAACGTGTCGACCAGTGAGCAATCCGGCGTCATCCGCGCCTTCGACGTGAATACGGGCGCGCTGGTGTGGAACTGGGATTCGGGCAGGCCCGATGTCACGACGCCGCTGGCGCCGGGCGAGACCTACGTGCCGAACTCGCCCAACTCCTGGTCGATCTCCAGCGTCGACGAAGCCTTGGGTCTCATCTACATTCCGCTCGGCAACCAGCCGCCGGATCAATGGGGCGGCAACCGCAGCGCCAATGTGGATCGTTTCTCCTCTTCCGTCGTGGCGCTCGATATCGCGACCGGGCAAATGCGCTGGGTCTTCCAGACCGTGCATCACGATTTGTGGGATTACGACGTTCCCTCCCAGCCGAGCCTCATCGACCTGAATATCGGCGGCCAGACCGTGCCGGCTCTCGTGCAGCCGACCAAGCAGGGCGAACTCTACGTGCTCGACCGGCGCACGGGACAGCCTGTCCTGCCGGTGACGGAGAAGCCCGCGCCGCAAGGCGCGGCACCGGGCGACCGCACGTCTCCGACGCAGCCTGTCTCCGCCCTGTCCTACGACCCGCCGCCGCTCACCGAGCGCGACATGTGGGGGGCGACGCTGTTCGACCAGCTCGCCTGCCGCATTGCGTTCAAGAAGCTGCGCTACGAGGGCCGCTACACGCCACCTTCGCTTGAAGGCACGTTGGTCTATCCGGGCAATTTCGGCGTGTTCAACTGGGGCAGCGTCGCGGTCGATCCGGAGCGGCAGATCGCGTTCACGACGCCGACCTACATCGCCTTCGTATCGCAGCTCGTGCCGCGCCAGGACGACAAGACCCTCTACGTGCAGGGCGAGAACCGACCCGAGAGCAGCCTGCCGGCGTTGAACGAGAATTTCGGCGCCCCCTTTGCGGTGAAGCTTTCCGCCTTCACCTCCGCGCTCGGCGTCCCCTGTCAGGCTCCGCCCTGGGGCTATGTGGCGGCGGCCGATCTCACCACTGGCAAGATCCTGTGGAAGCACAAGAACGGCACCGTGCGCGACGCCTCGCCGATCCCCATGCCGTTCCCGATGGGCGTGCCCAATCTCGGCGGGCCGATGATGACGGCGAGCGGCGTCGCGTTCCTGTCCGGAACGATCGACTACTTCGTGCGCGGCTATGACGTGTCCAACGGCAATCAGCTCTGGGAGGCGCGGCTTCCCGCCGGCGGACAGGCGACGCCGATGACCTATACCGGGGCGGATGGGCGGCAATATCTGCTCGTGGTGGCGGGCGGCCACGGCTCGCTCGGCACCAAGGCGGGCGACTACGTCATCGCCTATGCCCTGCCGCGGACCTGATGGGAGGATTCTCGATGCGCAGGATCGTCGCCGGCCTGATGACGCTGCTTCTTTCGGCATCGGCTGCGCTGGCACAGGCCAGCCCGCCCGTGGAAGGCTCTCCCCCGAACACGCCCGGCGCCGCAGATGGCGCCGGGAATGCTTGGTGGCTGATCGTCCTGGTCGTGGTGGCGGCTCTTGCCATCTGGTATTTTGCCAGAAACCGGAACCGGACTTAAACGTCGGGAAGAGGGGCGGTCGTTACCGCCCGTCCCGTTTCAGCGCCCCTGAATCCGCGCCGCCCGTCTGAGCGCCGCCGGTACCGACCGAGCCCGTGGAGGCAGCGGGACCGCCTGCGGGAAGCGTTCCGCCCGGCTGCAGCGGGGTCGAGAGGCCCGAGGGAGCCCGCGGCGGATGGGCCGAGGAGAACCAGTTGTCGTCCGAAGGGCTTCCGCCCGCTGCCGGAGAGGTTCCGCCGGCGCCATGCAGCAGCGCTTCGTCGCCCTGGGCAGCTCCCTGCTCGCCGCCCATCCTGCCCGCCGACGTTCCTGCGGTGGACGCCGTACCGGGGGAAGTCGCACCGGCGGCCCGGTATGTCCGCGCGCCCGATGATGTCTGTCCCGTGGTGCCGCGGCGGGAGCCTTCGAGGCTCCGGTCGATGACTCCGCTCTCCAGCGGGAATGGCGGCTCGGGACGCCGCGGCGCCACGTGGACCGGCCGGTTCTGCCGCGAGCCGCTATGGCCGGACCGGGTCATGGTCCACAGGAGCGCACCGGCCCCGACGGCGGCAACGCCTGCAAGCACGCCGAACACGGTGCCGGAGGGAAGGCCGTAGCGGCTCGGCATCATGGATTGCGGCATATGCCAGCGCTCCGCCTCGTAGGATGCGATCCGCTCGCGCTCGTAAGTGCGCCGGAGGCTCTTGAGTTCGCTCGGGGAGAGGACGCCCCGGGCGACGATCATCACGCCGTTTTCTTCGAGCGTGAAGGCGTGCCGGATGGAGTTGGTCAGGTCCTTGAAGTCCGCAGCCCAATCCTGGCTGTTCTTGTCGGACCGGGCAGCGAGGTCATCGAGCTGACGCAGGATATCGTCCTGTGATCTCTCGAGATCGGCCACGTAGCCGGCAGTGCGCTCGTGGCCTGACAAAGCCGGATAAAGCACGTTCTGCTGCGCTGCAATGTGCCGTTCCAGTTCGTCCTGGAGATCGGCGAAGAGCTCGGCGCGGCTGTTGGGCCCGGTGCCAGTGGCCCGGAGAACCTCGCGACAGAGCTCTTCGATATTCGCGTGGTCCGTCACCACCATTTGCCATAGGTCCATGGGAGGCCTCCTGTCTTGCCTTGATAAGCATGAACGGCCGGAGCAGAGGGCTGTTCCGCTGGCGATGGACTTTGGCCAAACCTAACCCGAATGACCTCCCGGCTCTCAAAAAAGCCCCAAAGGTGACAAGCATTGCACAAAGTTGCTATGGACAAAAATCAGAGCTGGGCCTTGCGCACGGGAGGCGTAAGGGCTTGTCCGAAGCTTCAAAAAGCGTGAGAGATCGATGAACGCGCAAACCCTGCAAGCCGTTGAGGCCGTCGCCCCTGCCTCGGTGAACCTGCCGACTTACGACGACGTCGTCACGGCGGCGTGGCGCATCAACGGGGTGGCCCACCGAACGCCGGTTCTGACATCCCGCACCGCCGACGAGCGCACGGGCGGAAGGCTGTTCTTCAAAGCGGAGAACTTCCAGCGCGGCGGCGCGTTCAAGTTCCGCGGCGCCTACAACGCCATCGCACGGCTGTCTCCGGACGCGAGAAAGCGCGGCGTCGTGGCGTTCTCCTCCGGCAATCATGCCCAGGCCATCGCCTATGCCGGGCAGCTGCAGGACGTGCCGACCGTCATCATCATGCCGCAGGATGCGCCGGCCATGAAGGTCGCTGCCACCAAGGGCTATGGCGGCGAGGTGGTGTTTTACGACCGCTACAAGGAAGATCGCGAGGCCATCGGGCGCAAGCTTTCGCAGGAGCGCGGCCTGACCCTCATCCCGCCTTACGACCATGAGGACGTGATCGCCGGCCAGGGCACGGCGACGAAGGAGCTGATCGAAGAGGTCGGCCCGCTCGACATGCTGCTCGTCTGCGTCGGCGGCGGCGGATTGCTCGCGGGCTCGGCGCTCTCCTCCAAAGCGCTCTCGCCCGATTGCTTGATTTACGGCGTCGAGCCGGAAGCCGGCAACGATGCGCAGCAATCATTCCGCACGGGCTCCATCGTCAGGATCCCCGTGCCCGCCACCATCGCCGACGGCGCGCAGACGACCTATGTGGGCAACAAGACGTTTCCCATCATGTGCGCCCTCGTCGATGACATCCTCACCGTGTCGGACGCGCAGCTGGTGGACACCATGCGCTTCTTCGTCGAGCGCATGAAGATCGTGGTCGAGCCCACCGGCTGCCTCGCGGCCGCGGCCGCCCTGCACGACCTCGTGCCCTGCAAGGACAAGCGGGTCGGCATCATCATCAGCGGCGGCAATGTGGACCCGAGAGCGCTGGCGGGCTTTCTGGCGGGGTAACCTTCGCGCGCCGGGGGTGACACACGACCACTTCATGGCCGGCCTCGTGCCGGCCATCCCGATCCTGTGAAGCGATGCGCTTTTCCAATCGAGATCACCGGCACAAGGCCGGTGATGACGTGAAAAGTGCGTGGACGCCTCCAAACTTCTGCTTCACGGCCCAACCCGCACGACAACGGCGATCCCGTCGTGATCGCCGGTCGTGAGCTTGGGATCGCCGATCAACGCGTTGCCGAGATCGACGAACCGGCTCACCTTGAAGTCGGTGCTGCGGTCGAGACGTTGGGTGAAATCGTCCCGTGCCCGGTTGAACGAGCCGTAACTGTGCGGAGGATCGCGAAGTGGGTCGATCTCCTCGCGACTGAAGGCACGTGCGAAGAGATATCCTCGTCCGAATTGATGTGGCCCGAAGATGCGGCCGTGATTGTTGCTAACCTCGAAGATGTCGTTGGAGAAGGCATCGTCCCTGCCCTGGGGCAGTTGTGCATAAAGCTGTCCGCCGATGAAGCCCTGGTAGCCCGTCGAATGGCCGAAGCGGATGGGGTAGCCGGCACGAGCAGCGGCAGCCAGCAGCCGTGCCTTCGCGTCATCGGCGCTTGAGGCTCCCTGATCAACGATGATGACATTGATGGGCTCGCGCAGATTCCTGCCCTCGTAGATTTCGCCGAGCCAGTCGGAAGGCACGCTCTGAGCCGTCAGCATCCATCTGCCGATGGCGGGCAGGCCTTCCGGCGTTGCGACATCGATATCGGGGCGCTGCTGCGGCCGCGCCTCAAAGGTCATCCCGCCTGTCAGGGCAACACAGACGACGACAAGCTTGATCAGGCTGTGTCCCATGGGTCTTCTCCCGATGCCGCTCCAGAGAGTGCATCAGGAGAGCACGATCCAGCTCCACAAGCCATGGCTTTTCAGGTGGGGGCCTTCACCGCGAGAACCGCATAGCGATGCTGCGTCGCGCGCTCAAGGCCTTTGAGCAGCGGCAGGTTCTTTGCCTGCTGCCGATGGATCTGCGTGAGATCGCGATCGATGATCGTCTGCGCGAAACCGGCCTCGTGCAGCAGCGCCGCCACCTCCTGCGCCCGCGCGCCTTTGGAGAAGTAGACTCGGCGCAGGATACGCTCATGGGTCTCGCGCATGGCATTGGGCGCATGCGAGGCTCCGGCAAGTCCCGGCACCAGCTTCTCGACGAACCGGATCATGCGCTTGACGAGCGTCTCCGACACGAAGTCCCCGTCGACGATGAGAAGCCGCCCACCGGGCTTGAGCAGGGAGTGCCATTCCCGGAACGCGGCCTTGGGGTCGACGAGCGTCCACACCAGATGCCGCGTGACGAGCACGTCGTAGCTCTCCGGCTTTTCCAGGGTGCGTTCCGCATCGCCCATGACGAACCGGATGTCGGCGCCGCGCTTGGCCGCCTTGGTCCGCGCCTGGTTCAACATCGCCTCAGACCAGTCGAGACCCGTAACGTCGAAGCCGACGCCGTGCAGCAGGTGCGAGATCACGCCCGTGCCGCTGGCGAGATCGAGTGCTCTGCGGCCCTCGCCGGGGCCGAGATGGCGCAGGACAAGATCGCGCCACGCCTGCCGCTCCGCCTCCGAGAAGATCTCGTGCCCGACCTGTTCGTCGAAGGTCGGCGCACGCAAAGACCAATAGTCGCGGATCTCGTCCCGAAGAGTGTAGTTCGAGTTCATCGAGGGCCCATGAATGCAGGTTGTTTCGGCGCTCCTCTAGGCATAAATCCGGAGGACGTCAAATTGTAATGACTATAATCTGTAGAATAGAATGATTTTAAACTGGAGTTTTCACTTTTTAATTAAAGTAATTCTAAAAGATATTGCTTGCCTGACACTTGGCCCGGACATAGGAAAAGCCCGCTTTCCCTTGATACGAGGCGCGTCATGCAACTCTCCAAACTGGCTCTCGGTGCCGCCGTGGCGCTCGTCGGGCTCCTGCCCGTTTCCTCCCATGCCGCCGACAAGATCAAGGTGACCGACATCACCGGCCGTCAGGTCGAGGTCAAAGCCCCGGTCGAGAAGGTAATCCTCGGCGAAGGACGCCAGATGTACTTCGTTGCGACCCTCGACACGGACCAGCCGTTCAAGCGCGTGGTGGGCTGGCGCGACGATCTGCAGAAGGCGGATCTCGACGGCTACAAGGATTATCTCGCCAAGTATCCGCAGATCGACAAGATCCCGACCTTCGGTGGCTTCAAGGAAGGCACCTTCGATGTGGAGCAGGCCGTCTCCCTCAAGCCCGACGTGATCCTCCTCAACATCGAGGCGAAGACGGCGACCGACGACGCCAAGCTCATCGAGAAGCTCGCCAAGATCGACATTCCGGTCGTCTTCGTCGACTTCCGCGAGAAGCCGTTCGAGAACACCGATGCGAGCATGCGTCTCATCGGCAAGCTGTTCGGCAAGGAGGCGCGCGCTGAGGAGTTCATCGCGTTTCGCAAACAGCAGATCGACCTCGTGACCGACCGCCTCGCCAAGGCCAACCCGACGAAGCCGGTGGTGATGGTGGAGCGCGCGGCCGGCTATTCCGACGACTGCTGCATGTCCTTCGGCAACGAGAACTTCGGCAAGTTCGTGGAAGTCGCGGGCGGGCAGAACCTCGCGGCCAAGATCATCCCCGGCACCTTCGGTGTCGTGAACCCGGAGCAGATCATCGCGGCCAATCCGGATCAGGTGATCGTCACGGGCTCGAACTGGGAGCTCTACGTTCCCGGCGGCGCCTGGGTCGGCGTCGGCTCCGGCGCGGACAAGGCGAAGGCGCGCGACAAGCTCGCCGCGCTGATGAAGCGTCCCGCCTATACGGGCGTGAAGGCCGTGCAAAACAAGCAGGTCCACGCCGTCTGGCACCAGTTCTACAACAGTCCCTACCAGTTCATCGCCATCCAGGCGATGGCCAAGTGGCTGCACCCGGACCTGTTCAAGGATATCGACCCTGAGCAGACCATGAAGGCACTCTACGATCGCTTCCTGCCGGTTCCCTACAAGACCGGATACTGGGTGTCGCTCACCGACAAGGAATAGCCCCTTGGCTCACTCGCCCGCCATCGGCGTACTTAAGGGACGCGGGGCCTACCGCGTCCTCGTGCAGCGCAAGAAGCTCGTGCTTCTTGCACTGAGCCTTGTTCTGGTCCTCTCCGTGATCGCAGATCTCGGCTTGGGACCGGCCCGCTACACCATGCGCGAAGTCGTGCTAGCGCTGATGGGTTCGCCCGATGTCTCGCTGCAGATCAGCGTGGTGATCTGGGACATCCGCATGCCGGTCGCACTCATGGCGGTCGTTGTGGGCGCAGCGCTCTCGGCGGCGGGCGCGCAGATGCAGACGATCCTCAACAACCCGCTCGCCAGCCCCTTCACGCTCGGCATCTCGGCAGCGGCGAGCTTCGGCGCCTCGATTGCGCTCGTCTTCGGCATCGGCATTCTGCCCTGGGCCATCGATTACGTGGTGTCGCTCAACGCGCTTTTGATGGCCATGGCGACGGCGCTCTTCATCCATTTCATGAGCCAGAAGCGCGGTGTCACCGTCGAGACCATCGTGCTCCTCGGCATCACTCTCGTCTTCACCTTCAACGCGCTGCTCGCGCTGGTGCAGTATCTCGCCTCCGAACAGGCGCTGTCCGCCGTGGTGTTCTGGACCATGGGCAGCCTGACGCGCGCCACGTGGCCGAAGCTTGCCATCACCACGATCGTTGTCGCGGTCTCGCTCCCCCTCTTCATGCGTCGCGCCTGGGCGCTCACGGCTCTTCGCCTCGGCGAGGACAAGGCGGCGAGCTTCGGCGTCAACGTACGCTGGCTGCGCCTCGAGACGATGATGATCATCAGCCTGCTGGCCGCCGTGCCCGTCGCTTTCGTCGGCACCGTCGGCTTCATCGGCCTCGTGGGCCCGCATATCGCGCGCATGCTGGTGGGCGAGGATCAGCGCTATTTTCTGCCGGCCTCCGTTCTGTCGGGTGCTGCGATCCTGTCGCTCACCTCGGTCGTCAGCAAATCCATCGTGCCCGGAACGATCTTTCCCATCGGCATCATCACGGCGCTCGTGGGCGTGCCGTTCCTCTTCAGTCTGATCATGTCCAGCCGGAGGCGCTCATGGTAGCGACCCTGCAACTGACCGATGTCGGCGTTCGCTACGGCAAGCAGGAGGTCCTCTCCGGCGTCACCACGCCGTTGCTGAAAGGCGGCGAGGTGACGGCGGTGATCGGGCCCAACGCCGCCGGCAAGTCGAGTCTGTTCCGACGCATCGCCGGCCTGCTCGACGGTCCCGGCGTCATCCGCATCGACGATGCGGCGCATCAGGCAGGCCAGAGTCATGTCTGCTACATGCCGCAGGACACCTCCGTGAACACGGTGCTGACCGTTTACGAGTCGATCCTGCTCGCCCGCAAGCAGGGCGCCGCCCGTAAGGTCACCGACGAGGATCTCGAGGAGGTCGACCGCGTCCTCTACAGCCTGCAGATCGAGCCTATTTCCTTCAAGGGCCTGCACGAACTCAGCGGCGGGCAGCGTCAGCTGGTCTCGCTCGCCCAGGTGCTGGTGCGCACCCCGAAGATCCTGCTTCTCGACGAGCCGACAAGCGCCCTCGATCTGCACCGGCAGGTGGAGGTGCTGGCCCTGATCCGTTCGCTCGCGAAGGACCGCGAAATCTGCGTCGTCCTCGCCATTCACGACCTCAACCAGGTTCTGCGCGTAGCGGACCGGGTGATGGTGATCGATGCCGGCACCATGGTGACCTGCGGTCCGGTGGACACGGTGATCACCTCTACCCTGCTTCAAAACATCTACAAGGTGGAGGGCCGAATCGAGCAATGCTCCCGCCTCTGCCGTCATGTGATCATCGACGGCCCGCTCGGGCGGGCGTGAGCGGCGACAGGGCCTAGGCTTACGAGGTTTTAAGACCCACCGATTTGCTCCCTCTTCTGCCGAGTCTTCTAAGAAGTGGGAGCGTCAATGCAGTCCGACATCATCTGCCATACCAAGGGAAGACCTACTCGACAGGTTGATCGTCGACCGCGCCCTCTTCAATGACAAGAGAGAGAGCCATCCGCAGTATGACCTTCCCCGCTTCGTCCCTCACGTTGACCACGAAGGTTCGGTGATTGTCGTCAGGAAGAGCATCCTTCGCCATCTCGGGCAGGCATTTCTGCGCCTCGGCTTTGGCAACCTCCAGGCTTTCCAGTTCCAAACCCACATCATCGGGAATGAGTTTATCCCCATCATAAGTGTCGAAGAAGAAGCGCGGCATTGAACTCCCCGGGAGAAAAGCTGTGGCTGTCAATGAGTGCGCGCAGCCTTTGTTCACTCCATCCGATTATAGACCTGAATATGGCCTAAGCCCACGACATCACGGCCATCTCCGAGCCAACCGGCTAACCACTCGGGATCGCGGCGACTGAGCGGCGGTATCAAGTGGGAAGATTACGGCGCCTGATGAGGCTTATAGGCCAGGATCTCTAGGCGCTGGATCTCGGGAGGGTCGACGAACAGATCGGGAGCCTGTTGGATCAAGCTCACGGCAACCTGACCAGCCAGATGAGCGTTCCGAGCGTCCTCGTCAGGAAAAGCATCGAAGATCGCAAAGGTGTTGTGGTCGAAGCGAACCGCGTACCAGGTGGTCGTACCGGGCTCCTCCTGCGCGAGGGATAACAGCGAGCGCAGAAACTCCGCCGCCTCCTCCTCTTTGTCCGCCCTAGTGTTCTGTCACTGACGAGTGATTCCGAAATCCGATCCGACGTGCGATCCTGCTCTGATGGGCAAGATCGAACGCATTGAGGTTCCCGCCGCTGATCGAGATCGCTTGGAGAGCTTGGTCGGTGACCGCAACACATCCCAG
>NZ_VOSK01000478.1 GCF_009296175.1 Microvirga tunisiensis | reverse complement strand
TTTGAAAGCCGGAGAGTGGTTCCGGCGGGGTCTCTTGCTCATCGTCTCTCCTGTTCAGCAGCCATTCTGGCTGCTCTCAGGCAGAAACTCCACTTATCCCGCTGTCCAAATTTCCCGAGCCAGCTCTCATATACGCTCCCTTGATGAACCCCAGGGAAAATACGACCGCGGCAAAACCACTCAAATTCACAACGCCGCGCCACCCGAACCATGCAATCGCTTCGTTGAGCAGGGTCGTACCGGTATAAAAGAGCAAAATAACGAGGAGAAGCGCAGGAATGGCTCTGACAATGGTGGTATAGACCTCAGCGACCCACCAGGTCAGGCGCGAGCCCGAGAGTTTCGCCCATGCGCCCAACAGACCGAGGAGTGCTCCGAAAAGGTAGGAGCATAAAGATATTTCAAGCGTTACGACGGCGCCACGGAGCAACGGTCCGCCCCAGCCCTGATCGCTAAACATCACAAGTGCTAGAAAGCCGGTGGCGCCTGAGTCAGACATTGCCGCGATGATCCATTACATGACTGACATCTTGAGTTTTGCGGGGCGGACCGGCTCGTAGCCGGTCCGCGAGCGAGAGCACATCACTCGCCATATGGATCATGTTCGAAGTACTTCTTGGCGATTGCAGTGTACTCACCGCTCTTACGGATGGTCGCCAATGCCGTATTAATCCGCTCCTTCAATGCAGTATCACCTTTGCGGATGCCTGCCCCCGCGCCCCGGCCGAGGAGTGGATCAACAGGTGTGACGCCTTTGATCTCGAAGGCTTGGCCCGCCTCGGACTTGAGGAACCGCGTGAGTTCGAGAATGTCGCCCATGTCGACATCGATACGGCCTGCGACAAGATCCGCGATCGAGTCGTCCGTTGTGTCATAGAGCTTAATATCAGCGGCCTTTCCGTAGTAGTGATTCAGGTACGAGTAGAAGTTCGTTGCCTTCTTCACGCCGACCGTTTTTCCCTTGAACCCTTCCGCTGAGATGTCCAGCTTCATATCCTTCGCAGCAACGTACGCCGCAGGCCCGCGACGATAACGATCGCTGAAGTCAATGACCTTCTCGCGCTCGGCAGTCATCGACATGCCGCTCCAGATGATGTCGATCTTGTTGGCTTGCAATGCCGGGATGATGCCGTCCCAGGCAATCTCAACGATCTCGCATTTGGCTTTCATTTCCCGGCATAGGCTATTCATAATGTCGACATCGAAGCCCGACCATTGACCAGATGGCGACTTGTTGGTCCATGGCGGAAACGGTGCGGAGTCGTACCCCCAGCGCAGCACATCTTCAGCATGCGCTGCTACGCCAGAAGCCAGTCCAACAGCAAAGGCTAGCATTCGTATAAGTGCTCGTGTCATTGTATTCCCTCTAGGTTAGGATTTACATCGGAAGGTGCGAGCCGGATCTTGTCTCTTATGCCCCGCACTTCCAAATCTTCTTGATTCCAGGCGCGAGCCTAATCGTCATATCTTTGCGTCAGCGGTTTGCGATCGCATCCTCCGTCTTTGATGACTCGATTCCGATACCTGCGAGAATGTCCTCGCGGAGGATCGCTCGTGCACCCTTGCGCAGGCGAGAGAATTCGAACGGCGTTGGATCGACGGTAGGCATATCGCTTGTCACGAGGTCCGCCATGAGTTTGCCGGCCCCAGGGCCGATACCAAATCCATGTCCGGAAAAGCCTGTGCTGATGAACAACCCGGGCTTTTCGTCGACAGCTGAGATGACCGGGACTGCGTCGGGGGTTGCATCGACGAGACCCGCCCAACGTTCCAGAATTTGCATATTCTTAAAGACCGGGAAGGCTGCAATGAGATTGCTGCGCAGCATCAAGGTCCCTTTTCAGGGGCTTCGGGTCGAGGATCCTAACTTTCTCGAAGGGCGAGACCTCATCCATTCTCCAAGGGCGTGACTGCTTCCACTCCGCGACAAATCGATGTCCAAGACGCAGACGAATAGCATCCCGCTCAGTAAGAAACCGCGGAAGAAAGTCAAAGAAGTACTTGAAGCTGTCCGGAACGATTTGAGCTTCGTTCGACTGGCCGAATGCAACGGTGTAGCCACCGTCAAGGCGCTTTCGGAGGCCGAAGCCAAGCCCGGATGTCGAAATCTCGGGGCCACCCTGAAGGGGCGCCGTACGCATAACATTTCCGAGGACCTTGAGCTGCGGCAGTCGGAGCCCGAGGCTGTCACACATCAGGCTTGACCATGCCCCGCCGGCAAGAACCACGGCCTGGCAGCTGATACGGCCCTTCTCCGTCACAACTCCTGAGACTGTGCCACCGCTCGTTTCAAGTCCTCGCACAGCGCAGTGTGTCAGGACTATCCCGCCCAACCTCTGCGCCCCCTCTGCCATTGCGGGGGCTGCAATTTCAGGTTCGGCGCGGCCATCACTCGGTGAGTACACGCCCCCAGCCCAGTCGCGCGGAGAGCCCGGCACCAGCTGTCTAATTTCTGTCGGCGACACAAGACGACTATCGGTTTGATAGAGCTTTGCGTGCTCAAGGAGCGCACGTGCCTTCTCGAGTTGATCGTCCGTCTTACTGAGCGAAAGGATACCGCAGCGGCGAAAGCCTGTCTCGGCGCCGACCAATTCGTTCATCTGCCCCCACAGGCGCAGACTTTCCATTGCAAGTGGCAGCTCACGGGGGTCGCGGCTTTGGGTGCGGCACCACCCCCAATTGCGGCTTGATTGCTCGCCAGCAATCTCTCCTTTTTCACATAGGGTGACGGAAACGCCCTTTTTCAGCAGGAAGAGCGCGGTGCTGACACCGACGATTCCACCGCCGATAATCACAACGTCGGTCGACCGTGGGAGGAGCGGAGACGATTTTATGGGACGAGCGCGTGTCGGCACGGGTGAGGCTCCAGCGCCTAGCTTTAGCCAACTAGGCGACTAGTCAACAGATTAACTAGTTGACCTGAGGCTTAAAACCGTGTCAATAAGAATTATGCGGGACATCGGATGGCATTGGAGAAAAAGATAAGAGCGATGACTGAGAGCAATGATCACGACCATCCCCTATTTGCAGCAAGCGCTCTCGATTATGATCTGCCTCTTGCTCCTCAGATCGCACGCCTCCTGCGCAGGGCTATTGTCACGTTGAACATCGAACCTGGCGAGCGACTGTCCGAGCAGGAGGTCGCGAACGCATTTGGGCTTAACCGCCACGCGATCCGGGAGGCCTTTCTTCTTTTACGCGACTCCGGCTTGATCCGAGTGATGCCGCAACGCGGAACAATGGTCCTCAAAATCTCGCCCGAAGGCTTGGAGAATGCCTCATTTGTTCGCGAGGCGCTGGAATGCGCCGCAGCGCGTGCAGCGGCAGTCCTGCGAGACCCTACTGCTCTTGCTCGACTTGAGGCTAATCTCGCCGTCCAGCGACAACTCGCAAAGCAGAAAAACCCCGAGGCGTTCTTTGAATGTGACGACAGCTTCCACCACCTCATTGCTGAAGCGGCGGGCCGCAGCATTGCTTGGGATATTGTGGACGACTATAAGCCGCAGCTCGACCGGCTTCGCTATCTCTCTATCGACATCAAAATTAAAGACCGTTTGACGGCCGATAGTGCCTTCGAGAACAGTCTACATGATCATCAGGCGATCGTCGCAGCCATCAAAAAGGGGGATGCTGACGAAGCAGAATTGCAGATGAGGAACCATCTCGGCCGTATCATGGCTGCCCTCCCCCGGCTCGCTTCAAGCTACCCGGACATGTTCGCGTCAGACCCGCACTCCAAACCCGGAGCATCTGCTCAACAGGGTCAGGGAAGAAGACGCATCGGCCGGGCTAACCAAACCGTACGTTCTATCTAAGCGGGGTCTTTATTATGGACGAAGCTTTTGCACCTCTGACGCAAACTGAAGACGTGTCGAGCCCGGCTGTTCAGATGATCGACGTGCACAAGTGGTACGGCGAGTTCCACGTGCTGCGGGACATCAACCTCAACGTGCGCCGCGGCGAGCGCATCGTCATCTGCGGTCCCTCGGGCTCGGGCAAGTCCACGATGA
>NZ_VOSK01000477.1 GCF_009296175.1 Microvirga tunisiensis | reverse complement strand
GACTGGGTCGCCGATCAAGCCCTTCTTGTGAAGCCGATCCGTCGTTGCCCAGTCGAAGCCCTTCCAGGCACAACGCTCGTTATGCAGCGTCAGCCATAACAGCGCCAAAACGGCATCGTCGATCTTGTCCTCATCGATCTCCATGAACCGACGTTACCACGCGCGGCACCCAAAATCCCGCGGCCCCGCTCGGATGGATACTTATAATCTTGCACGGTTCGCGATTTGACTGATGTGCCCGACTAGTGTGCCGGACAGCACACCCTCTTGGCACACCACGCTTCGAAAGGGTCATCACCAGCTTGGAGCATCGGTGTGCCGGATTGGTGTACCGGCAGGCACACCCGCGAGGCACACGATCCTGTGCCGATTAGATCTCCGCTTATGACTGAGGTGTGTCGCGGATGTGCGCCAACTGGCACACCCTTTCGACACACCTCCGCCTACGCATTCGCCAGTTCGGCGTGCTCGGATTGAGGACCCTTATAGACTCACGGCTGTGCCAAGCGGCTGTGCCAGTAAGCACGTCCGCTTGGCACACCGCTAGATGCCGCGTGTTGGTTCACTTGATTATCCGCGGATGGACTCGTCTGGCTAAATTTCGCATGCGCTCCTGCACGCAAGCTGGACATACTACGCATCAGGGACTCAGAATCGGACGTGTCGCCACGGTGTGCCGACTGACACACCTTTGTGGCACACCCTATAATTCCACCAACAGCGGCGGGTGTGTCACGTCGCCGTGCATTTCGGAACACCCGCGTGTCACATCTCCTTTTTCCCCGGTGTGCCTATGGATGTGTCAGCCTGTCACCGCGCATGACACACCTTAATTACTATAATTCTTTATTTTCAATGGTTTGCGGCCTCTCAATTACAGATTAATCGCAAACCAAAATCAGATTGTGAACGAGGCGGGGCGTTAGTTTTTTCAGCAAAGAGAATTAACATAGGCGCCTGACATTCATCGCATGCTGGAATCTTGCGTCCATGCTACTAAGGAATCTGAGCTTGCCTCAATTTTCCGCTGGCTCGTCCTCCTGCAAAGGCATTCAGTAGTGCGCGCTGTGCGTCTTGTAGGTGTGCCGCGAGGCACACCCCGTTGGCACACCCTCCGACCCTCCAGTTTTCGCCAGGTGGCATGGAAGAGCGCCGACAGAATATGCGGAACGTCCGTCCAGTTGGTGTGAAAAGCAATGGTGCCGTACACGACGGCAAAAACGATGTGGCGCACGCCTTTTGCGTGCGTCTTAAAGTACTCCACGGTTAAAACCTCAGGAAAGGGTTAGTTGTCTCTCCGGTCGCACAGTTCGTTCGCGCGACCATCTTCAAGACAAGATCATCTTACTTCGGCTGACCCCGGATTCCCTAAATTAAACTGCACCCTGCCACGAACTTTTCGCCTGCTCTCCATCACCAAACCCAGAGAGGACGAAATGCGGAAAGGGACTTCGCCGATCTCCGATCTTCAGCGTGCCAAAGCCGCGCGGGTCCAAGTCTTCGCGGAGGCCTCTGCGATGCAGAGGTCCGGCCTACCGGCACGCGCCATCCTCGCGCACCTGAGGTCGAATCTTGTCGAGCCCGCCACATGGCGGGAATTCGCCTCTACTCCACGCCGTGCCGGCCGCACTGGCTGATCGCCGAACTTCCCGGTCCTCCAGCCTGCCTGAAGTTCACCGAAAGGCTCCACGCGTCATGATCATTCCGCTCAAGCCGTCAAAACCCGTCGAGATCAGCGTCACCCAGGTTTGCCTCGCCTTCAATCAGGCGCGGAATGAGCGCCGATGCCCGTACGAGATCCTCTCAAACGATTTCAAGGTGCCGGAGGAACGCGCCCATCTCGCCGCTGTCCGGGCTTTCGCCGGCGGCTTCATCGACTTCGAGGCTGGAGGACTGCGCAACGGCTGGCTCACCACAGCCGGACACCAGCGGGTCGCCGAGGCCATGTATCAGCACTTCGCCTCTCAGTTGGCTCTCGCCTCATAGGGTTGGGCGATCACCGATCTGGCCCAAACCCCGGAAGGAAGCCCCATGGAAATCGAGCGCCGCATTCAGTTCGAGCAGGCCCGCATGACAGCTCGCTCCCTGCTCGGCTCTCGCTTCACCCCAGAAGAGGCCGAGGTCGCAGCTGAGCTCGCAGCCCAGAGGCATCCCGGCACCGATGCCAAGGCGCTCGCCGACCGAATCTGCTCGGACCGGGCCAGCGGCATGCGAAGAGCCATGAACCTACTGAGCCTCGCCCACGCCCAGGTTCAGGCCGATGCCACGGCGGCCATCCGGGGCATCTGACCCACCCCATCCTGTCAGAAGGAAGCCATATGTCCCGCAGGCGCAAGAATGCCCAGCCGCCCGAGCACCCCATCGAGGCTGAGCTGCGAAAACCCCAAACCATCGGCTCGCTCGAGGTTCTGGCCGGCATCGACCGGTCCGAGGCAGGGCGGAAGGCCTTCTGGGAACGATTCCGGACAATCACGCCGGCGGGCGCCAGCCTGGACGCCGGATGTGCCGAACTGCGCCGCTTGGCCCGGGAAAAGGCAGGTCTCCTGCCCCAGGGCAGCATTGGAGCCCAGACATAAGGATTGTTAACGGCTGAGCCGTAACAGAAGAATTAGTCGAGCGGAAAGCCAGGGGCGGCCAGGCCCCCACACCCGGACAAGCTGTCGGGTGTCAAAAGGGCGTAAGCATCGCTCGGCTAACCGGAGGACACCAATATGTGGTGGTACTTCCTACCCCGCATAAGCGGGTCATTCAGGATCGCAAAAGAAAAGAAGGACAGCTGGTCCCTGTCCTTCTCATTCTCGATCAACTGAGTAAAACGGGTGAGGAGGGGAAACCCTCCTCATCCACTCCGGTAGATATAGCACTAACCCCCGGCCATTGCCAGCGTTCCAGCATAGCTGAAAGGAATCGTCTCCTCCTCGATCTTCGGTTGAACTTCGATCGATCCCAAATCCCAGGAGAGGACCATGGACGCAGCCGCAACAGAGAACCTGCCGGCCGACCCGATGACCGACCTCAGCCATGTCCTCATCCGGTCCTACAATGGCGATCAATTTGATCCCTTTATGGTCCACGGCCACCCCTACATGGCCGAACGCCCGGACCGGATCGTCCGCGCCTGCTTCTACTATAGCGTGGTGATGACCCCGAAGCTCACGGCCATCTATGACAATTGCGACCGCGGCGGCATGTGCGACATGACCCCTGACGAGATCGCCGTCATCTGGCGGACGCCCGCCCTCCTCGAAAAGCTCGGGACAACCTTTGAGGCGCTCCAAAATGGCACCGCCGTTATGGATCTGGATCTTCGTATCCCGCCCGACATCAACGTCTGGGAGGAGATCGTGAAATCCGACATGGCCAAGGCCGCCGAGGAAGCCAAGGCCGCCCGGCAGGCCGCATAAGGCCTCCCTGTTCGACTATCCCCCTCTTGCCCTCGTGTCGCCGGCGGGGCCGGTTCCACACGGCGTCAGATCAAGGCCTTTCCTCTGATCCGCCCCGTGAACTTCGATCGTCTCAAATCCCAAGGAGGAAAGCATGAGCACGCACGCTGAGAGGGCCCTTCGCGCCATCATCGCCCGCATCCAAGGGAACTTCGAGGATCCAGATCTCAAAGAGTTCGGGCCTCTTTCCGCCGGAACCCTGACAGATGTGCTCGCGATCGCAGGAATGGCGCAGCAGATGAAGGACCCGAGCCCCGACATCGCCGGCTATTCGGTTTACCTAACCGTCTCCGAATACCAGTACGGCCCGTTCGATAGCATGGGCGAGGCCTCAGCCTACGCCATCAGAGAGGGCCTCAAGGAATACCAGGTCCGGCCACTTCAGGCTCCCGTTGAGAATCCTGTCGTCACCCTTTGATCCCTGAACCCGCCTCATCGGCGGGTTTTTTCGGTGTGCCGAGCATGTTCGACAGCTTGGAAGTGTAAGTCTTCTACCCAGCCTGATGGCGGCGAAGGGTTAGCGAAGTGCAAGGGCGCCGTCGTGAGGCGGGGTCTGAAGGAAGCATGGAG
>NZ_VOSK01000476.1 GCF_009296175.1 Microvirga tunisiensis | reverse complement strand
GCAAACGCGCCGCTCTCATCCGCCAAGCAGAACGCCTGGAGGTGGTGAGGACATGCCTGAAATCCGGTCAACTTTGCCAGCAAGGCTCGTACAGCCAATCTCAGATGGGGCGCCGTGAATTAACCGGGCTAACAATCGTATCTACAAGGGGCAGTTGTGGTCCAGAGAAGCGCCGTTTCACGTCTGCTTGCGGGTTTCATTTCGCGGTTCCTTGGCGACCTCGGGATCATCGGGGAATGATGCAGCAGCTGCGACCTGTTGAGTTGAACCTTGTTGACGAGCTGTTCGAAACGAGTCCGGGCTACGTGCTCGATTTCACGAACAGCACGTTCGCCCAATTCTTTCGCCGCGAAGTCGGAGTCGACATCTATGATGAGGCCTACGCGATCTATGGCGGCAGCAAAGGAAAACGCCTCAGGCCATTCCTGACGGTTGGCCAGCCGCGGTCCATAGCCTGAGCCCTCGCGGCGCTCTGGGAGTATCATGAACTCGACAGGCTCGGTCGGGCGCAGGCCGAGACGGTCCTCAATGCAGGCAAAAGACTGAGCGCGGTCGTTGAGAGGCTCGGCGGCGCGCCGCTTTTGCCATTCGATTCTACCATGGGAACGCCCGGGGAAAAAGATGAGGCCAAGCCGCGCATCTTCCGAGCCGATGAGGCGACGTTACGGCGTCTTGAGGCGCAATTCCTCGCGCTGCACGAGATGTCCAATGAACCACAAGCGCGAGGCTATCATTTCGAGAGGCTGTTGACCGAGCTTTTCAACGCGTGGGGTGAGCTGGCTCGGGAAATTTGCACAGCGAGATAAGTGGAGTTTCTGCCTGATTGCGGCCACAATGGCTGCCGAACAGGAGAAATCATGAGCAAGCGACCCCGCCGGAACCACTCTCCGGCTTTCAAGGCCAAAGTGGCCCTGGCCGCCGTGAAAGGCGAGAAGACCCTCGCCGAGTTGGCGCAACAGTTTGATGTGCTGTAAGGTCCGACGACCTCGTTTCAACTTTCTGATCGTCAGATCCCCCTCTGAGATGCGATGCTGATCCTGTTGCTGCTGTGGACCTGTGGGCAGCGCAGGAGCGCTGTCCATCAGATCCACAGCCGAAGGGCTGGGGACGGCGATGGATCTGATCAAGGCGCGGCTCGCGTGGGTCGAGCTTTATGCCAAGATCGGCGATGCTGGCCTGGTCTGCCGCCGCTGCGGCATTTCCCGGCCTACTCTACGCAAGTGGTGGCGCCGCTATCAGGCTGAGGGAGAGGCTGGCCTCGTGGACCACAGCCGCCGCCCACTGCCCGGCGTCAATTAGCTTGAGCGACAGAGCGTCAACTATGATGAGCGGTCGGCAATCTGGTTTCGTGAGGGCTTAGCCCGAACGGAGCCGGACCACCGACCGCTTCAGCGTCACCTGCGGGTCGTATCCGACATGCCCATCTTCCTCGAAGAGGGGGAGGCGATGCCGGTTAGACACGTCAACGATCAACAGGTGAGACTTTACATGAAGCTACGCACCACCCGGTCGCAGGAAAGCGCCGCGGCAATCTCTGGGATTTCGGTCGCAACCGGACGCCGGATCGAACGGGATCCACGGCCTCCCTCATCGCGCAAGGAGCGGCGCGATTACCGAACCCGATCCGACCCTTTCGAAGGCCTCTGGGATGAGGAGATCGTGCCGATGCTGGCATCGGCGCCAGGGTTGCGGCCGATCACCGTTTTGCGCGAGATGGCCCGGCGCTATCCCGATCGGATCGACGACAGCGTGCGCCGCTCGCTCGAACGGCGGATCCGGACATGGCGGGCCCTGCACGGCCCCGATCAGCCCGTGATCTTCCCTCAGGCCCATGCTCCCGGACGGATGGGCTTGTCGGACTTCACCGACATGAGCGGCCTGGGCGTGACGATCGCGGGTCAGACCCTCCATCACCGGCTGTACCACTTCGCCCTCGTCTATTCCGGCTTCGAGCACGGTGAGGTTGTCTTGGGCGGCGAGAGCTACACTGCGCTGGCCTCCGGACTGGCCACGGCCCTGACGACGCTGGGCGGAGCTCCCGCCGAACATCGTTCGGACAGCCTTTCAGCGGCGTTCCGCAACCTGTGTCACGATCAAGCCGAGGATCTGACGCGCCGGTTCGCGGCGCTCGCCGCCCATTACGGCATGACACCGACCCGCAACAACCGTGGGGTCGCGCATGAGAATGGATCGATCGAGAGCCGGCATGGTCATCTGAAGGACCGGATCGAGCAGGCCTTGATGCTGCGCGGCTTGGTCGATTTCGACACCCTGGCGGCTTATCGGGCCTTCGTCGCCGGCGTCATCGCCGACCACAACCGGCGTCATGGCGATGCCATTGAGATCGAGCGCGCGCACCTCAAGGCCCTGCCTCCGGCCCCACCCGTCACCTGGGACGAGGCCAGCGTGCGCGTGACAAGCTCTTCGGGCTTCTCTTTCCGGCATGCCTTCTACACCGTACCCTCCCGGCTGATCGGCCATCGCCTCCACCTGCGGGTCCATGATGACCGGATCGAAGCCTTCCTCGCCGGCATGCCCGTTCTCAGTCTCCCGCGCGGACGTGCTCCCGCGAAGACGGCCAGGCGCACAACCACCCATATCGTTGACTACCGCCATGTCATCGGATCCTTGCGCGCCAAGCCCGGAGCGCTGGCTGGTCTCACCTACCGCGATGCGCTCTGGCCAAGACCGGCTTATCGACGGGCCTGGGAGGCGCTCGTGGCCAGCCAGCCCGTGCGGGACGCCTCGCGCACGATGGTGGCCCTGCTCGCGCTCGCCCATGATCGTGGGCTCGAAGCGGACATCGCGGCAGCCCTCGATGCCATCCTCGACGAGGGTGGTCTGCCTGTGTTCGCCGAGATCCAAGCCCGCCTCATGCCACAAGCGGCTTCGGTACCGGCGGTGCGGATCGAGATGCCCAGCGCCAGCGTCTACGACCCATTGCTGCGCGACGTCAGATTGGAGATAGCGCCATGACCGTTACCACCGATACTGCACGTCTGCCGCTTCTCCTGACAACGTTACTCCTCCCGACCGTCGCAAGGCTCTGGCCTGCGATCGGCGCGACGGCCGATGCCGAGGGCTGGCCGGCCGCCAAAACCCTCGCCACCCTTCTCGAGCACGAGGTCGCCGAACGCGCCAGCCGCCGCATCCAGCGGCATCTCATCGAGGCGCGCCTGCCCAGTGGCAAGACTCTCGATACGTTCGACTTCGCCGCCGTTCCCATGGTCAGCCGAGCCCGGATCGCCGCACTGGCCGAAGGCGATAGCTGGCTGGCCAAGGGGACCAACATTCTGTGTTTCGGCCCACCTGGTGTCGGCAAAACGCATCTTTCCTCGGCGCTCGGTCACGCGCTGATCGATGCCGGCTATCGCGTCCTGTTCACCCGGACCACCGATCTCGTCCAGCACCTCCAGACGGCTCGGCAGGAGCTGAAGCTCGCATCCGCCATCGAAAAGCTCGACAAATATCACCTGCTCGTCCTCGACGATCTCTCCTATGTCCAGAAGAGCCAGGCTGAGACGAGCGTTCTCTTCGAGCTCATCAGCGCCCGGTACGAGCGTCGCTCATTGTTCATTACGGCCAATCAGCCCTTTGGAGCCTGGGATTCGGTCTTTCCCGATCCCGCTATGACAGTGGCCGCGATCGACAGACTCGTTCATCATGCGATCATCCTGGAGATGAACACCGACAGCTACCGCCGCAAGTCGGCACAGGCCCGTGCTGTCACATCCGACCCTGGCACCACCGCTCATCCTAATTGACGCGCAATCAAAAACCTTGACCACGAGCGACAATTAGGAAAGCATCACCATGGCCCGCAGGCGCTCACCATAGTTGACGCGCTCCCGCTCACCCTAATCGTCGCGCTATACGCACCAGCAACTCAAGAAAGATCTTGGGCTCGATCACTTCGAGGGCCACTCGTGGCGCGGCCTGCACCGGCACGCACTGATGACGCTGACCACCTATCTATTCCTGCAGCATCTGCGCTTGCACGCCGCCTCGCCGAAAAAAGAAAAATCGCCGTACCACCGCCGCAACAAACA
>NZ_VOSK01000475.1 GCF_009296175.1 Microvirga tunisiensis | reverse complement strand
TGCAGACCTTCCTCGATGCAATCCCGTTAGCGAAGGAGAAGATGATCGCCGCTTGAAAACATCATCGGACAGATGAGCCCGACCAACTCTCGGACGCCAAATGTCAGATCAAGTTCCAGCTACTACATGTAAAGCGACGTGCTCGGCTGCTCACAGTCGACGCCTTCATTGACTGACGATTCCAGGAGGGGAGCAAGACGAAAACGCCGCCTGCAACGGCCGGATGATGTAGCGACCCTGAACTGAAGCGAATTTGCGGAGGTCTGCACCAGATCGAACGGCGAAGCTTACACACTTCAGGTCCTGTCAGCTCAATCCACCTAAGCTGGCCAACCGCTTAGCCCCGTCTGTTTCGTTTGGCATACCACCGAGGCAACTCAGAACTCGATGATGATTTTCCCAAAGTGCTCTCCCGCTCTCATGCGTGCAAAAGCAGCCGGGGTTTGCTCAAAGGCAAAGCGGCGCTCATCAAGAACTGGATGAAGTTGAGCTCTCGTGCAGGCCCTCAGCATCGCCTCGAAGTCGGCGCGCGAGCCGAGCGTGACGCCTTGCATTCGGACCGCTCGCATTACAACGAGGGGGAGTGGCACGGCTGAAGCGGCAGCACCGGCCACGACCCCAATCAACGCAATGGTGCCACCAACGCGAACCGCTCGGATCGATTGTTCAAGGGTGCCAGCGCCCCCGATCTCGACAACAAGATCAACACCCTGCCCGCCCGTCAGGACTCTTGCTGGGCGGGACCAGACTGGCTCGTCCCGATAGTTGATCAGGTGATCGGCGCCAAGGGCTTTGGCTCTTGCCAGCTTCGCATCGGAAGAGGATGTGAGAATGACGGTGGCGCCCATCAACTTCGCAAATTGCAGTGCAAAGAGGGCAACGCCTCCGGTGCCTTGCACAAGTACCGTGTCACCTGGCCGGATACCTCCGAGCCTGACGATAGCGCTCCAAGCCGTCACGCCAGCGCATGGCAGGGCAGCGGCTTCCGCGTTGCTCAGGTAGTCAGGGATCGGCAGCAGGCCGCTCTCATCGAAGACGCGGTACTCGCACAGGACCCCGTCCAAGTTGGCGCCAAGGCCGGTAGCGAGCTTCTCGGTCGTCGGCTTGCCTTCGAGCCAGCCCTGGAAGAAGACCGGAACGACCCGATCCCCTGGTCTAAAATTCTTGACACGGGCGCCAACGGCTTCGACTATCCCTGCCCCATCGGAAACCGGAACCATCGGAAGGCGGAGCTTCGGATTGTAGGAGCCCTCCACCACCAACAGGTCACGGTAATTAAGGCTTGCCGCAGTCATCTGCACGAGCACCCGGCCCGGGCTGCGGAACGGGCCGTTCGGTCATGCTGAGGTGATCCAAGCCAAACCCATTTCTGATCTCAAACGCTCGCATGGATTGGATCCTCATCATCCAAGAAGTGCCATTTACGGCGATTTGGACTTGATCTCACGAACCGCAACTAGGAACTTCTGTATGGCTCTACGGTGTGAAACAGAAGGTATCAACTGATGAAGACGCGCAAACTCGGTCCTCACCTCGCCGTCTCGACAGTCGGGCTCGGCTGCATGGGAATGAGCCACGCCTATGGTGGCCAGGACGAGCAGGAGTCCATCCGCACGCTTCATCGGGCGATCGATCTTGGCGTCACCTTTTTCGACACAGCCGAGGTCTACGGCCCTTTCGAAAACGAAATCCTGGTCGGCAAGGCGCTGAAACCCTATCGCGACAAGGTGGTGATCGCCACCAAGTTTGGCTTCCGAATCGACACGAGCAAGAAGGACGCGGGTGCCATGGCCGGCCTCGACAGCCGGCCGGAGCATGTCCGCGAAGTGGCCGAGGCATCGTTGAAGCGGCTCGGGGTCGAGGTGATCGACCTGTTCTACCAGCATCGTGTCGATCCTAACGTGCCGATCGAGGAAACCATCGGTGCCATGGCGGACCTTGTGAGGGAAGGCAAAGTGCGCGCGCTGGGCCTTTCCGAGGCGGGAGCTGCCCAAATCCGCCGGGCCCATGCCGTCCATCCGATTTCCGCGCTTCAGAGTGAATATTCGCTCTGGACCCGCGATCCGGAAGGTGAAGTCCTGGACACTTGCCGTGAACTCGGTATCGGCTTCGTACCATTCAGCCCGCTCGGCCGCGGCTTCCTGACGGGTAAGATCCAGAAGCCCGAGGATTTCGGCACCGACGATTTCCGGCGGACGCTTCCGCGCTTCAATTCCGAGAACATGGCCTCCAACGCCTCGCTCGTAGCTCTGCTGGAGGAGATGGCGACGAAGAAAGGCGTGACGGCCGCACAGCTCGCGCTTGCCTGGGTCATCAACCAAGGAGATTTCATTGTGCCCATTCCCGGCGCAAGGAAAATCCCGCATCTGGAACAGAACGTCGCCGCCGCGGACATCACGATTTCACCGGAAGAGACAAAGGCACTTGGCGACATGCTGGCGCCGGAACAATTCGCCGGCAAACGCTATGGCGATGCAGCCATGTCTCTGACCAACAGATGAGCCAGGGTACTTTACCTCTGTGATGCGGGTGTTCTCCATTCACATCTCTTGGTTAATAGGGTCCGAGGAATCTGGAAATTCATCCTCGCCGCACCAAACGGAGACATGACCTATTCCCGCGATGCCACCGCCATCTCCGAGTTCACCGGCCAACCCGTGCGCTGGGAGATGGCCCCGCTACCTGCCGGCATCACCTCGATTGTCTGTATTGCCCTGATCTCCTCGACCACCAGAGCCCTGCGCTAAGAGACAGCACTCATTCAGGCGTCCACAATATGGCCACGGTTGGTGCGTGTTGTTGGGTCGTGCGCTCCTGCCCCCATGAGCGCCGCCGTCCTGAAAGAGCATCCGAACCCGATCTCCTCTTTCAGGGCGCGCGTCTATTCTGAGCGGCGTTGATGATCAGTGGGATGGGTCTAGGATTGGGGCGTGGTTGCCTTGCAGGATACCACAGGCGCCCTGGCTGAGGATTTGAGCGAACCTCTCTCGGTCGGGGCGTTTCTATTTGAGATCTACTCCGGAAGCTAAGAGCCACTCTTCCGTGATTTCGTGGCTGGCCTTCTGAGACGTTGAAGGCCAACGCCGGTCATTTACTCTCTCATTCGTGACTTGCGTTCTCCTGCTGAGACGAAAGCCACCAGCGCCCTGGCCAAGAGTTTACGCGAACACCTCGTGGCTGGGGCGCCCCAGCCACGACACCGAATATTTACCTTACCTGGTCAGGATGATCTCACCGGGCGCGTTGTGTGTCAGCCCGAACAGATGCGGAGCCCCACGCTCCGCTAAGCGCCTTGGTTGAGGTTCAAGACAGCCCTCAGCCGGGGCGTCGTTGTATCCGGGCTACTCCCCAAGCAGATATTCGAGCCCTTTTGGGACGGTGTGGCTTGGCCTATTGGGTCTGTTCTCTCCGCCGTGGTTCGTTAGCAGCTCCAACAACCACAGCGCCCTGGCTGGAGATGGGCGTGAACGGCCTCTTGGCAGCGGGGGCGCTTTGGTTACAGGCACTAAGCGCAGCAGGACATCCTTGCGCAAGCTTCCTTTCCTATGTGGGCTTCTCCCTCAGCCCCAGGACCTCCTGCATGAACCCTGCACTGCCTGAGCGTCGATCAAGTGAGCGATTTCCCACCGGCCTGGAGGGCTGGTTCCTAAGCGAGACCACTGGAGATCCGACCGTATGCACCGTCTGGGATCTGTCCAAGACTAGGGCGCGTCTCGTGGTCGATGACCCTGCTGATGTTCCCTTAGAGTTCGAACTGAAGATCCCGAACGAGGGAGCGATCCCCAAGGTCCGCCTGGTCTGGGTGAGCGGAAGCCACTACGGCGCGCGGTTTAAGGACTGATACGAACAACATGCGACGTTTCATGGCTCGCTGGTTAGGCGGAGGATCTTGCAAAACAGGCGTGTTCACACTTCCATGTGCTCTGCACGATCCGAACGCAATCGATGCATTGCGGTTTGGCACCAGGATTTCGTTCCGGTGGGTGGCGACCAGCAAGCCGCGCCGCTCCCGTTTGTCGGGGCCACCAGCGCGACAGTGGTAGGGTTCATG
>NZ_VOSK01000474.1 GCF_009296175.1 Microvirga tunisiensis | reverse complement strand
GAGTCTGCTCAACCGTCGTCTTGACGGCTCTGTCTCCGGCCCTGCGCAATCGCTTTATCCGGCCTGGCCCTGTTCCTGCACCGGGATTGCACACCCACGTCAAGGCTCATTGACAACGAACATCAGAGTTCGGCTTTTAGATCCTGTGGTGCTTTGGTCATGGCAGGCAGATGCTCCGCCGGTTCATGCAGCGGCGGACCGAGAATCCCAAGCATCCGGCGGCGCTGGACCTTGCCCGTGGTGCCCTTGGGCAGCTGCTCGCGGAAGTGGATGCCGCGGGGGATCTTGAACGAGGCCAGTTCACCCTGAAGAAACCGGCGGAGATCGGCAGGTGTCGTCATCGCGCCTGGATGCAGGACGACCGCAGCGGCGACGTCCTCGCCGAGGCGCGGATGGGGAACAGCGTAAGCAGCAGCCTCGGCGACCGCCGGATGGCGCAGGAGCGCGGCATCGATCTCGGCGGGGGCGATTTTTTCTCCGCCACGATTGATCAGCTCACTCAGGCGGCCATGCAGGGAGAGATAGCCGTCCTCATCAAGACTGCCGATGTCGCCTGTGCGAAGCCAGCCGTCGACGAAGGCGGACCGATTGAGTTCCGGCGCATCGAGATAAGCAGTCATCACCGTGGGGCCGCGGACCCAAACCTCCCCCTGCTCGTTGGCCGGAAGCGGGCGCCCGTCCTCGCCGGAAATCATGACCGTGCCAGGCCAAGGCTGTCCGCAGGTCCCCGGCCTGTTCGGACCGGGCGGCGGCTGGTTGGAGGCGATTTGCGCGGCTTCGCTGGAGCCGTAATGCTCCAGCACCGGCACACCCAGGACCTGCTGGAGCTCGTCCCGCACCGCCCCCGAAAGCGGCGCGCCACCGGACACGACCATGCGCAGGGTATGCATCGCCTGCGCATCCACAAGACACTTCGCCTTGTCCAGCACGGCATTGTGGAGCGTCGGACCCGCCGAGTACCACGTTGGCCGTAGGGCATCGAACCATTCAGCCAGGTCGACCGCGGCGGCATTCGTCGGCAGCGCGATGCTGCCACCGGTGAGGAGCGGCGTGAACACCGTCACTTTGAGCCCATGAGAATAGTACGGAGGCGAGACGCTCAGGCAGCGATCCTGCGCCGTAAGCCCGAACCACGTTTCGAGCCGCGCCGCCGCTGCCAGCATGTTGGCGTGGCTGAACGGAATCAGCTTCGGCTCGGCCGTCGTGCCGGAGGACTGCAGAATGAAGGCCGGCGAGCCTGGATCGGGTTCGGTGTCGATAGCGGGGGATGCGGAGAAAGGCACGGTCACGTCGAGCCCGAGCCGACCGTCTCCGATCGCGGCGGCTTCAAGGATGGGAAGCCTTTTCCGCTCCGCGGTCCGACGGGCTTCGGAGGCACTCCCGCGTAGGACGAGAAGAGCGTCGAGCCGCAACATGTCGAGCCGCTGATCGATTTCCGCCGGAGACAGTCGCGGATCGAGCGGTACCGCTGTGCTGCAGCAGGCCACCGCCACGATGGCGAGAATGGCCTCCGGGCCGCTTGGCATCAGCACCCCGATCCGGGTGTGGCAACCAAGCCCGGCTTGGCGCAGCTGCCGACGGATTCTCTCCAGCTGTCGCTGCAGATCCTGGTAGGTCAGAGGGGTGAATGCGGGTGAGACGATCGCGGGCTGATGTGCGAACCGTCGGGCATTCCGACCTATCACCTGACCCAAGGTGGGTTGTGCTCCAGGCCCTGCTCCGGCGGAGCAATCCGGGCAAGCCGATTTCTCGTTCTCAAGGAACACATTCCCCTCCCTGAACTCGGTACTCCCCCGGTGCATCGCCATGCGGTGCTGTCATCGCGAGGCCGTGACGGCTTTGGAGACAGGGCTGCACTAAGTCACTGCAATTCCAAAGATCTCCAAAAGAGCCTAGGTGGATCAAAGGGAGGATGATCCATTTTGCAGTTGCCGCGGGAACCGACCGAGAAGAGTACCCCGGGAACGTCGTTCGAATTTTAACCTATGTTATTTCCACTGCGCGGGAAGGTCGCGTTGGGGCCAAAGAGGATCAGCGGGTGAGCCCGCCCGGCGGCTCGCCGGCAATCTGTGTCCTGACCTTGGGGCCTTCTCCCGCTAAATCCCCCGCCGTCCTTGAACCACCATTCGCGCACCTCCCAGCTGTAACCTCTCTCGCTCTCGCCCGTGAGTTGAACCAGCACAGCCAGCGGTCGCTCTCCTCATCACGAACCATCGACCCCATTCTCGGACGACCATCATGCCGCGGCTCAATCCCGCCGATGTTAAGGATCAGGCTACACATGGTTGAATGAGCATTCGCCGGGGGGTATGAAAGCGCTCTCGATCCCCTGGGTGTCTGGCCATTTCGCAATTGACCTTCCGCCCCAACATGAAGGCGAAGGCTATGACCCTCGACATCTCGTTTATGCCCATGCGCGTGCTCATCGACGGCCATGACACCGACGGCAAGCTCGTCCTCGCCGAGAACCAGCTTGCCGCCGTGTTCGTCCGCCTCGAAGGGTCGCACCATGCCCCTGAGCACAGGGGGTGGTGGCACCTGGAAGCCGGGTTCGGCAAGTGCAACGTTAGGGCCGCACCCCTGTTCAGGACGCCCGAAGAGGCCGGAGCCTGGGTTGAACAAACCTTGATGAGCAATGCCGTCGTTCACACGGGCGCCTTTCTGGCACGACCCGGCTTCAGCGAAGTGTCGGCACGATCCGGCGCATTCCTTGATCGGAAGTAGTGAGAGCGATCGTGTTGCCGCCATCACGGAGGCAATGTCAGCCCCAGGCGAGGAACCGAGCTTCCCTGCGTTTTCAGAACGCCCGGTTCGATGAGGATTGCTGCCTTCGAGCCCAGGTCTCAGATGGGCGTCTCAGATGGGCCGGAAGCGGTCCTTCCGTCCCATGGTCACCCGTTGGCGATCGGATAACAGCAGCGGGGTGTCCTTCACGGGGACGAGAGGAAGGAGCGGACCATGACGCTCGTCGCCGTCGGGTTCTCCTCCATGATCCAATGGCCTGAATCGGGAATGATCCCTTCGGTCACGTCGCTGGCGGCAAACCGCATCACGGTCGCCATCATCGGGCCAAACGACTTCTCGCCTCCAATCGCCAGCACCGGCATCCCGAGCTTGCCCTTGGCAGCAAGGAAGGCCTTGTTGTCGACGGCATCCTGATCGAACGCGGCGAACTGGGCGAACCCTGAGTGCATGGCGCCCGGCAGGGCGTACAGCTTGGCATAGTGCTCGCGTGCGGCCTCGGAGAAGTGGCTGGGCACGGCCGAGAACTCGTTCCAGAAGCGATCGAGATAGATGCGCTCGCGACCTTCGACGAGGCGTTCCATGTCGGGCCCTCCAAACCGGAAATGCCACAACAGCGGGTTCTTCAGGATCTCTTCCCACGGGCCGATGCCCGGCACCGGAGCATCAATCAGAACAAACCGCCTCACGCGCTCTGGGTGCTGGACCGCATAGGCGTAGCCGACCATGTTGCCGATGTCGTGAGTGACCAGATCGGCGCGATCGATCTTGAGCGCGTCGAGAACGCCTGCCACGTCGCCGGCTTGCGTCTTCTTGTCAAACCCTGTTTCCGGCTTGGAGGAAAGCCCCAAGCCGCGCAGATCCGGAACCACGACCGTATGATCACGGACAAGATCCTCGGCCAGAGGCGCCCACATGTCGCCGGTTTCGCCATAGCCGTGCAGCAGAACCACGGCCGGGCCCGTGCCGCCGACGCGGACATGGATCGTCGCGCCGTTGGCTGCGATCTCCTGCGTCCGGATTTCGGCCGGGAACTGGCCCTGCGCAGCGGCCGGCAGCGCGATGGCCGCGGCTCCGAGAGCCATGATTACGAACCTGAGCATCTGTCATCTCCGATCAACGGGAGAGCTTGAGCCGCGATTGCCGTCCGCGCTTCTCCGTTCAAGGCGGAGATAGCATTGGGGCACCTTCCGGATTAGAGCGCGTTGACATTCATTTGGTCCAGATGAACGCGCTGACGAGGCAAAGGATTGACATAAACGCCCGTGGGGTCTGTTCGTAGCGCGTGGCGATGCGTCTGAAGTGCTTGATTTTCAGGAAGAAG
>NZ_VOSK01000473.1 GCF_009296175.1 Microvirga tunisiensis | reverse complement strand
ACCCTCTCCGTTCCTGTTCCAAAAACCCTCTCGAACTCGGACCTCGCAAGCCCTTATTTTCCGGTCGTCCATGAAGCTGTTTCGGGCGTGGCGGAATACATCGGGCTTTACCTATCGGGTAACAGACCCGGCCAGTGACGTTTCGATTGGTGGACCGGGCGGATTCAAACGGTTTTCTGCTGGCAGTATCTGGCTTCGACGAACGCAACCCGACATTCCAAAAAGTCTTCAGTTTCTGGTCACTGACTCGAATGACCAAAACACAAGCCGTTGGCGGTGCAGAAAGTCCGTGCGAGAATCTTCCCAAACTAAACGGGAGTTTCTGGATGGTTGGACGGTCGTATGGCTACTCGCGGTGCTCAACATCGGCGCAGGACTGGGACATTCAACTCGATGGGCTGATCAAGGCGGGGGTGGACGACCGCGACATCTATCGAGAGAAGGCATCCGGCATGAAGCGGGATCGCACCGAACTCCGACGAGTTCTGGATCTGCTGAGACCCGGCGACCGCCTCTATGTGTATGCCTTGGATCGGTTAGGGAGATCCCAGCTTCACCTGCTTCAAATCGTTGAAGAGATCGAGAAGAAGGGCGCGAAGCTCGTTTCTCTGCGCGAGAACATTGACACGGCCTCGGCTACGGGCAGGTTTTTTGTCGGGGTATTGAGCAGCCTTGCCGCCATGGAACGAGAACTCATCATAGAACGGACCAAAGCTGGGGTTGCTCTCGCCCGTCAGCGCCAAGTGCGTTTTGGCAGACCCCCGAAGCTCACGTCGTCGTTGATCCGGCAGGTGATGCTCGCCCATGATGATCCGGCGACGACGGTGCCGGAGACCTGTCGTGTGCTGGGGATCTCGAAGTCGAGCTACTACGCGGCGCTTCGTGCAGGACAGCGCGAAGCCATCGCTGTAGCCGAAGCTGCATAGGTCCTTTCGTAAAATCGTTCGAACGACGGGAGACTGGCGCTGGAATGGCCACCGTGCAGCGGATCAAGCAGTCCCTGGCCTATGATGAGAGCAACCCAGAGATCGTTGCCGCATGACGAATGGCCTGGGATGATCCCAGGCCATTATGGTCATCGAGTGCGTTACCGGATTGTCCCGCGACGGCGCAGGCTTTTGATGATGCCGGGGATCTCCTTGCGACGCTCGCTCTTGGAGTGGGCATACGCCACTTCTTCGCGCAGCCTCTCTCGGATCTCGATCTCATCCAGGCCCGCTCGTTGAAGAGCGGCACCCAACCGGAAGAAGGCGTTGTTCCCATCACCGCGAGGAGCGGTGCGCCACTCGTCGATGGCCTTCTCGATCATGGCTGCCTGCTGACCGGCCCGGCTCTTCGCCTGATCGGCCAGGAGCTTGTCCCGAAGATCCTGGAATTTGGTCGAGATGCTCGTCTCCGTGATCGTCGGAGCCTTCGGAGCAGCCGGTGTGGTCGCGGGCTCCGGCTCCGGATCAGGCCGCAGATCCAGGATGCAGTGCTCGATCCACTGGCACAGGTCGAGGGGACCTCGCTTCAAATCGTTGTAATCGTCGAAGAAGGAATGGGCCGGGTCCTTGGCCTGACAGGGCAAGTAAAACAGGCTTGCCGGGGTGAACTTCGACTCGTCGAAGCCATGGCAGCGCCGCCTTTTGATCCTGTGGTTCTTCTCCAATTGCCGTTTGCCCCAGTAGCCTTCGTCGTTCAGCACCTTCACGATTTGACCGATCATGAGCCCGTACACATCCAGGCTCATGGCATAGGTAGTCGGGATGAAGACGCGCCAGCGTGGCTTGTCCAGGGTCGAGGAGTAGGTGTTCCAGATCACCATCCGCAGGCTGGGGAAGAGATCCGCGAAGGCTTCCGGGGTCAGGTCGCCGCCGTCGTTGTCGAGCCAGATCCCTCGCACATGAGTGATGTTGTCGAGCCCGCGACTGGTGTCCGTCGCCTTGTCGGCCTCGAAGTGGGCCGGGCTGAAGAGCCCCGCGTCCTCCTTCGCCGCCAGTTGCCGCCCGTGCAGATCCCGCAGGGCAGAGATGAAGGACTCGTCGTCCGTGTAGTCCACGTGACCGAGCGGGATCGTGTCGTAGATCGAGGCGAAGGCGGTGCCGCTCGTCAACGATGGCGTGACGATATTCCCTTCTTTTAAGGGGATTTCGTCACGGGCGAACTCCTTCATCTGATCCCTGACCTCCTGAACCAGGAGGCGGTAGCGGCCTCCTATGAATGAGGTCCCGTTGATGGCATCGAGTTGCGCGAGCCACTCGCGCTCCTGGCGCTCGTTGTAAGCCCGGTTCTTCTCAGCATTGCTCTCGTACTGGCGCGTACGCCCTGCCGTCCCCTTGCTCGGCGCAATGCCCATGCCATCCAGCGGCTGAACCTTTGCGCCAGGGAACAGGTTGGCAAGCCATTCAGCCGTATCCCGATCCATGACGACGACCCGCTTTGGGTTCTCATCGCCGGGTTTGCGGATCGAACAGCGCATCACGGCCTGATAGACCGCACTGCGATAATGGGCCGTCCGAAGCTCTTCACCGCTGATCTTGCAGCTTTCCATGAAGCTAAAGTGCACGGGTGGTGGGTTCAGGGCCGAGATGACCGCTACATTGTGATAGCCCTGGAAGCTGTTGAGCCCATGGGGTGTGTTGGGGAGCCGTGTGGCTCCGGCCTGGGGGAAGAAGCTGTCCGGCAGATCCTTGTTGCCCATCCAGAGAAAGGGCTCAGCGCCGAACAGGATCACAATCGCTTGCTTGATCTTGTCGATGAACTTGGTGGTGACGCCTTGCTCGTCCTCGACGATCTTATCCCGGTATGTCTTCGACCATGCCTCAGTGGCGGCGTAATAGATGGTGATCCGCTCTCCGTGCTCGTGCTGATCGTAGCGCAGATCCCGGCACAGCTTTCCCTTGACCGGCTGAAGGTCGATGCCCCGTGCGGTGTAAAGACGGAAGAACATGGTGTCTGTCATGCACGCCGACGCGACGATGGCCTTTTGGAAGCCATCGAAGATCGATGGCTTCAGGATCGAGTAGGTCCGAAGAGAGCTATCTGTCTTCTCGCCCCGGACCAGCCGCTCGTACTGGCTCTGGTGGGCATAGACTTCCCAGTGGTCCGACACGATGCGGTTTGCCAGAGGGCCGAAGACCTTGAGGAGGTCATCCCCGTGCTTGTTACGGGCGATCTTCTTCATGCTCATCGCGCCAGATCCTCCTTCGCGATGAGGCGACCATAGACCGCCCCTTCCGCGACCAGGGTCAGGTGCGGCGTGATGAGATCGTGGGTCTCAGTCAGGGTGAGTTCGTCATACACGTCCACCTGAGGAACCTCGTCCATGACGAGAACCCAGCGATCCTTGCGCTCGAAGTACGGCACCCGCAGGAAGGCCGGATGCGTGATGAAGAGGACTTCGCCTTCGCCATCAACGGCATTCTGGAAGTGGATCACGATATCGGCGACGACAGAGTTCGTCGTCAGATCTGCATCACCATGGATGGCCCGCAGGGAATACGGCGGTTCGAGCGGTATAAGCTCTTCCTGAATGGTCTTGTTGATCAGGTGAATGGTCGGCTGGATGAAGAGGACCTTCTGGCCACGACGGGCGAGACGGTCTGCATAAAGGGCGAGCGCATGGGTTTTACCTGCTCCCGCTGGGGAATTAAAGATATGGATAGTCATAATGATCTTCGCTTAAAAAGTGGTTGAATAGAAAACCCGCGAGGGTTGGTGGCTCCTCGCGGGCGTCGATGTATCTTCAACCACAGTTCATGCGGTCATCCTGACCGTCATGGTATTTATCTGCTTCTAACGATACGAACTCCCACCAAGAGCCGGAGCACCCAAAAAGTGCTCATACGCTTACTTATCTCACGAAGCGTAATACTGTGTCAATATTCGTGGGATGTACCTGACCTGTTCGAGAATAGGTCGGATGTGCCGGTTCAAACCGTTTTAGCCCGGCGTCACTCATGCAGCGCCATCGACGAGAGATCTGGCTCAACATGGTGACTGAGAGATGGCTGCCACGAAATGGGCAGCGTCCCAAGGGATTGATCCCAAACGCCTACGTCAACCTTGACCGCTATAACGGGGGA
>NZ_VOSK01000472.1 GCF_009296175.1 Microvirga tunisiensis | reverse complement strand
CAGGCGCCCACCGTCGAAAGCAGCGGTGATCTTCTTGCGGCCAACGGCTGGAAACGGGAAGGTGGCAGGTGTATCGTCCGGCATGGCGAGTGTGGCACAGGGCAATTGGTGGCAGGGATTAGTCTCAACAACCAAATCCTACGCTGCTTCAAGTGCTTAAGCTACACTCGCCAGCCTTCATCAACCTTCCCATGCATAAGAACGGTTAGCAGAGGAAGGCGAGAATCGCTGTAGCCGAAAACTGTTACTTTTTGGCCTCTGATCCGAGCCAATGCATCACAAGATAACATGTCGCATAATAAGCATTTTGACAAGAAGTTTGTGGCTTGATGCTGGCAACGATACGCGTGAACCTTGAGCCACTGGCTAACCGGCCGCACGAACAACACTGCGAGAAGCCGTGCCTTGGTCGCCTAGGGCCAGATGCTCTTAATGATTAAGTCATGAGAACAACCCTATTCTCAGCGTCTCTAAGGCCCGTGTAAGCATATCGGCCCGTCTATTCTGACCGTCAAGGCTGTTGCCCCAGCCGTCACAGTTTCGTAATTACAGGAGTTCCAATGATCCGGACCTTGGCGCCGTTGTTCGGCAACTGGCAGCGGGCTGTGGCCGTCATTCTCGGGATAGGGGCCACTGCAGGCTGGGGGATACTTGCGATCTCAAGCCAATCCGCAGCTGAAACCGAACGTCAGTTGCAGGAGCGGATCGCGACGCTTCAAGACAATCAAACGCAGCTGTTGCTGGAGCGGGACCAATCCCAAGGTGCAACCGCGGAACTTGCTCGGCTGCGCAACCAACTCAGTTCAGCCCAGGATGAGATCGCTCGTCTTGTCCAGAGCCGAACTCAGGCTCAGTTGAAGATGCCTGCGGACCGCTTGCAGCTTGATGCAAACTCATCCCCGGCACGTCTGTCGCAGAACGGAATTTCCCAAACAGGCTCCCTCCGGAGCTTGCCTCCAACTCCGCCACAGGCGCCACCACGTCCGGTGCAAGCAGCGCCTACGAAGCCGCAAAGTGGCGTCATGGTCGTTCAGGCTGGTGACAGAAAGCGGCAGGGACCGGAGCAGGCTCCGGTGCTGAAGCCTAGAGGATAAGCATTCCAGGCAAACACCTTCTGCCGCAAGCGCGGGTCGGTGCCGCACCGTCAACTTAACACTTTTACTTGCTCTTGTCGGTGTTTAGGTCCGGAGCAGGCCACGCATTTTCAAGAGCTTAGACCCACTGGGGAACCGCTGAAAGCGCCGGAGAATGGCATTCTCTCAGTTAAGTTGACAGAGCCCTTAGACGTTACTCCACCCAATTGGTGTGACCTGCCGCAAGCGCGCGCAGCGCAATCTCGCCGGCGATTTTAGCGCTCTCGAACCCTTCTTTGGTTGCTTCAAAGGCTTCGAGGGGGAAGAGCCCGTCAACGCCTCCAAGCAGAACGAGCGTGACTGGTCCGTCTTCCCTGCCCTGTTCCTGCACGAGAGACAGCATGAGGCCGCCGATCTCCCCAAAGGCGTGCCTCTCGTCAAAGTGAAGGGTCTTGGTCTCCCCACGCTGCGGGAACTGAATGACATCTGCCATGCCTAGGCCTCGCCTCCTGCGCCACGGATCTCAGCGTCACCGAGCCAATGCTGGGCTTCCTCAAGACTGCCGAAGGTGTGCTCTACCTCTATGAATGGCGCGGGCCTCTCCCCTGGAGGCAGGTCGACCAGGAGCTCTGCGGTCCAGGTTGCATCGTGGGTTTCGCCGCTCCGGACCAGGCTGGCAATAATCACGCCGTTCAGCAGCACGTCATAGCTGCCAGGAGCAAGCCGCAAGAGTCTATAGGCCATTCCTCACCTTTGAACGTTACATGAGCAGCAGGCTGCGTTGCATATCATGCCTCCAAATCGGATCCCCGTTCAGTGCGACATTGAATGAAGATCCTGAGGGTTGCCGTTCACGTGCGCTTTGAGAACAGGCGAGGCACTGAACGTGAGGGATTGGCGGGGCTCGATCGGCACGGCCACTCCGGTCTTAGGATTGCGCCCCACCCGCTTGGCCTTGTCTCGGACCGTAAACACGCCGAACGACGACAGCTTCACGGTCTCGCCCACCGCGAGAGTGTCGCAGAGTTCTCTGATTAGCTGCTCGACCAGACCTGCAGCTTCTGCCCGAGAGAGGCTGCCCTTCTGGTAAACAGCCTCTGCCAGATCCGCCCGCGTGACAGTTTTGCCTGCCATGATCAATCCTCTGACAAAGAGAAGCGCCTCGCTTGCGGCAGAGGCGCCTGAGTTCCAAAGGAAGGACCTGTCCCGGCCGCTCCATCATGGACATGACCAGAGTGCCCGATCTCCTGAGTGATGGCTGTACCCCGAACGCCACAGAAACCAGGCCCGTGATGGAGGAGGCAGGGGATCTTCGGAGTCTCTGTCGCAACCCTGGAGCTGAGACAACAACAAGGAAGCGAACCTCCCTCGACTGTCATGCAGCGAGTCGCTCGAACTGCTCAGCGAGCGAAGGCTGCCGATTGCGGGCGTACTTCACCTGTCCTTTGCGCATCATGTGAACCATCTCGATCCCACCCAGGATTGCGCGAGCGCTGTTCACTGACTTGAACCCGAGCATCAGTCGGACCCGCCGCTTGACGGCGCGATGGCCCTGTTCGATGCGATTGTTCAGGTAGGCACTGTGCCGGATCCGGATCGGCTTCAGTTTGCGTCTTGATCGATCTTGGAGCCGGTTTCCCGTACCGCAGGCCAGAATGGCCTACCGGTTCGTCTGGCTGCCGTTTGATATACGTCTCATCGACATGCCAGTTTCGGCTGACGGGTCGCTTGCATCGATTGAACCGCCCGAGAAGCTCGGGTGAGTAACGGATCACCCATCGCCCGATCGTGGCGTGGTCGACGACGATGCCGCGCTCGGCCATCATCTCCTCGAGATCACGCAGGCTGAGGCTATAAGCGAGATACCATCGCACGCAGAGCAGGATCACTTGAAACTGATATGGGGAATACCGGGCTCACACCGGCATGGCAGAGACGGCATCATGCCGTTGACCAAGCCCACCAAGAAGCGCGCCGCTCAACCTGCCATCTTGAGACAGAGCAACAATGCCAAAACCCTCGTCGCGGCAATGAGCCCATATGATCGTGAGACATATGCAGAGCCATCGCGATGAAGATGCCTGCCATGGCGCCATAGAAGGCAGAGAGCGGAACGCTCCACTCAGCAAGTCGTCTATTTGAACGAGTCGTTGCTGATGACATGTCAGTGAATACGACAAACAATATGGCTGTTGAGGATCCGGCTTTGGTTTAGATCCCCTCATCATGCCGCCTGCCTTCAGGCATTCACTTGGCTTGGCCAAAGCTGCCCTCCGTCAGTCCTATAAGACACACAAACGGGACAGCTTGGGGGTTTATTCCTCATCCTGAAGCCTAAGTTGAAGTTTTGCCAGCTAAGGTTAAATGCTCAGCCGGTCTCCCATCCAGCCATGGATGGGGTCGGGGTCTTAGGTGAGCAGCTCTTAGCTGTCTACAGGTCATGGACGGCTGATGCGCTGCTTCTTCCATCTCGTGAACGGTCACGAGACCGTGCTTGATGATGAGGGTGTTGAGATCCTCGACCTTGCCGCAGCGCATGCTTTTGCCCTGCAAGCCATCGAGGACATCCGGAACGAGGCGATCCAAGCGGGTGCCTCATGGCAGGGCTGGCGGCTTGATGTCGTGGACACCTCCGGCAACGTGCTCCTGTCCATCCCGCTGGAGCCAACGCTGCATTAGGTCCCCGAAGCGCCTCCGGCAGGCAATAAGGCGGCAGGAGGCTTCCGCAGAAACCCCAGGGCCGCTGGCGAGGGAGAGGATCAGGAATGAAGAACAGGAGCGGCGGGCACCGGACCGTATCCATCCGAGCGGGGCCGCGGGATTTTGGGTGCCGCGCGTGGTAACGTCGGTTCATGGAGATCGATGAGGACAAGATCGACGATGCCGTTTTGGCGCTGTTATGGCTGACGCTGCATAACGAGCGTTGTGCCTGGAAGGGCTTCGACTGGGCAACGACGGATCGGCTTCACAAGAAGGGCTTGATCGGCGACCCAGTC
>NZ_VOSK01000471.1 GCF_009296175.1 Microvirga tunisiensis | reverse complement strand
GAACAAGAGCATCCGGGAGTGGACCGAGCTGCTGGCCGGCGACGAGGTGCTGGCCACGGCCATCCTCGACCGCCTGCTGCACCGAGCGCATGTTCTCAACATCAAGGGGCGCAGCTATCGCCTGCGGGATCTGGAGGAGGCTCTCCAGCGGGCTCACGCTTGAGCCGTCGTAAAACTGGATGTCGCCTTATCTCGTAAATCTCGGTGTCGCTTGACACTCGTCGATGATGTTGAGCATGCGGAACTTGCGCCCATCATGCGTGCGGTCCTCCACGAAGTCATACGACCAGACGTGGTTGGGATACTCCGGCCGCAGACGGATGCAGGATCCGTCAGTCAGCCAGAGCCTTCCTCTCTTTGGTTGTTTCTGTGGCACTTTCAGCCCCTCCTGCCGCCAGATCCGCTCCACCCGTTTCTTGTTCACTCTCCAGCCGGCCTCCCGCAGAAGAGCGGTGATGCGCCGGTAGCCGTAGCGGCCGTACTGAAGAGCAAGGGCGATGATATCGGCGGTCAGAGCCGCTTCATCATCAGGAGACATCGGGATCTTGCGCTGGGTGGAACGATGCTGGCCGAGAGTCCGGCAGACCCGTCGCTCGGACAGACCCAGTTCGGCTCTCACGTGATCCACACAGGCGCGGCGGCGGGCGGGGCTTAGAAGTTTCCCTTGGCGGCCTCTTTCAGGATCATCTTGTCGAGGGTGAGGTCGGACACGGCCCGGCGCAACCTGGCGTTCTCGGCTTCCAACTCTTTCAGGCGTTTGACCTGATCAGACTTCAGCCCGCCGTACTCGGATCGCCAGCGATAGTACGTGACCTCCGTCACGGCGATGGAGCGGATGGCTTCTGCCACGGTCCGGCCCTGCGCTGTCAGCACGTCTACCTGTCGCAGCTTGGCGATGATTTCCTCGGCCGTGTGTCTCTTCTTGCTCATTCTCTTGTCCTCCGTTCGGCTGAAAAGCCATACATTAGGGAGGACCACTTCTCAGGGGGCAGGCCACGGGCGCATCTGCGACGCCTGGTGCGGCGCATTCGCACGCGCTGGCCTCTCACCCACATCACGATCCGCGGCGACAGTCACTATGCCCGTCCCGAGGCCATGGACTTCTGCGAGCAGAACGGCCTCAGCTACATCGTCGGGCTGGCTGGCACGAGGCCGCTGACAACCAAGGTGCAGGATGTCGCCGATGCGGTGCGCACCCAGCGGGCGTTGGAAGATCGTGAGGTGGTGCGCGGCTTTGCCGAGACGACGCACCGGGCCAGGAGCTGGTCGTGCGAGCGCCGGGTGGTGGCTCGCATCGAGGCCACGCGCCTGGGCCTCGACATCCGCTTTGTCGTCACCAACCTGACCGGGACGAGCCCGCGCGTCGTCTATGAGAGCCTGTACTGTGCCCGCGGCCAGGCCGAGAACTGGATCAAGTTCCACAAGGCGCAACTCGCCTCCGACCGGACCTCGTGCCGGCGGGCCGTGGCCAACCAGGTTCGGCTCGTGCTGCACACGGCCGCGTACTGGCTGATGCTGGCGATGCGGGAGGCCATTCCGGCGACACGCGATCTCGCCCGGGCGGAGTTCGTGACGCTGCGGCTGCGCCTGCTCAAGATCGCCGTGCGGGTGCAGGAAAGCACCAGTCGCATCCGGCTGGCCTTTGCCTCCTGCTGCCCGGAAGCGGATCTCGTCCGCCGTCTTGCGGGGGCTCTCGCACCCCGGCCACGGGCGGCGTCGCCATAAGCAACGGGGCCGCCATCGCCCCGATCACCCCATCCAATTCCTGCCAACGCGTTCGCCATGTTCCAAATCTCATCGCGATGAAACAGACGCAACGAGCCGCCGCGATTGCAGGCCAGAACGGCAAATATCAACATGCCTCATGAATAGGGTGAGTTAGAATCCGGAACTCTTCCCAGCCCCTGGGCCAAAATCCGAGCTGCATTGGATCAAAGCCTCCGCAGAATTACACATGTAACGCGATATCAGTTTACCAGATCGCACCTGATGCTAGCCTTAAAGCAATAGAAACCTCACATGGAGTCTGATCATGGATCGCGACCGACAGCAGGCCCGTGAACCCGAAAGTACAGCCCCCGATGGCGGCGGCACCAAACGAATCACTGACCTGCCGAATGCTCTACTGACCGAGGTGGCAAAGCGCTTAACCACCGAAAATCCGGTTGAGACGCTAGAAAACCTCACAAATTTTCAACTCGTGAACCGCACAGCACGAGAGGCGACCAAGGCAGAACCCTTAGGGGCATTTCATGGGCGTCTCAAACAGCTCAGCGCTTTTGTCCGAACTTTGCGTCGTGCGGTGGAACGGGCAGGGGACCTGCTAGGTGGAGACTTGCTGAGCGCAGACCGAAGAGCACGTATGCTCGATACAGTAGCATATCATCCGGGACTGGGTGAGGCCTATACCAATCAGTCTCCGCATTTGGATCGCAGCCTGGCTTCGACGTCTGGCTCCACATCCGATCAGGCGGTAGAGCCGCAAAGTTGGGACTTGGACAGTAAAATAAAGGATACTAAGGAATCAGTTATGGACTTGGCAGTGAGCGTAATGGGAAAAGAAATTCATGTCGACGATCTAATGCCTGCCATTAATCCGATCGCGAAATCAATCAGCAAAGCCTACAATAGCGCGCGAGCGGAATTAATGTCTGGCGACAGACCGAGAGAAGACCGCGTTCGATGAACTTCTCACGCTCTGGCGTAGCGCCATTGCGACGCGTGTACGCATACAAGCTCTCGAGCTCTCAGCCTTTTCCGGTGGCCTACTCGTTGAGTTTGTCTTGAGCGCGGGAAGCAGCCGTTTCCTCCCATAGACTGCTTCCTCATCCTCCTCGCAGTTGTCGTCTTACCGCTGAAGAAAATCGGGCCGGTCTAATGGGTTCAGCTGATCACGCCTATATGGTAGCCATAAAGCTGCGGTGGGAGTCTAATTAATGGATCACGATAGACAGCAGGCCCGTGACCCTGACAATTCAGTCCGCCGTGGCGGTGTCGCCCGATTGTTGCTCCGTGTGTTTCGTTGGACCGGACTGCTCCGTTCGATGAAAGGAGCACATGACCAACAAGAACAACCGCACCTGCCATGGGAGAACCTTCCAAGGGAGATGCTGGCCGAAGTGGCGAAGCATTTGCCCACCGCCAGCCCGGTTGAAACGGCCAAGAACCTCACGAACTTCAAACTCATGAGCCACTCAGCACGACAGGCGGTTGCGGATGACCCCGCTCTTACTACATTTAGCACACAGCTCGATCGGCTCGGGGCTGCAGCCAGGGCTTTGCACAGCCTGGATCTTCCCAAGGCAAGCCTTGAGGACAGAGTTTGGGCTACCGCGCCAACACTGAAGTTTCGCACGGGTGCGGAGCAATCTGCTATAGTCAAGCGCCTTCTCAGCGCCTCTCCCGCACTGAAGCGAGCTCACGCAATCAAGGGCATGGCGGACCACCTCGGTGATCTTGACGACAGAAACAGAACACGCCTGCTTGAGCGATTGATCAAACAATTTGAACGGTATAAACCAGGACAAGAAACAGTACTTTGGCCAGTAGCGTGTGCCCTTGCACACACACATAACTACTTGAATGACAGCCAAGGTGCGCGCCTTCACGATGCAATAAACAAACGTCCGGAACTGGGTAGACTCTATGCCAATGCGCGGGACCGGCTGTATAACCCTCTCTCTCCACCCGAGCCTGCGGTAGTGACGCAAAGTTCCAATCTCAACAACAGCATCACCGAGATTGAGGCTTCTGCCGATGAGCTCGTAAGAGTCCACTCACGCCGCGGCTCGTCTAACAACATACATGGGATTCGCGCGGTCGCGGTATCCATCAACGGGGCCTACCATCGCGCGCGAGCCGAACTAACCGTTCTTATGCATGGGAAGGTTGATGAAGGCTGGCGAGTGTAGCTTAAGCACTTGAAGCAGCGTAGGATTTGGTTGTTGAGACTAATCCCTGCCACCAATTGCCCTGTGCCACACTCGCCATGCCGGACGATACACCTGCCACCTTCCCGTTTCCAGCCGTTGGCCGCAAGAAGATCACCGCTGCTTTCGACGGTGGGCGCCTG
>NZ_VOSK01000470.1 GCF_009296175.1 Microvirga tunisiensis | reverse complement strand
CTTCGAAGCGGTGCGGGATCTGCAAGTGGATTGATCCCCATTGGACGGGGCCTCGGTACCAGATGCGAAGTCCGCAGCACGAGCTTGGCGGTGTCAAACCGTCAAAATCACTGTGCTAAGGATCTAGCCTATCTGCGAAAACGGCCGGACCCGGCTCCCGACTACATGCTTGGGCCTTCGTCCCTACCCTTGCCGCGCCGCTTCGGCTTCTTCGGCGGCTTTTCCTCTTCGACCCGGATCGGCTCAATCGGTTTAGATGCGACAGGCGAAATGGGATTGCCCACGCGGATCTTGGCTTCTTCCTTGGCGGATTTCACAGCAGGGTCGTCGCCAGATCTCTCTCCCGGCGTCCTGACCGGGCCAGACGGGGCCGTTGATGGTTTGGGTGCGACAGAGGTCCTGTCCGGCCGAGCGGGTGCCTTTGCCTCAGATGCCGCCTTCGTAACGTCAGATTTCCCAGTGCCGGTGGCTGGGCCAAGTGCCGCGCGAGTGGGCTCGGGACGAGAAAACGGGACTTGGGCAGGCGCCTGGGATAATGCCTTTGCCGGGGCTTGGACTGGTGCCGACGTGACCTTAGCCGTGGCGGGCTCCTTCGCAGATCCGGCCTGAGGGGCGGTCGGTCGAACGGAGGGAGCCGCTGGAGCCTGTGCTGGGCGAGGTGGTGCCTGCGTCGGGGCAGGATTGGTGTTGGTCGGAGCAGCGACTGGGCGCTGCGCTCCAACCGGCGCTGCTGGGGCAGAGGCCGCTGTTGCTGGTTTCGACACTGCGGAACCTGCGTTATCGCGTATGGGTTTTGTGCCTGCTACGATATTTCCCGGCTTCGGCACATTATTTACCGACGGCTTTGCCGGCTGCTGGGAATTTCCTGTGACAACCGGCTTTGTTGCAGCCTCGGACTTTGGATTATTCGGGACAGGAGCCTGGGCGGCGGAATTCACTGGGGGTTGAGCTGGTGATTTAGTTGGAGCTGCGGCAGAGTTTTTCATTTGGGCAGCCGCGGGCGTGGTGGTCGTTACCTTGGGCTTATAAAAAGGCTCCGGTCGGAACCGTGTTCTTGGTGGGAGAGCGACGGGCTTGTCCTGACGTGGAGGCACAGGCTCCTGAACCACCTCAGTCTTTGCCGCTGTGGTTGTGGATGGTTTCATATCGGCAGGCACTGCCTGAGAAACCCGATCGGTCGCCCAGCTGGAAGCGTCTCGCGAGACGCTCGGGGCCACGGGCTTCGGCTCGGGGGCTCCCGGCTTAAGCTTGGAGACGGACGGCTGGGAGGCCTCCGACTTTGATGGACTGGTTTCTCCGCTTGGCTCTGGCTTGGATGGAGATGCGCCGGTAGCATTGGCTAGAATCTGCGGCAGCTTGGGCAAAACATAATCATCCAGCCTGCTCACAATCTGGTCCATTCTTTCTTTCTTCCGAGCTGCAACGACCTCAGGGCCTGGGTCGATAACGTTCAGATCTAAAAAGCCTGGAGAACGGCGATCCAGCGGGTGGCGCTTCGGGTCAGCCATCATGTTGTCGAGGCGCTTCAAAAGCACGTTCAGGTGACTTCTGATTCTTCGAATTTCAGCCTCATTCCGCTGATCGATGTGAACACCCTGTCTGTAGAACTCCAATAGAAATGCCATGGCCTCTTTGGCGGCCTGCCCGACAGGTTGCGCCGCACCGACTTCGTCACGATGGAGCTGTGTGGTTTGACCTTGGCCCTGGCCGGCCTTTGACCTGGTCCGGCCTGGGCCCTTCTCGTTCTTCTTTCTGTCTGCCTCGATGATCAGTTTGGGTCGCGAGGCCACCCTGTTAATGACAATTCGAGTGAGATCCTGGAAAAGCTCATTTGACGAGAGGCGTGTGCCGGCACGTTCGACGAGCTTGGTGAGCCGGTCGACCTCCTTCAAGGCAAGGTCCCTATATGGGTTTTTGGAACCCAATATCTGTCTTGCCTTGTCAGTCTTTCTCTTGAGGATGTGCTGGCGATATTTGGCCCTTTTTGCATGGTCGGCCACGAGCCGATCCTGCATGACCTGCCATTGTCGGCAGGCAAGGCCAACACCCTCCTCCGTCAATTCTCCCTTTCTCTCCCTATTGAAGGTTTTCGGGGGGATATGCTCGAGCGGATCGAGCTGGATGCCCATGGCCTCGTAGGAGCGGGCATCATACCGCTTGATGACGCCGACCTTCTCCATGACCTCGTTGGACGCCGTTGCCCAACGCTTGCGCAACATTGGGATCCATGTCCGACGATTGGCTTCGCGCAGCTTCTCCTGGAGAAATGGGCAAACCGTCCTGCGATGACGGTTTGGAAAGACTTTTTCCTCTTCGATCTCGAAATCCCAGACGTCGCGACCATCAGGGTTTCGAGGGTCCTTCATCCGGGATGACCGGCGATCATAATAGACGATGTGGGCATGGAAATTTCGTTTGTCGTTATTCTGGTCCGGTGCGTGGACCACCGCCCAGAAGGGCAAGCCCTTCTCAGTGAGCTTGTTGGTGAAGTTGCGAACGATCTCGACACGCTCGCGTCCGTCGAGCTCAAACGGGAGTTCGGCAATGATGCGGTTTTGGACACGGCCGCCACGACCCCGCTCAATCTCAATGAGCACCTCTGGATGAAGTCCAATGACCCACTGATGAATTGCAAAGGCTTCATCAGTCCGGATCAGTCTGAGTTCAACATCTTTGGGTTCGGTGCCCTGCTCGCGCCGCAGATTGTCCCGCAACCTCGAAGGAGCAGAGTCGAGGTTCTTGATAGCAAGATCCCACCCTTTGGGATCTGCGGAGAACCGTATCGTGACCGTATCACCCCGGGGATCTGCCTCTATCCGTTCGACCGCCTTCCAGAAATGGCGACGCTCTTCGAGCGTGTCGCCAATGGTCCCAAAGGATGCGATTTCAAGATCATCGATTTCATCGTCCGTCAGGTTCTTGAGCGGAATGCGCTCAAGGAAATCCTGTTGCTCTTCAGCACTCCGACCCGCAACCTCACGCTCGAGGGCGGTGAAGCCATCCTCGGCTACGTCAGGATCATAGCCTGGATACTCTTTCTCCTTTGCAACGTTCTCGGCTGCGCCATCGCGTTCGATGTAGAGAAGGTGATCCGTTGCCTTGGAGGCCGTGTACTTGCGGCCGCTTCGGGCCGCTTTGATCATCTCAGCGATCGGCGAAGTTTTAGAGTAGTAGCCGTGCCGGAAGTGGAACGTCTGCGTCCCTTCGGCTGACACTGGTCTTTCACGACCGCGGCTGCGATCGGCGAATCTCACGCCCGGATGGTCATACGCCCACCCCACTGCCGGGTGGACACCCGATGACATTCCAAGATGGGAGTCCTGAGTTCGAGGGGTAAGCGTCTCCGCGCCACATCGAATTGGGGCTGGCGCATCCCTGCCCGATGCCGCTACCCCAAGACCACCCAAGGCATAGCCCTTGGACCGGGCAGGGATCATCCGGGTAAAGTCCTTAGAAGAATCTCGCTTCGTCGCTCTGCTCAGTGCGAGAGATAGGTCCTTGAGCGTATACAGAGTGAGGTGACTGGTCGTGACTGGCATGAGGAAGGGTATCAGTGGCTGGGCAGCTATTATATCAGATGGCAATTCTTCAATGCCAGTCGGCGCCTAACACCAGGTGCGAAAATTTGGTGAGCTTCTGCATTTTATCTGGTCAACGGTCCGGCTCTGGCCGCTGATTGATGACAATTGCGGAGTGATCCTTCGGGCAAGTGACAGGTATGGCGACAGGCTCGTTGAGGCATAAAAAATACGAGACGGCAGAGTCGGGAAGAGCAGTTGACGATGGACTCGGCGCAGCCCAGCTAAAGTCGGTTTGAGGCACCAGAGAGTGCTAGCTCTCTAGTATTTTTTGTGCCCCAAATTTCTGGTCGATTTACCCCTGTTACCTCAACCTAGGTTCGAGTTGTCAATGGGCGTTTGTAGCGCGACGCGCGAATGTGTGAGTAAGGCGACGGCCAGATTTACGAGATGTCGCCTCCGGTTGAAGTCGACCTACCGTGTCACGGGACGACACGGAGGAGCGCATGAGCCGGCTCGATCAGGAGGCTCGCATGACTATCAAGGCATTGGCGGCGCGGGGAG
>NZ_VOSK01000469.1 GCF_009296175.1 Microvirga tunisiensis | reverse complement strand
GGTTTTGCTCCACGCTTCCTTCAGACCCCACCTCGCGGTGGCGCCCTTGCGCTTTGCTAACCCTTCGCCGCCATCAGGCTGGGTAGAGGACTTGCACCTCCAAGCTGTCGAACATGCTCGGCACACGAAAAAAGGCCGCCCACTGGGCGGCCTTTCCGTATTCGAAATCGGCTGTTCGCGAATTAGCGCGAATAGAACTCGATCACGAGATTCGGTTCCATCTGGACCGGGTACGGCACTTCCGACAGGGTCGGGATGCGCGTCACGCGGGCCGTCATCTTGGAATGATCGACCTCGATGTAGTCCGGAACGTCGCGCTCGGCGAGCTGGCTGGCCACGAGGACGACCTCGAGCTGCTTCGACTTGTCCTTCACCTCGATCACGTCGCCGGCCTTCACCTGATAGCTCGGGATGTTCACGCGGCGGCCGTTGACCTTCACGTGACCGTGGTTGACGAACTGACGGGCGGCGAACGGCGTCGCGACGAACTTCGAGCGGTACACGACCGCGTCGAGACGGCGCTCGAGCAGGCCGACCAGGTTCTCACCGGAGTCGCCCTTCAGGCGGATCGCCTCCGCGTAGTAGCGGCGGAACTGCTTCTCGGTGATGTTCGCGTAGTAGCCCTTGAGCTTCTGCTTGGCGCGCAGCTGCGTGCCGAAGTCGGACATCTTGCCCTTGCGGCGCTGACCATGCTGGCCAGGACCATATTCGCGGCGGTTCACAGGGCTCTTCGGGCGGCCCCAGATATTCTGACCCATGCGGCGGTCAAGCTTGTGCTTGGCCTGAATGCGCTTCGACATCGCTGTTCCTCTTTGTTGTCGAATTTGCGAGGAACGCGCCCTCCTCTTCCCATCATGCCCGAGGAGGCCCAAAGGGCCGTCTCGAGGGACGGGACGACAGGCCGACTTAGAGCCGGGCCACGGGAGCGTAAAAAGTTACGCGGCCCGTGAGGACCGCGTGAACGGGAGGCATTTAGGCGGAAAAGGCGGGAAAGTCAATCAGAGATAAACCCATTCCCTCAGCCCACGAGCAGCGGCATGTCCTCGATAGCCACGAGCGGCAGCCCTTTCTCCTGCAAGGCTCCGCGAAGGGCAAGGCTGATCCCGGCTCCGCTCGTGAACATGGCGATGGCCTCGTTCTCATCGGCCTCATGGCCGGGAACGGGTTGGCCGATCAGCTGCATCACACGGCGGGCGATGGCCGGAGCCGGGTCGATCCAGGTCACGGGCCAGGGCGCCAAGGCCTGAAATCGCGAGAGCAGCAGCGGGTAATGGGTGCAGCTGAGGGCCACCACGTCTGTCCTGCCGCCTGTATCCTCGACGAAGCAGGGACGTAGCTCATTCAGCAGTTCTTCGTCCCGGACAGGACTGCCCGCAAGCTCCGCCTCCGCAAAGCCGGCGAGGCGGCGCGAGCCGACGAGGTTGACCTTGCAGCCCGCCGCATAGGTCTCGATAAGATCGCGGGTATAGTCCCGCGCCACGGTGGCCGGGGTAGCGAGAACGGAGATGTAGCCCGTCCGCGTTGTCTGGGCCGCCGGCTTGATCGCCGGAACGGTGCCGACGAACGGAATGGAGAATCGTTCACGCAGATAGGGAAGCACAAGGGTCGATGCCGTGTTGCAGGCCACCACGACGATATTCGGATCATGAAGGCCGATCAGCCGCTCCATCACGGCCACGACCCGCTCCGCCAGAACCGCCTCGCTCAGGCGCCCGTAAGGAAATCCCGCATCGTCCGCTGCATAGACATAGCGTGCATCCGGGCGAACCTTCAGGATCTCGGAGAAGACCGTGAGGCCGCCGAGGCCGGAATCGAAGACGAGGATAGTGGGGACGGGAGACGGCATGATGGCAGGATTATAGGTTGCCCCTGCCAGAAGATCGACACGCATGACTAACCCTTACGAACGCGAGTTGGTGAGAAAGTCCGACAATCCTTGCCTGGTTTCCGGGGGCGCCATGTTCAGTCTGCGACGCGGGCCCCGCTCCTCCTTGCTCTCTGGCCCCTCTCCTTTCGGCATTTGTGCCGAGAGGCGCTTGACGGGCCAGCCGTCGCTCCAGGTGCTCATGTCGACGAATTTGGGATCGCGGAGGAGTGCGGTGGCATCCTTGCCGGCGAAGGCCGCTTCGGAGGCGATATCGAAGGTTTTCCAGAAGGCGAGGAAATCGAGCGTATCGGTGCCGTTGTTGCCGAGCTGCTGGGTCAGGATAGTCTGCGGCCCGCTGAGTGCCATGTCGGCGCTCCAGCGCCAGGTGTTCCTCTGCTTGGGATCGCGCGGCGGATCGGGTGGCAGCTTGATGGCGGAGGCGTCGTAATCGGCCTTCGGTGACCCAGGGGACGCGAGCGTCGCCGTCAGAGCCGGGAAGCCGTGATCGTCGGACGCTGCCCGCATGAACAGCTTGCGGGTCGAGGGAACGGCGCGGGCCTGCTGGAGGAGCAAACGGGAGGCCCGATCGCTCGGCAGATAATCCCTGTCGCCGCTCATGGCGATGATCAGGGTTGCCGGATCGACAGCCGAGAGATCCCGCAGGAGGATGCCGCGCTCCTTCTCGTTGGAGGCGATGCCGCCCGGCATCAGGCCGAAGATCAGCTTCGGCACGGGAACCTTGCCCGAGCTCACCCCGGCCGCAAGATTGAGTGCGATCGGCACCCCGGCGGAATGGCCTACGAACGCGACCCGCTCCATGTCAGGCTTGGCATTCAGATCGTCCGCCAGCGCTGCAAGAGCGCTCTGGATCAGGTCTTCGGCGAGGTTCGAGGCGTCGGCAGGACGGGAGCGGTTCACGTCCTGGAAACGGGGAAAGAGCACGAGAAGGCCCTTGCGGGCGAGATGATCGATCCAGCCGCCATAGAGGCCCGGATTCACGGCGCCCCATGAATGAAGGAACACCACGACGGGACGCGGCTTCGAGGGGGTATCGGCTCCATGGAACACGAACGTCCCGGCGCTCGCCGTGCCGATGGCCCGCTTCACCACCTCGGTCGACTTGTAGTCGCGCCCGCCAGGCCCCTGCTCGGGCTGCTGCGGCGGCGTTGCCGCGTGAGCCCATGGGGCGGCGAGAGAGACGCCAAGGAGCAGAACTGGCAGCAGGGAGCGGCGCATCGTCGTCTCGAACTCCAGGGTCAATCGGGCAGATAGGGCCCAATTGTTATAAAGCCACGATTTGATTAAGGCTTTCTCAACCTGCGCCCTTCGGCAAGGGCGCGAATCGCCCCGCGCAAAGTCCGGACTTCCTGCTCCGACATTTCGAGGCGGTGAAAGATGTCCCGCATGTTGCGGGTCATGGTCGGCTTCTTGTCCTCAGGGTAAAAATTCACCGCATCGAGTTCGGTCTCGATGTAGTCGAAGAACGACGTCACCATCTCGCGCGGCGCCGGTGGAGAGATCCTGCCGCCCTCGAAGGGCAGCGCGCCTCCGGTGGCGAGCTTGTACCATTCATAGGATACGAGAAGGACGGCCTGGGCGAGATTGAGCGAGGAGAATTTCGGGTCGACCGGGAAGGTGACGATGGCATCGGCGAGCGACACCTCGTCGTTCTCGAGCCCCGTGCGTTCGCGTCCGAACAGGATGCCGACGCCTTGCCCTGCCCCGACGCGCCGGTGCGCCTCCGTCATGGCCGCATCCGGCGCGAAGACCCGCTTCATCTGTCCCCGCTCGCGGGCCGTGGTGGCGAAGACGAAATTCAGATCCGCAATGGCCTCGCGGGCCGTGTCATAGAGCTTCGCCCCTTCCAGTACATGGGTCGCACCGGAGGCGGCTGAATGCGCGCCCTTCTTGGGCCAGCCATTGCGCGGCGACACAAGGCGCAATTCCGACAGGCCGAAATTGGCCATGGCCCGAGCCACCATACCGATATTCTCGGCCAGTTGGGGTTCCACGAGGATGATGATCGGACGGGTCATTGAGGTTCGGTCAGATTGGATGAGCGCTGCTCTCCCATAGCGTCAAAACCGATGTCACGACTAGATCCTTAGCACAGTGATTTTGACGGTTTGACACCGCCAAGCTCGTGCTGCGGACTTCGCATCTGGTACCGAGGCCCCGTCCAATGGGGATCAATCCACTTGCAGATCCCGCACCGCTTCGAAG
>NZ_VOSK01000046.1 GCF_009296175.1 Microvirga tunisiensis | reverse complement strand
CATGAACCCTACCACTGTCGCGCTGGTGGCCCCGACAAACGGGAGCGGCGCGGCTTGCTGGTCGCCACCCACCGGAACGAAATCCTGGTGCCAAACCGCAATGCATCGATTGCGTTCGGATCGTGCATTGGATGCGCAACGCCATGGCGCATCTGGCCCCCAAGCAGCGCCCGGCCGTGATGGCGATGCTCAAGACCATCTTCGCCCAGGACACGGCTGAGGCGGCCAGAGAGCAGTGGGCCTCGGTGGCTGATGCCCTGCGTGAACGCTGTCCCAAGCTCGTCGAGCTGATGGACCGCTCGCGCGAGGAGGTGCTGGTCTACATGAGCTTTCCGCGCGAGCACTGGGGTCAGATTGCCTCGACCAACCCGCTCGAGCGGCTCAACGGCGAGATCAAACGACGGGCGGACGTGGTGGGGATCTTTCCCAACGACCGGGCGGTGATCCGGCTGGTGGGAGCCCTGATGCTGGAGCAGAACGATGAATGGGCGGTGAGCCGGCACTACATGTCGCTGGAAAGTCTGAGCGCGTTGAGCGATGATCCCGTTCGCAGGCTGTCAGCCGTGACCGCCTGAGCAACCCGGCTCAGCCGAGGACTGGCGCTCTTACACCACGCCGTGGGACACGATCTTGATTTAATCTTGAGCGATCGTCTCTTGGTGTGAAACAAGTCCACTCTTGGAGTGCCTGCTTTTCACCGCCAGCAATGGCTTAATACAAAAATTATTTGGTTATACTCAATTCACAGCTCAATCTCTCGTGTCTTCCAACATCGACTTCCGCAAGCACAGCGGATACACACTGCAAAACAACAGTACCTATCCAATGGCGCTGGAATCGATGTCGGCTCGGCAGCCAGCGCCGTCTTAGCCACATGCACGTGCTCATGTCCTTCGGACAGCTTCAGACCCAGCGCTCACGTTTTGAGATGGGCCGGACGGTCCGGCAGCGCCCGCCTGACAGCCCCTGGGAGGCTTGTCATCGCGTGAGGCTTTTGTAGGAAGGTCACGCCCTCGGGCATTCCCTCCAGTTCATGAGCACTACGGCCTGAGACCAGAAACACCGGCAATCCTGGCTGCTGCGTTGTCAGCCATCGGGCGAGGGCAAGACCGTCGGTTGAGCCCGGCATGTCGATGTCGCTCACCACGGCATCAATCTCAGCCCCTCCTTGCAGCAGGCCAAGCGCCTCATCGCCGCTGGCCGCGCACAGGGTGACAAAGCCCTCGTCTTCCAAGCTGTCGCACACCAGCAGACGGATCAGCGGATCATCGTCCACCACCAGCACCGTCTCAGGGATTGGAGCGGTCTGCGCCATCTTCACCCAGACGGCTTCAGGCTGATCGATCGGCACCAGATAGGCCCGGTCCGCCTCGATTCGCTCGATCCGGTACGGCGTGGCCCGTGCGGCTCCGATCGGGCGGTGCAGCAGCCGGCTGCCCACGGCAACAGGCTGATCGAGCAGCAGTACCGAGCCTTCGCCTAGGTGCGGCCTGGCACATTGCGCCAGACATTGGTCCAAAGCTTGCTGCGGGGCAGGCAGGTTTCGCATCGGCTTGGTTCCCTTGCCAGGGTTACAGGATGGCAGTGCGGGCGGCATCGTCATCGCGTACGCCTGTACGCACGGCTTGCTCGACCCCCGTGGGAGAAACGCCCAGGTCGCGCAGGCTGCGATCCTCCAGGGCGAGGAGGTCACGCATGGCGTGGCGGACCTGGATCTCCTTACGGACGGCCTGGATGGACGAGAGAACAAGGCTCAACATGGCATATCCTTTCAAAGCCTCAGGCCGACGACGAGAGGGCGGCCTCAGATGTGATAGGAAGGATGCCCGAGCCGATGCCCTCTGGCTTATCGGCCCTTGCCCTGACAGCTCTTGTCTTTTGTAATTCTGCGCCGGGGCAGGACAGCCTCGTGTTCAGGCGATCTTAAAAAGAACCCCGCCACTGGGGCGGGGCAGCAAAGCGTGCTGGAAGTTTGGACAGGCCAGAGAACCAGCCTGTTCCCAAAGGGAATGAGAATGGCAGGATGGAGGGGGCGGTGCCTGCACATTCGCTGCCTGCCTAGCCCATCAAGGGCGCTCAGCCATGCATCCAGGTTCAGCCTTTCGCCGCAAGAACTCAGATGCCCAGCGCAGCGGCATGGGTGCCGCTGCGCTCCTGATCGCTGTTGTGCTTTCCGGCGGCTGCCCAGCCTTGTGCTTATGCGGCGATGGTGAAGGCGGCGTCGCTCAGGCTGGTGAGCTGGGTGTTGGCCAGCGTCAGGCTGCGCTCGTCGTCGAGCCGGATCAGCACATGCTCACCCACCTGCTCGGCCGCCTGCAGCACCGAGACCCCGTCCGCGAAGTCCTCGTCCTCCGCCGCAAAGCTGATCACGTCCACCCCGCTCTCAAAGTCGCTGATCACGTCATGGCCGATCGCCCCGGCAAACCCGAACACGTCCGCGTCCGCCCCGCCGGTGAGCGCATCGTCGCCCGCGCCCCCGATCAGCGTGTCGGCGCCCGAGCGCCCGTCGAGCACATCATTGCCAAACCCGCCCGAGAGCAGGTTGCCCCAGCCGTCCTGGCCCAGAAGCTGATCGTCGAACAGGCTGCCGAGCACATGATCGACCCCGTCCAGCCAGTCGCCCGCGGCCTCCCCGCCCGCCCCCGTGCCGGCGCGCAGGTCGACCACCACGCCCGCATCCGAGCCGGTGTAGTCGGCCAGGTCCTCGCCCATGCCGCCATCCAGCACATCGGCGCCGGCCCCGCCCACCAGCACGTCGTCGCCGTCGCCGCCCACCAGCACGTCATCGCCGGACAGGCCGCTGAGCAGGTTGGCCTCGGCCGAGCCGGTCAGGCTGTCCGCATGCGCCGAGCCGATCACCTGCTCGAGGCCGGAGAGCACATCGCCTGCCGCATCCCCGCCCTGGCCAATCCCGGTGGTGAGATCCACCGTCACGCCGGCACCGGACGCGGTGTAGTAGGCGGTGTCATAGCCCGCGCCGCCGTCAAGCACGTCGGCGCCCGCGCCGCCCACCAGGTGATCGTCGCCCGCCAGACCGCTGAGCGCATCGTCGCCGCCGCCGCCGTTGAGGGCATTGGCCTCAGACGAGCCGGTGAGCGCATCGCCATGCGCCGAGCCGACCACGTGCTCGAGGCCGGAGAGCACATCGCCCTCGGCCTCCCCGCCCTGGCCCAGACCGCTCTCCAGGTTGACGCTGACGCCAGCCGCGGCCTCGGAGTAGTCCACCGTGTCGGAGCCCTCCCCGCCCTCGAGCACGTCAGCGCCCTGGCCGCCGATCAGCAGGTCGTCGCCGGCCCCGCCCGTCAGGGTGTCGGCGCCGTCTGAGCCGATCAGCGCGTTGGCCTGATCGTCCCCGGTGAGGGCATCAGCATGCGCGGAGCCGACCACCGCCTCGATGCCGGCGATCACATCGCCCTCGGCCTGGCCGCCCCGGCCGTCGCCGGTGGCGAGGTTGACCGCCACCCCGGCCTGCGACTCGGAGTAGTCGAGGGTGTCGAAGCCCTCGACGCCGTCGATCTGATCGGCGCCGGCCCCGCCCGTCAGGAGGTCGTCGCCGGCGCCGCCGCTGAGGGTGTCGGTGCCGTCGCCGGCAGACAGGAGGTTGGCGGCGCTGTTGCCGGTCAGGCGGTCGGCGTGCCGGCCGGACAGCACTGCAAAGGTGCCGCCGTCCTCCACCAGGGTCTCGGCGATCGCCAGATCCTGGTTGCTGTGGTCAGCCACCGCGGCAACCTGTGCGCCCTCGATCGCATCCTCCTCGTTGAGGAAATTAACCAGATCCTGGAGCGTCACGATCCCGTCAACCAGACCATTCCACGCATCCGAAATCTCATCCCGGTAAATCACTCCTCCCAGGGTGACGGCAGTCCCACCAGCGACATAGCCACCGAGCTTTCGAAAGAATTTGTTGGCTGCCGCGTTAAGATCGCCAGTCAGGCTTAATGCAGTAGACTTTTGAGCCTCCTCAATATAACTCACTGCTTTGTGGTGACCTGACGACGAAGATCCGCCCATTTCATCTAAGCACTGGAATAGAGCTTAACGTTTCTGTCAAACTCTCGAAGCACACGAACTGCCTTAACTGAAGTGTTCTCTGGCAAAATCTTCGCGAGTAGTTTCATTGCTCGGATAAACACTGCATCTTCCCCTGCGCGAGGCTGCCAAATAGAAATATAAGTCCTAAATCGGTCAACGCGAATTATTGCCTACTCCGAGGTGCTGCGCATGAATGAAGGCGAAGTTCATGCGCGCTTGGTTTAGCAGAGTGGTCAGCCAACGGCTCTCCGGGTGCTTGATGTCCTGGCCGCCACTAAGCTCGACCTTGGCCATTTCTTGAGGGCGCTGAGGATCAGACGTGGATCCAAAATGCGCGTTCTGAGGCGATGTAGTCCAAAGCCCGCTCCAGGGTCATGGTGGGCGTGCCGAACGGGCCGGGAGCTTTCCACTGCTCGCCGTCCCACCACAGCACCTGCACCTTTGCGGGATCGTCGGTGGGACGCAGCCGTGCCACAGGCGCTCCGGTGCGCCGGCTCAGCAGCGAGTTGGACTTGCTCCGAAAAGGATACTGCTGGCGAATTCATCATGCTGGGACGGGAGCCATCATGAGCTTGGTAAAGGCGGATTGCCGGGTTCGTGCGAGCGGCGTGCCCGCGAACCAAGCCCCGAGTCGGATGAGGTTCATGGCAGCCGCCGTCAGCACGTGCTGGAGATGCGTCTTGGTGAGACCGATGTAGCGCGAGCGCCGCAGGTGCAGAGCCCGGACCCCGGCGGAGATTGTTCCCTCGATGCCGGCGCGCTTCTGGTACTCTTTGGCGAAGGCAGGCTGCGCCTCACGCTCGCGAGCCGCTGCAAGGGTCTCATGTTCCTCCTGTGGGCGCAGCGTCAGGAGCCGCCGATCGCTGCGGGTACACTGTGCCTTCAACGGACAGGGACGACAGTGAGTGGTCGAGAAACGCACCTTGAAGGCGGTTCGTCCCTGCCAGTAATCCGGACGCCAGCTCCAGCTCTCGTGCCCGGCCGGACAGATTGCGACTTGCCGATCCCAATCGAAGATGAAGTCCTGCAAGGTGAAGCCCTCACCGGATTGAGTCTGCCACTGATAATTCCGGGGAGCCGGCCCCAGGAGCGTGACGCCATAGGTCCGGCGACTGGCGACGAGTTGATCGGCCGCGACATAGCCGGCGTCGACAAGATGGGTATCGGGTAGCAGACCCTTGGCCTTGAGCCCATCATGAATGGTGTTGAGGGCGTCGCGATCCACGACCGGTGCCGGCGTGGTCTCCACATGCGTGATCAGGTGCGGGCCGCCCTCGTCACAAGCCTCGGTCAGATGAACCTTGTAGCCAATCCAGGTTGTCGTCCCCTTATTGGCATAATGGACCTCTGGATCGTAGGGTGATCCGGCCATCAGCAGGGAGGGCGGAAATCCCTCATGGTCGGTCCGCCACTGCACCCGGGGAGTGGTCTCAGAGAATAGGCCATCCTCAGGTTCTCCGGTCTGAGCTTGGTCGGTGAGACAGAAATTCTGCACCCATACCTGCCGCAGCAGCTCAATGGCCGGGATCTCACGCAGCCAGATTGGTGCACCAGGAGCTATGATGGCAGCAAGCAGCTGATGACCATCACGCCCGATCTGCTCGGCATGGGCGCGCCGCTTCGCCTCGCCTTGCGGGACATTATAGTCGTCAGCTCGCCTGCCATACCGCTCGATCCAGGCGGGATTGGCATGAGCGCGCAACCATGCGGGAGCCGCGGACGCCAAGACATTGAGGGCCGCCCGCATGGTCTCGGTCACGCAGGCGAGACGGTTCAGGGAGCGGACGGCTCCGAGCACATGGGTCGAGTCGGTGCGCTGACGGCCTCGGGCGCTCAGCAGCTTGTGCTCCTGGCACAGCGCCAGGAGAGTGTCGAGCAACTGTTCTTCCGCGCCTCCGGCGACGAGACGGCTGCGGAACTCGCTCAGAACCGAAGCGTCAAAGCCAGGATCGGTCAGTTCCAGGCTCAGCAGGTACTTCCAATCGATGCGGCTGCGGACCGCATCGGCCGCCCGCAAGAGGCAAAGAGGGACGCGAACTGGGCATCGGTAAAGATCGTCCCAAGGTGGTCACGCAGGCGCAGATAGGGGCTGCCATGCGGGAACGCGGCACGCGCGACGGCTGCCGTTGCGACCGGAACATCACGGTACGGGGTCGGGCGGAGCGACATGAGGACCTCCGAGATGGTGGGACTGCCCCCTAAAACCTAGAACGCTGATCCGTGCCCCAAGGGCTCCGGCACATTCGCCAGCAGTATCTCTTCCGAAGCAAGTCCATATTGGGTGGTGCCCGACCTCTGGCGCAGCATCGAAACCAATGCCCGTTTTCTGGCCGGGCAGCGGGAGAACCAAGTCAGCGCATTCTGGGACGGGCTCGTTGAGTAACTCACCGACCATTACCTCGACCGTACCCTCGAATTTGGCAACGAACTTGACATGAACGATTATGAGAAGATGGTGCGCATCATGGCTTCTGAGCCGCGCTTCCATCGTCGGATATTATCGAAAGCAATCCTTGAGCGGGCAGAGCGGGCGCGTGATGCCTGGGTTGGTAGTATGCTCCCATCCGATCGGCCAGATGTGGTCTACGCTTTGCTGATCGGTCCCGGGGCGCCGCGCGCCGAGTATGCCAAATACCGGGAGCGCCGCAGTCAAGAATTGCAGTTGCGGTGCGTTGCCGCCAAGGCGGCTCGACCCGAGTTTCGATACGTCGTGGGGATTGGGCTTGATGCGCGCGGCGTTGAAGGCAGCGCCGAGGATTTTGTGCTGATCGACACCATCGATTGGACCAACGAGATCCTGGCTGGTGCAGCGCGTGTGCGTCAGGATGCCATGCAGATCGAAGAATTCCTCCAGCACCTCGTAGATATCGGGAACTGACCCATGGCAAAGATGACTTCGCCTGATCTAATGCGGCAGATCTTGCACTAGGCCGTGTGGACGGATTGGGCCGAGCAACGGGTAGGTAGATTCCCAAATCAGTGTAGCGATGATTCATAGCGGGTCGGCTTCAGGAGGCGCGACCATGCTGACGGGAATGACGGAGGACGACTGGGCGACAGTGCTGCGAGTGTTTACCGCCTCGTGTTCCCGGCGCGGCGCCAAGGGCCGCAATGACCGCCGCTTCCTGGAGGCGCTGCACTACTTCACGGTTCACAACATCACCTGGCGGGCCCTACCTGAGCGCTTTGGTAACTGGAACTCTGTCTGGAAACGCTTCTGGCGCCTGAGCCGGACGGGCGTGTTCGAGGCCTTCTTCGACGCCTTGGCGGCTCTGAGTGACACGGCGCATCTGGTGCAGATGTTCGACTCCACCATCGTGCGGGCGCATGTCTCGGCCGCCGGGGCAAAAGGGGGCAGAGCCGGCAGGCCCTGGGCCGCTCCCGTGGCGGCTTCTCGACCAAGATCCACCTCAAGACCGACTGGGCTGGCGATCCGCTGGGCTTTTGCCTGACCGGTGGGGAGGCCAGCGACAGCCCGCACTTCGAGATGCTGCTCGATCTTGGTCCCGACATCACGCCGCGGGCGGCTGTGGGTGACAAGGGCTATGACGCCAAGGCTAACCGACAGGCTGCCCGTTCCCGCGGCATCTGCCCGGCCATTCCGTACCGCACGACGACCAAAGACAAGCCGAAGTTCTTTCCCAAGGCGCTCTACCGCGGGCGCGCTCGCATCGAGCAAACCATGGGAAAGCTCAAGCGCTTCAAGCGCATTGCTTTACGCTGCGAGAAGACTGACGTGAACTACGGTTCCTTCGTCGCACTTGCTCTGAGTTTCATCCTCATCAAATCCGTCCACACGACCTAAAGCAATGACATTCAAACCACACACATTTAGCTTCAGTGGGAACAGTTCGCAAAGGAGACGAAAGTGGCTATTAAATTCGGACAGGCTGTCAAAGTAATAGCCTGGCTAAGGAATAAATTACCTAATTCAAGTTGGGCTTTACTCAAGAGTTATGATGATTATCAGCGTCAATTATCCGACACACAAAAGTATCTGAAGATGTTGGCGGATCGTGGGATCGATCCTCAATACGAAGCGGCGAGGATGTACGCCCGCTTGGAGGACGATCTCGTCAAGGCGGTAGAACCATTTTATCATAGGCTAAGAGGCTGGTGAGCAATTTTATTACTCGCTTCAAGTGCTTGATTTGGAATAGCTTTCGTGAAGATTGATGAGGCGGATGCGGGGTGTGCAACGGTTGAGGAGCCCCGCTATGGATACTTGTCTCTATGCCTGCGATCTCACTGATGCCGAATGGGCACTGCTCGCGCCCCTCGTCCCCCGCAGTCATCCGGCGGGACGGCGGCAGACCTATCCGCTCCGGCGCATCGTCGATGCCATCTTCTATCTGCTGCGCACCGGGGCGCAATGGCGGCTGCTGCCGCACGAGTATCCGCCGCGCGGTGCTGTCTTCTACCACTATGCGCAGTGGCGCGAGGATGGTACCTGGGAACACGTGACCCAGGTTCTGCGCGAGAGCTATCGCTGTCAGACCGGCCGCAATCCGCAGCCGAGTGCGGCGATCATCGACAGCCAATCAGTGAAAACCTCTGAGATGGGCGGACCGCGTGGATACGATGGCGGCAAGAAGATCAACGGCCGCAAGCGCCATCTTCTGGTTGATACACAAGGCAATCTGCTGAAGAACAAGGTGCATCCCGCCGACCTCCATGACCGCGCCGGAGCCGAACTCCTGCTGGAGGGTCTGCAGAATCTGTTTCCGGCCATTGAGTTGATGTGGGCCGACACGGCTTATCGTGGGCTGAAGGACTGGCTCCAGAAGGCCCTGAGGGCCTGACGCCAATGCATCGGGTTCGGCTCCCGGGCTAACCAGCAGACGGTGTGCCCTCAACTGGCTGTTCGGGCGAGCCGATCCTTCATCAGAGGAAAAGCGGCAGATAAAGCGCGCTGATGGTCCCGGTCAGCACGAGCACAGCGGCGATAGTGGCTCCCAGTGAGCCTTGGTCATTGTTGCGGTCCATGGCTGCTCTCACTGAATCCTAATGAGCCGAGACCGGCGCAGCATCCTGGCTGGGCTGCCGGATGTAACAGGACCTCGTTCGGCAAGTCGATTGGCTACCCGACGCCGCCCCCGAAAAGCGACCTCTGGTCCGACTAAGCTGCCGGTATGCGTGTGTCGCGGAGCCTCTCAGGCAGCAACATCGGTTTGTAAGAACGCCAACAGGAGCAAGGGGGTCCGGCAAGGTCTAGGGATCAGCGGGGCTCACCAAGATGGAAACAATCCGTGTAGCGGTTCATGTGATCGACCGGACCCAGTCTCAAAGCGGATATCCAGCTAAGGTCTGCCTCGTGCCATTCTAAGACGTTCCCATGGTGTCTCAACTGCGCTCATCCGCACTGCGACCGAAAAGCGTGAATACGGATGTCGAACCCGCTTCTCGGTCGAGTGGCAGATGTTTACTCTGCCGCCGCTCCTACGCCCTTCGCGGCATTCTTGATCGCGGCGACCACCGCTTCCGGCTGCGAGACGTAAATCGCATGGCTGCCCTTCGCTTCGGTCACCATTGCGCCGGCGCGCCTGGACATGGCCCGCTGTGCCTCGGGCGGGATCATCTTGTCCTCGGTGGCGACCAGATACCAGCTCGGCTTGGTTCTCCAGGCCGCTTCCGTTACTGCCGCTTCCAAAGCGCTCACGCCCCAGGGAAGCTGCGAGTTCGCCATGAAGTCCGCCCTTTCCTTGGGGAGATCAGCCGCGAAGGACGCGGCAAATTTGGTCTTGTCGAGCAGCAGGTATCCGTCCTGCGGCGGCAAGATCGGAGGTACCGGAGCTCCCGGCGCGGGGTTCTTGATGAGCGACGCGACGGACTCGCCCCGATCCGGCGCAAAGGCCGCGATATAGACCAGTCCCCGAACCTTCGGATCGTTGCCTGCTTCCGTGATCACGACCCCGCCGTACGAGTGGCCGACAAGAATGACCGGGTTCGTCTCGCCGGCGACGACCCGCTTGGTGGCCGCAACGTCATCGGCCAGCGACGATGTTGGGTTCTGCACGACACTGACTGCGTAGCCGTCGTTCTTCAGCATGGTGTAGACCGGCTCCCAGCCGGAACCGTCCACAAAACCACCATGGACAAGAACAATCGAAACCAGGGCTCCAGCAGCACCAGCCATTTGACACCTCCTAGGGTTAAGAAATCGACGGCCGAGATTTACGGACGCTTGCCCCTTGGGTCATGAACGAAACGGCCAAACGTGGAACGATTGAGCCAAAACTATTCGCGTTTCGTGTGGCGCCATGTCCTTGGCGTCACGCCAACAACGCGCGAAAAGGTTCTGGTGAAATGGCTCTGATCTGCAAAACCACAGTCCAAGGCAATGGCGCTCAGCGAAGTCGACGATGTCTCCAAGAGTTGCTTCGCTTTCTCCATCCGCCGATGTTGCAGCCACTGATAGGGTGCCATGCCGGTCGACTGACGAAACGCGCGCGTGAAGTGCCTGATCGAAAGGTCACAGGAGCGAGCGAGGGCGTTCAGCGTGAGGCCCCCGCCCATGTGGGCGTCGAGGAGCTCTTTGGCTTGACGCTCCTGCCATGGTGCGAGACCGCCTCCCCATTGCCGCGGCAATGCCGCGACGTCGCCGTATCGACGGGCAACGTGAACCGAAAGCGCCAGTGCAACGTGATCAACGAAGAGTTCGGGGGTTTCCTCCGGTCTTGCAGCGAGGGCTGGCCGTATAGCCAACAGCAAATCGCGGGCGACCGGATCCCGAACAGTCTCACCAACCTTATGATGAAGTTCCTGGATGTGCCTCGGGATATCCCCGTCGTCACCCATGGCCACAAGCGCCTTGTGGGGCAAGTAGAGATTGACAGCGTGGAATGGGTCTCGCAAGTCAGTGGCAAGGTTCATCCTTAAGTCGAAGATTGCGACAGTGCCGGCATCGAAATCCTTTGGTGCTATCGACTTGCCATCTGCGTACAAATCGAAATCGGGGCACGTGTTCATCTGGAGCGCGACCAAGAACGCGTCTTCGCGCACTGGGTGGGTAATGCCGACGTTGCGCCGTTCGCAATTGAGCTCAAGGAACGCCAGACCGGTCCCGCGAGCCGCGCGTGTGGTCAGAACCGGCGCATCCGGCAACCCGACTGCCATGGCGACGGGATTCTGCGTGGATGCCGGCTTAGCAGAACTGGGCATTGGCCTGAGCCTTTAGATCCTTTCGGGGTCGGCCTGCTTAGTGACAGTTCAGAGCCGAGTGAGCATCTCGCCCCGCCCATCACTCACCCCCTCATTCTCGCATTGAAGAGCTAACAGGACGAGTCTTCTTTCTTCCCGCGAGGAGTTGCCTTGGGGGCGCGATGTGCCGGTCGCCGCGAGGTTGGAATTCCGGAACGACTTCACAACGAAGGCGCCTGGACCGGCCCAACTCAAGTCATCCTTTATGCGATGCAAGACAATTACCTGTTCACAATACCGATATTGCGCCCATGCAAGAACATGTTCGCGGTTTCCGGCCAGGGCGGGCCGACCTTAAGACCGCGGTGGATCGCCGCCGGCCGCCACCTCGCCGGAGCGCATTTTCTCCAGGGCATCCGCTTGGTCCATGTTGACCTCGCTCACGCCGTTGCCGAGCAGTCAAATGGCTGCATTAGGTCAAACACTAAGAAAAGCAGATCTCCGTGAAAGTCTGCTGATTGTGCCTTCAGGGACATTGGGGGCGATCAAGCTGACACCGTTTGATTTGAGCCGCGAACGAACCACAGGTATGGGGACATTCCAAAGGTGCCGACAAAATTGTCTGATTGACGGAGCGGGACGGCGGGAGGAGAATCAGGCTCTCCAACGGCATCATGCTTCCTCCGAAGGAGGCAACCATGTTCGAACAGGCTGTCCAATTCAGCGAGGCGTTCCGACAGGGCGCAGGCCAGATGCGGGGATCGCTGGTTCCCGCTCTCAAGGGGTGCCCACACTGCAACACCGTCCATATGATCGCGGCCCCATCCTTGGGCACCTGCGCCGATTGCGGCGCCGAAATGAAGGTGCTGGGACCGGCCCAGGCCTGACCATCGACGAACCTCCGATCCGACGCCCATCTCCTCGCGGGCCGCGTCGGGACAGAGTTCACGGTCGGAACGGACGCTATGGACCGTCGGGCTCTCCGGCGCTCGCCCGCGACGCCGGATGCGCCGCATAGGCGAGCGTCACGCCGAGCACCACGGCACCCGTGACGACGAGCGGGACGACCAACCCGCTCAAGCGGACGAGCACCGCGCCGATCACGGCCCCCACGAAGGTCGCCACCACGGCCGCGACGCGGCGCCGCCAGTTTCTGTTTTCCCCGCCCGACAGCGAGGAGTCGGCCGCAAGCCCGGTCAGGGTCAGCGTCAGGACAGTCGTCGTCAGGTCCGGCACTTTCAGGCGGCGGACGGTGGCGTTGCGCAGGCCCATCGCGATGGCGGTCAGGCCGATCAGCGTGAACAGCCGCGACGCCGGCGACAGGCCCCCGGCGTCGTACCCGAGCGCCACGGCGGCGGCGATCCAGAACAGGATGGCTTCGACGGCCGCGACGGTCAGCAGCCACTGCCTGCGGGTCGACCGGGCGAAAGCGTTGGCAACCCACCCGCCGGCCAGGGCGCCGGCGAGGAATGCCAGGAGCGCCATGACGTAGCGCGGGACCTCGAACCCCGGCGCCCCGCCGACGGCAAAGCCGAGGAAGACCGTGTTGCCCGTCATGTTCGCGACGAAGACCTGTCCCAGCCCCAGGACACTCACCGCATCGACCAGGCCCGTGACGGCGGAGAGGACGATGAGAACCAGGGGGAGGGGATCCTTCGGGTCGGCGATGGGTGGTGCCGGCATCGTGCTGCTCCTTGTTCCAACCAGGGCGGACGGGTTCGTGCCCGACGGTTCGCCGGAGTCTCCGGGTGTGCCACCCCCTCCGCGCGCTCAGAACTTCACGACGGTCTCGAACCCCACGAAATGCGCCGTCTTGGACGGTCCGGTGTCCTTGATGAACTGTCCCGGCGCAAACACCGAGTAGGCCAGTTCGGCACTGAACCAGCGGGTGGGCTCCCACCCGAGGATGACGTCCGCCTGGGTTCCGATGTAGCGGGCCCGGCTGTTGTCCGACGGCCGCACGAGGCCTCCGGCGGTGTCGTAGATGCCGTCGCCCAGGCTCTCCCGCCAATAGAACACTGCGGCTCCCGAGAGCGTCCACTGATCGTTCAGATGAAGCGTCAGGTTCGGATGCACATCAATCAGGTTGTACGGACCGATCAGGCCGATCTCGCCGAAGTATTTGCCTCGTGGGAACAGAGCGTTGAAGGTCTGCAAATTCGGATTGTTCGGATTGCGATCACCGCTGATGATGTTGGCCTTCAGCCCCACCCGCGGGCTGAAGGTGACATCCTCGAAGGTGTAGCCGGTGTCGGAGGCGACCGACCAGGCACGGATGTTGCCGCCGTCGAAGCTGCCGAACTGGACCATGCCCTCGAAGTTCCAGTCCCAGGCCTGCGCCTTGCCGAAGAACCGGCTGCCGAGCGTATGCCGGACCTCGTCCCCGCTGCCCTGGTTGAACTCGGCATCGGTGTTGCGGTAGCCGATGTAGTAGAGGTCCAGCCCTGACGTGGGGCTGATCTCCTCCAGCTTGCGGGTGGCGTAGACCGACCACACCGACCGGTCCTCGTTGAAACGGTCGTTGAAGCTGCCGACCTCGTTCCGCACCGGCCGGGCGTAGAAGGTATCGACACGCCAGGGACCCCCCTCGACGGACGCCAGGCCCGCGTCGAAGGCCCGGAGCACGTTGGGGCCGTAGCGCAGGCTGATCAGGCGCTCCGAGCCGTACGACAGCAGTTGCCGCCCCCCGCGCAGGGTCAGGTCGGCGCCATCACCCAGCGGCAGCTTGAGTTCGCCGAAACCCTGCAGGAGTTCGAGCCCAGTCTCGTCGACCCCGGTGACATTGGTTTCCTTGCCCGTGGCCCAGGCCCCGATCATCTGGCCGAACAGGCGCACGTTCGGCCCGAGATGCAGGTCCGCATAAGGCAGGATGCGGTACCATTGGTAATTGTCGACCGGAACTTCGCCCCAGTTGAAATTCCAATAGGCCTCCTCCCGGAACCGGAGTTCCGCTCCGAGGGACAGGTAGCTGGTGCCCGAGGCATCGAGCGGAATGTACTTGAATGGCTCCCACCAGGCTCCGGTCCGGTTGGATGGGCCCCTCAGGTACGAGTAATCCTCCGTGTAGCGGAGGTTGGTCAGCTTCGGTGGTGCCGACGGGCTCTCGGCAGCGCTCTGTTCACCGGACGGCTGGCCTTGCCCGGGGGATTGGGCGATGGCATCCGGAACGGTTGCCAGGGCGGTCGCCAGTAGAACGGCGCCTGCGGCCCATGCCGGAACGGCGGGTCCGAACCGGGAGTGAGCCCTCGGATTTTCCGGGCCTGATGGGCCGCCCATCCCGCGGAACATGCCTCCCTCCCTCGTTCCATCCAAGTTCAATTTGGCGCTCCGATGAGCCGCCGGAGCCATTCGCCTATCCCTGCCGGCGCAGGAAGCCGGTGATCGTCACACGCTCCCAGATGCCGGCATCGTGGAAGGGATCGGCCTGGTTGAAGCGCTCGACCGTTGCCTGGTCGGGGGCCTCCACCAGGAATAGGCTCCCAATCATCGTCGTGCCGTCATCCGCGGTGAGGGGACCCGACATGACGATGCGGACGCCGTACGCGCTCGGATCAGCCAAAAACGCCTTGTGGGCGTCATAGTGGGCGAGTCGGACATTCAGCGCACCGGGCTTGTCGAGCGCATGGATCACGAACAGCATACCGCGTTCCCCTGAGCCCTCATCATCCGGCGAGAAGGTGGTCGGTGAGGAGGAAGCCGACCGTCATGGCGACCACCAGAAGCGCGCCGACCAGCCTCGGTGGGGCTGGCGACGGGATGTCGAACCAGCGGCAGAAGGCGCCGATCCCGAACGCCATCACTATGCCCAATGCGATCTGGAGCATGGCTCACCCCACGGTCTGGCGGGACGCGTCACGGGCGGTCCCGACGCCCGCGTCCGATCCGCCGCAATTCTTGCGCTGCGTCGCCTCGCGTTGGGGCGCGAGGCGGTCGACGAGCTCGTAGCCGGCGGACATGGCGAGCACGAGCACGGCCCCGGTGAGCGCCAGGGGCGCCGGCAGGGGGAGGCCGACGAGCCGGCACACGATGCCGACCCCGAGCGCCAGGAGCAGTCCGAGAACGATCTTCATGACGTGGCCTCCTCTGTAACGGGCCCTCCTGCCCGGCGCGGTTCGAGCGCCAGGAAATGCTCGACCACCGGATCGTCGGGCCCCTGATGGAAGCGGCGGGCCTCGGCCTGGATGTCGGCGTCCGTCTTCGAGACCCGTCGGTGCTGGCGCAGGTGCTCGGCCCAGGACTCGACGAAGAACCACTCGACGATCCGCTCCGGGTCGGCCGCATCCTCGGACACGCCCCAGGCGTAGGCCCCGTCGCGGCGGCGCTCCTCGGACAGCCGGTCGAGCGCCGCCAGGAAGGCGGGGCGGTCCGGTCGCTGGATGCGGTAGGTGACCGTGATCATCACCGGCCCGCGGTCATGCGCCACCGGCTCGGCCAATGCTGGCTCGGGCCAGTGCAGAGAGGGCGTCAGGTCGCTTTCGCCGCTCGGCAGGGCGGCGCGATAGGCGAGGGCCGCCACGACGGCCAATCCGGCTCCGGCGACGAGCAACGCGGCATCCGTGCCGATGGCCTGGGCAATGAGGCCCCAGCCCAGGCTGCCCGCCGCCATCGCGCCGTTGAACACCGTGAGATAGATCGCCAGGCCCCGGCCTCGGATCCAGTTCGGCAGGATGCCTTGGGTGGTGGAATTCAGGGTGGTCAGCATCGTGATCCAGGCGGTGCCGAGCACGAAGGCCGCAATGATGCCCAGCACCTCGGAATTCGTCAGCGCCAGCAGGACCGTTGAAGCCGCCGTGACCAGTGAGGCGGCAAGAACCAGCCGGTCCTGGCCGAGGCGGGCGCGGACCCGCGGCAGCAGCAGGGCGCCCGTGATCGCCCCGGCCCCGACGCTGCCGAGCATCAGGCCGTAGAAGCCCGGCCCGCCGCCGATCTCCTGGCGAGCGACGATGGGCAGCAGCGCCCAGACGGCGCTCGCGAAGGCGAAGAACAGGCCTGCCCGCCAGAGCACCCGGTGCAGCTCACGGCTGGCGCGGGCGTAGCGCAGCCCGGCCCGCAGGGCGCCGCCGAACTGCTCGCGCAGGCCCTCATCGGCCCCGGCTTCGCGCGGCCACCACAGCAGGGCCGCGCTCACCACCACATAGCTGAGAACGTCGATCCCGTAGACGGCGGCGGCTCCCAGGGCGGCAAGCAGGAAGCCGCCGAGCGCCGGGCCGATGGACCGGGCGATGTTGATGCCGAGCGAGTTGAGCGCCACGGCCCCCTTGATGTCCGGGCGGGGAACGAGCTCGGGCACGATGGACTGCCACGCCGGCGCCGCCAGCGCCGCACCGACGCCGCCCAGGAACGTGAGGGCGACGAGGCTCACGACCGAGACGGTGCCGGTCCAGGCCAGGAAGGCGAGCGCGGTGCTCACGACCGCCAGCCCAATCTGGATGCCGATCAGGAAGCGGCGGCGGTCGAGGATGTCGGACAGGACGCCCGCCGGAATGGCGAGCAGGAAGACCGGCAGGGTGCCGGCGGCCTGGATCATGGCGACCGCGGCGGGCGATGGGGAGAGGTCCGTGACGAGCCAGGCGGAGGCAACGTCGCGCATGAAGGTGCCGGTGTTGCCCAGCACGGTGGCGGCCCAGATCACCGCGAACAGGCGATGCCGCAGGGGGGCGAACGTGCCCGCCGGGGGAAGCGCCTTGCCTTCGGCCGCGGTGTTCTGCGGTGCCGTCATCGGGGGGCGCTCCGGCCATTGACGAACAGGGCCGCCATGGCCAGCCCGCCGACAATGGCTACATGCTCGAAGAAGGTGGCGGTCTGGCGCCCCCGGTCCGGTCCCTCGAAGGTCCAGAACGGGTGCGCCAGCAGGGTCGCCAGCACCGTGAAGCCCGCGAGGAGCCCAGCCCCGAGCCAGCAGTAGCGTCGCGTCAGGAACAGGAGCGAGCCGCCGAGTTGGGTGACGATCACCGCCACCGCAAACAGGCCCGCCGGTTCCAGGCCCAGCCCGGCAACCTCGTTCATCGCCCTGGGGAAATCGAGGAGCTTCACGACGCCGCTGATCAGGAACGGCGCCGCGAGGGCGAGGCGGGCCAAATAGTCGAGGGCCGGCAGCGCCAGGACCTGGGCAATCGGCCGGGGGACGGCGATGTCATTCATGGAAGCCTCCCGGGTCAGAAAGCCCAGCATGAGCAGCCGAGCGAACCCCAGAACGAGCGTGCGTCCGAGGTCGGCACATTGGCCGCCAGGGCGGCGGCATGGGCGTGGCCGTGGACACCGCACGAACTGGCGCAGCCGCAGTTGGCGGCCGCAAAGGCGTACTTGCGCTCCTCACCACTGTCGGCCCGCTTCTGGTAGCCGCCGAAGGTCCGCACCGGCGACCAGTCCGGCATCGGCGGCGGCAGCGGCGGGGCAAAATCCTTGAAGTCGCCGTCGCCATGCACCGGGTTGCCGCCGAGCACCGTCAGGACCGACGTGATGTCCTGGATGGCGTCCTCGGGCACCGAGAAGAAGTCGTCCGACAGCACCGCCAGGTCGGCGAGCTGGCCTTCCTTGATTTCCCCCTTCTTGCCCGGCTCGGTGGAGAACCAGGTGTTGGCCTCGGTCCACAGCCGCAGGGCCGTCTCGCGGTCGAGCCGGTTGGCGCTGGGATACAGGGTGAGGCCTCCCAAGGTCTTGCCCGTCACCAGCCAGGACAGCGATACCCACGGATTGTAGGACGCGACGCGGGTGGCGTCTGTGCCGGCGCCCACCGGCACGCCCGCGTCGAGCATGCGCCGGATCGGTGGCGTGCGCTCCGCCGCCTTGGCCCCGTAGCGCTCGACGAAGTACTCGCCCTGGTACGCCATGCGGTGCTGGACCGCGATGCCGCCGCCCAGCTTGGCGATGCGGTCGATGTTGCGCTCGTCGATGGTCTCGGCGTGATCGATGAACCAGTGCAGGCCGTTGAAGGGCACATCCCGGTTGACCTTCTCGAACACGTCGAGGGCCCGGGTGATGGTCTCGTTGTAGGTGGCGTGCAGCCGCCAGGGCCAGCGGTTCTCGGCCAGCAGGCGCACCACCGGCTCCATGTCGTTCTCCATCGAGCGCGGCATGTCGGGACGCTCGACGCGGAAGTCCTCGAAGTCGGCGGCGGAGTAGACCAGCATCTCGCCGGCCCCGTTGTGGCGGTAGAGGTCGTCGCCCTGACCCGGCTTCACCTGCTTGGCCCAGCTCTGGAAGTCGTTGAGCTCTTCCTTCGGCTTCTGGGTGAACAGGTTATAGGCGATGCGGACCGTCATCTGGCCTTCCCGGTGCAGCTCCTCGACGATCCGGTAATCGTCCGGATAGTTCTGGAAGCCGCCGCCGGCATCGATGACGCTGGTGATGCCGAGGCGGTTGACCTCGCGCATGAAGTGGCGGGACGAGTTCTTCTGGTACTCGGGCGGCAGCTTCGGGCCCTTGGCCAGGGTCGCGTACAGGATGTTGGCGTTCGGCTTGGCGAGCAGGAGTCCGTTCGGGTTGCCCTGGGCGTCGCGCTGGATCTCGCCCCCAGGCGGGTTCGGTGTGTCTTTGGTGTAGCCGACGGCCCGCAAGGCGGCCCCGTTCAGGAGCGCCCGGTCGTACAGATGCAGGATGAACACTGGCGTATCAGGGGCGACAGCGTTGATCTCGTCGAGCGTCGGCAGGCGCTTCTCGGCAAACTGGTGCTCGGTGAAGCCGCCCACCACACGCACCCATTGCGGGGCCGGGGTGCGGTCGACCTGCTCTTTGAGCATGCGCATGGCGTCCGCCAGCGAGCGCACGCCGTCCCAGCGCAGCTCCATGTTGTAGTTCAGGCCGCCGCGGATGATGTGCGTGTGGCTGTCGATCAGGCCCGGGATCACCCGGCGGCCCTTCAGGTCGATGCGCCTCGTCTCGGGTCCGGCGAGTGCCATGACCTCACGCTCCGTGCCCACGGCGACGAAGCGGCCACCGCTCATCGCGACGGCGTCGGCTTGCGGGTTCTGCCGGTCGAGGGTGGTGATCTTGCCGTTGAACAGGATGAGGTCTGGGGTGGCGTTCATGGACTGTGCCTCCGCGCGTTGCGGGCGAAGCCCGAACCCAGCCGCGAAGCTGCCGAGTCCTGCGACGACCGTGCGCCGGTTGGGATTGTGGACCATGGTTGAACTCCCTTGAAGTGAAGGGCCCGTCGGAAGGCCGTTCGGACCTCCCCTGGCCTGTTCGAGGGAGGGTAGTGGTTCGCGGCCGAGAGATAATTGCCCGTGCCGCGAACACACTGTTTGACGTCGCTGAACATTGTCGAAGGCCGTCTCGCAGAGGGCACGAGCCGGCCCCCGTCGCGGCGCATCCCGCGTGCGGCAAGTCTGAAAGATCAAAAATCGCGGCTTGCCGGACGCTCAGATGCTGGGTTTCACTCGGCCGCGGCGTCCGTAGCCAGCCCGTGGCCGCTCACCTCAGCGTTCTCCTGCCCGCCGAACATGGTCTTGGCGTAGATGATGCCGAGGCCGTAGCCGCCGCCATGCCGCTTCGCGATGCCGGTCGTGAGATCGTAGGTCTCGGTGCGGGCCCAGTCGCGCTGGAGCTCCAGCAGGTATTGCAGGGAGGTCATGGGCCGTACGCCCGCCTGCACCATGCGGTCCATGGCGCGGTCGTGCGCCTCGTCGGTGACGTCGCCACAGGCATCGGCGATGACGTAGACCTCGAAGCCCTGGTCGAGGGCGGACAGGGTCGGGCCGACGATGCAGACCGAGGTCCACAGCCCGGCGAAGACCAGCCGGTTCTTGCCGATCTGGTTCACCCGGTCCGTGACCCGGCCGTCCTCCCAGGTGTTCATGGAGGTGCGGTCGATCACGTCCGCGCCCGGGAAGGCATCCTTGATCTCGTCGAAGATCGGGCCGGAGAAGGTCTTTTCCGCCACCGTCGTGAGGATGGTCGAGACCTTGAAGCCGGCCGCCGCCTCCGCGACCATGGCCGCGTTGTTGCGCAGGGTCACGGCGTCAATCGACTTGGTCGCGAAGGCCATCTGCGACTGGTGGTCGATCATGATCAGCGTGTGATCCTGCGGGGACACAAGGGTCTTGCCGGGAACCGGTTTTGCGTTCGTCGCCATGGGGCTTCCTCCGGGTTTGGCTGTAGGGACGCCGTGGCCGGCCGCTGTGCCACGCAGCGGCCGGTAATCTATCTAAGCGTGTCGCAACGGCGCGGCGGAACTGAGTCGGGTCCCGCCGCGGTCTTATGCGCCGCCCGTCAGCTTGGCGGCTGTGTCAGCCACAAGCCGGCCCTGGAAGCGGGCGGCTTCGAGCTCGTTCTGGGACGGCTGGCGCTGGCCCTGTCCGCCGGCGATGGTGGTCGCGCCGTAGGGCGAGCCGCCGACGATCTCATCGAGCGTCATCTGCCCCTGGTACGAGTAGGGCAGGCCCACGATGATCATGCCGAAGTGCATGAGGTTGCTGATGCCGGAGAACAGGGTCGTCTCCTGGCCGCCGTGCTGGGTTGCGGTCGAGGACATCACGCTGCCGACCTTGCCCGTGAGCTGGCCCTGCGCCCAGACGCTGCCGGCCTGGTCCCAGAAGTTCGACATCTGCGAGGCCATGCGGCCGTAGCGGGTCGGCACGCCGAGGATGATGGCATCGTAGCTGGGGAGTTCGCTGACCGTGGCGATGGGCGCCGGCTGGTCGAGCTTGAAATGCGCGTTCCGCGCGATCTCCTCGGGCACAAGTTCCGGCACTCGCTTGACCACGGCCTCGCCACCGGCCTGGCGCACGCCTTCCGCGGCGGCATTGGCCATTTGCTGCATGTGGCCGTAGGACGAGTAGTAGAGCACAAGAACTTTTGCCATTCATCAGTCTCCGTTTTGCTGGTCCGGTCGAACTAGAGCGGTTGTACTCGGCAAGAATCCGGACCGGGGGTGAATTCGATTGTTCTGGCGCAATCCGACATTGCGTGCAGACAATGGAGTCTTCGTCTCATGACGAAGTCGTGACAGCAGGATCTGCCGCCGCTGTTTCATCAACGACACTTGGACCTGCACTTGTGCCTTCGATGAACTTGCGTTGCTTGGCGACCTCCGCCGCGAGGAAGTCGAGGAAGACCCGGACGCGCGGGGAATGGCGCAGATCGGGATGGGTCAGGAGCCAGAGATCGGCGGCGAACTCAGGATTAGGCAGACCGAGGCGGACAAGCCCGGGCCGACGGTCGGCGATGAAGCAGGGGAGGTGGCCGATGCCGAGGCCCTGCTCGACCGCCTCGGCAAGCCCGAGGACCGTGTTCACCCTGTAGCCGATACGGTCCGGCGGGACGTGCTCGTGGACGAACTTCACCGCCTTGAGGGTCGCCAGATTCTCCCCGAGGGATACCCAGTCGCGCTCGTACAGGCTCTCCGGGTCGACGGCGCCGGGGTCCGGGAATTGGTCGGCGCGGCCGTAGAGCGCCCAGGCAATGCTGGCGACCCGCCGCCCGACCAGGTTCTCGGGCGGATTGTCGGTGGCGCGGATCGCCACGTCGGCGTCGCGCTTGGACAGGTTCAGCTCCTGGTTGGCCAGGACCACGTCGAGGCGCACGTCGTGGCATTGCTTGCGGAACTTCACGAACAGGGGCGTAAGCAGGTGGATCAGCAGCGAGTCGTTGGTGGTCACCCGCAGCTCGCCCGCCGGCGCCAGCTCCCGTCCCGCCATCTTGCGGGTGAAGGCGGTGATGTCGTCGTCCACGCGCTGCGCCAGGGCGACCATCTCCTCGCCGACCGTGGTGAGGGTGTAGCCGCTGCGGTGGCGCTCGAAGAGTTTGGCCCCGAGCGCCTCTTCGATCTGGGCGAGGCGGCGGAAAACGGTGGAGTGATTGATCCCCAGGAGTGCGGCGGCAGCGGGCAGGCTGCGCACGTCGCCGATGGCCTTGATCAGGCGGAAGTCGTCCCAGGCCAGGTTCTTGTACGGATCAACCACGATGAGCCACCCTGTCAGTTGGGATCGGTCGGAGCGGCCGCGGGGGAGCCGCGCGGCCGCTAGGTCGAGGCGTTGCCGGGTTAGCCGAGCCGCGGACGAAGCGACGCCGCAGGGCTGGCCGGGAAGGCGACTGGCTTCACGGCGAAGGCGCCGGCGCCGATCAGGACGTGGACCACGGCCGCGAGGGCAAGGAACGCGGGATACTCCCAGCCGCCGTTCGGGGCGTTGAACACCCAGCCGTTCGGGGCGTGGACGAGCAGGGCGCCGAGCAGGACCGGCAGCAGGGCCACGGAAACCAGACGGGCATAGAAGCCGGTGAGGATGGCGAGGCCGCCGATCAGCTCTGCGAGAATGATCGGCCAGGCGAGGAAGCCGGGGAAGCCGACCTGACCGAGGAAGCCGGCGAAGCCCGGCACCGTGAACACGGCGATCTTCAGGTAGGCATGGGCGATGAACATGATGCCGAGGCCGGCACGCAGGGCGAAGGCACCATAGGGAGCGAAGCGATTGTCGATCATGGGTCTGTCTCCGGGACCGGAAGTGGTCCGTTGGCGGCAAACCTGATGCTTTCCGTGATGCAACGCAATCGACCGGAAAGCAATCTTGAGATTGCGTTCATGCAATCGAGATCGCATGGCGTTGGGACCGAACCCGCTTATCTCTGGAGCAGACCCGGGGCGCTGGTTGCCCCACGAAAGGACACCACAATGATCCAGAACGGCATCCATCACGTGACCGCCATCGCCGGCCCCGCCCAACGCAACCTCGACTTCTACACCCGCGTTCTTGGGCTGCGCCTGGTCAAGAAGACCGTCAACTTCGACGATCCCGGCACCTACCACTTCTACTACGGCGACGAGGCCGGCCAGCCCGGCACGATTCTGACCTTCTTCCCGTGGGCGCATGCCACTCCGGGACGGCTTGGTGTCGGCGAGACCCAGGAGACCGTGTTCCGCGCGCCGGAAGGTTCCATCGGCTACTGGACCCACCGCCTGATCGAGAAGGGCGTGGCCCACGAGGCTCCCGAGAAGCGCTTCGGCGAGACGGTCATTGCGTTCAAGGATCCCGACGGCATGCGCCTCGCTCTCGTGGCTGAGCCCGGCATCGACAATGAGCCCGCCTGGATCGCCAACGACATTCCGGCCGAGCATGCGATCCGCGGCTTTCACAGCGCCAGCCTGCTGGTGGCGAACGCCGCCCCCACGGGTGCGATCCTGACCGACATCTTCGGCTTCACGGAGGTCGCCCGCGAAGGCTCGCTGATCCGCTACAAGGCCGGCGACACCGCCTTGGGCGGCATCATCGACCTGCGTGAGGCGGGGAACTTCCCGCGTGGCCAGTCAGGGGCCGGGACGGTGCATCACATCGCCTTCCGCGCCGCCAGCGACGCGGTTCAGGCCGAGATGGTCCGGAAGCTCGCCGCGAACCACGGCATCCGCGCCACCGAGCAGAAGAACCGCGACTACTTCCGGGCGGTCTACTTCCGCGAGCCGAACGGAATCCTGTTCGAGATCGCCACGGATGATCCGGGCTTTGCCGTCGATGAGCCGGCGGAGAGCCTCGGCCAGGCCCTGAAGCTGCCGCGCTTCCTGGAGCCGAACCGCGAGAAGATCGAGGCCGTGCTGCCGAAGGTCGCCTGATCCGGCGTCAACCCACCCTGCCGTCTGGCCCATGCCGGCGGCAGGGGCCCTTCCCATTCCGTATTGCCAGGGCCGGCAAGGCCCTGATCGAGGTTCTCATGGCCACAACAACCGAACTTTCGTTCATCCACCGCATCAAGCCGGCCACCGAGCCTGGCAAGCCGCCGATCCTGCTGCTGCACGGCACCGGGGGCAACGAGGATGACCTGCTGTCGCTCGGCGGCATGATCGCCCCCGGCTCCGCGCTCCTCTCCCCGCGGGGCAAGGTGCTGGAGGGCGGCATGCCGCGTTTCTTCCGCCGTCTCCGTGAAGGCATCTTCGACGAGGAAGACGTGCGCCGCCGCGCCCAAGAGCTCGCTGACTTCATCGCCCAGGCGCGGGAGTCCTACAATCTCGCGGCTCCCATTGCGGTCGGCTTCTCGAACGGCGCCAACATCGCCGCGGCCGTGCTTCAGCTTCGGCCCGAGGCCCTCGCCGGCGCCGCCCTGCTGCGGGCCATGGTGCCGCTCCAGGACCCGCCGGCTGTCGATCTCACCGGCAAGCCGGTGCTGATCGTCTCCGGCGCCTCGGACCCCATCGTGCCGGCGGAGAACGCAAAGCGGCTGACGTCGCTGCTGACGGGCGCTGGCGCCGTCGTCCAGCATCATGTGCTCCCAACCGGCCATGGGCTGTCGCAGACCGACGTGGCCCTCACCAAGGCCTGGATCGACCAACTCTAACGCACTCTGGAGGGCGGGCTTGTGGGCCCGCCCGATAAGGACACCGACCATGCAACTCACCGGCATCCATCATCTCACCGCCGTCACCGGCAACGCGCCACGCAACCATGACTTCTACACGAAGACGCTTGGGCTGCGCCTGGTGAAGAAGACCATCAACCAGGACGACGTCAGCGCCTATCACCTGTTCTACGCCGACGGGCGCGGCTCGCCTGGCACCGACATCACCTTCTTCGACTGGCCCGTCGAGCGCGAGCAGCGCGGCACGCACAGCATCACCCGCACCGGCATGCGGGTCTCCGGCGCTGAGACGCTCGCCTGGTGGAAGCAGCGCTTCCAGGACCTAGGCGTCACGCACTCCGAGGTCGTCGAGCGCGACGGCAGGCTGACGCTCGACTTCGAGGATTTCGAAGGCCAGCGGCTGAGCCTCGTCGATGACGGCGGGCAGGGAGAGGAGTCCCATCCGTGGGAGCGTAGCCCCGTGCCGGCCGAGCACCAGATCCGCGGCCTCGGCCCGATCACGATCAGCGTGCCCGAGCTGGATTACACGGACCTCGTGCTCACGAAGATCATGAACATGACCCGTGTACGGGACTACGCCACGCCCGGCAACGAGGAGACCCGTACCCACGTCTACCAGATGGGCCCGGGCGGAGCGGCGGCCGAGCTGCATGTGTCCGTCGAGCCCAACCTGCCGATGGCTCAGCCCGGGGCAGGGGGTGTCCACCATGTGGCCTTCCGCATCCCCGACGCCGACTACCAGGCCTGGGCCGAGCGGCTCAACCACGTGCGCATGCCGTCGAGCGGCCCGGTTGACCGGTTCTGGTTCCGCAGCCTGTACTTCCGCGAGCCGAACGGGATCCTGTTCGAGATCGCCACCGACGGGCCGGGCTTCGCCACCGACGAATCCATGGATATGCTTGGTGAAACGCTGTCGCTGCCGCCGTTCCTGGAGGGCCGGCGCCAGCAGATCGAGGCGGGCCTGCTGCCGTTGGCGTGAGGCGCTTCGGATCAACCTATCGCACGTCTGAACTGCGCCTCAGGGTCCCAGTATCTGATAAAGTGCCATCCGGCGCTGCCAGAGTGCGAGCTGACTTATTTTTGGATTGTTGCGAGTTAACCGAGGAGATGACCATGGACTTCATCCTGCGGCTTCAGTGCGACGACGTCCTCGGGGCCAAAATCGAGCGGGAGACACCGACGGGCTTGGTCACGATAGCGACCGCCGCACCGCAGGGCGAGAGCTTGGAGGTGCATCTCCTCGATTCCCCAGCGAACGCGGGTTTGGAGTTTCTCAACGGACTCCGGGCGAGGGATTGCGGCGATCTGAGACGAAAGCTGGCACGGCCGAACATCATGGTCGTCATGCCTGACGTTTGATGCACCGGCAGGTGACGATGCTGATGTGGCGTGTATGCTGCGTCCGGAATGGCATTGTCCGGCATCCACGCTCGTTGGTCGTGACACTGGTTCCCCGGTGAGGCTACCGGCACCTGTCGGATGTGTTGACCGAAGGCACGTTCGGCCAGGAGCGGCCCGAGGAGCGCCTGCCGAGCTTGAATTGGTGGGAGGCAACATGACCCCCGACGACCTATGGTTTGCTGACAACCCATCGCGGCGCTACCGGCTTCGGGAGGCGACCCGGCCAGAAGTGGATGCAGTACGCGCCGAGATGGGGCACAAGGAGCGGAGTGCCGCGCTGCATTTCTGGCGGATTGTCGGGCGGGACGGAACGGGCACGACATTCGGGTCGACGGCCTGGAGTGGTCCCTCTGTTCCGGAAGATACGGATGATGCCCTTGAGGAACACCTGAGGGCCTGGAGGTTGAGCGAACGGCGGGAGGGGGCATGACCCTTGCCTGCCTGTGAAGCGAAGGAGAAGAACCGATGAGTTGGAACCCCGCCGACGATCCGCAGCCTGGTGACAAGCACGCCTGTGACGCCATCGAGACCGTGATCGTGCCCCGGGCGCGTGACCTCGGCAGCTTCGAGGTGCGCCGGGCGCTGCCCTCGGCCCAGCGGCAGATGGTCGGGCCCTTCATCTTCTTCGACCAGATGGGACCGTCCGAGTTCCTGCTCGGATCCGGTATGGACGTGCGGCCGCATCCCCACATCGGCCTCTCCACCGTCACCTACCTGTTCGACGGCGAGATCATGCATCGGGACTCGCTCGGAACGGAGCTGCCGATCCGGCCGGGCGAGCTCAACTGGATGACAGCCGGCCGCGGCATCGTCCATTCTGAGCGGACGGCGCAGGAGCTGCGTACGACGGGCTCGAAGCTGTTTGGCATCCAGAGCTGGGTGGCTCTGTCGGGCAAGGACGAGGAAACCACGCCCGGCTTCGTGCACTACGAGGCCGGCCGGATGCCGGTGCTCGACGGCGACGGCAAGACGGTGCGGCTCATCGCGGGCTCCATCCTCGGGGCAAGCTCACCAGTGAAGACGTCAAGCCCGATGTTCTATGCCGATGTGGTGCTGCGGGCGGGATCCATGGTGCCGCTGGACCCGGACTACGACGAGCGGGCGATCTACACCGTCTCGGGCGAGGTCGAGATCTCCGGCGACATGTTCCCGCCCGGGCAGCTCCTGGTGTTCCGGCCAGGCGACCGCATTACGATCCGGGCCCGCAGCGATGCCCGCTTCATGATGCTGGGCGGCGAGCCAATGGACGGGCCGCGCTTCATCTGGTGGAACTTCGTCTCGTCGCGGGAGGACCGGATCGAGCAGGCCAAGGCCGACTGGAAGGCGGCCCGGTTCGACACCGTACCCGGGGACGAGACCGAGTTCATCCCGCTGCCCGAGCCGCCGCCTCCGCCGGTCCGTTATCCATAGCGATGTCCGTACGGACGCAAATCTTCGACTTTCCGGGCTCGCAGGGCCAGCGCCTGTCGGCTCGACCTGCCGGAAGGAACCGAAGCCGCCTACGCGGTCCTCGCCCATTGCTTCACCTGCGGCAAGAACTCGGTGGCGGCGGTGCGGATCGCGCGCGCTCTCGCGGCCCGCGGGATCGGCGTTCTCCGGTTCGACTTCACCGGGCTTGGGCAGAGTGAGGGCGAGTTCTCGCAGGCCACCTTCAGCGGCGACGTCGCCGACCTGGCAGCAGCGGCCCGCGCGATGGAGCGGGAAGGCTATCCGCTCAGCATCCTGATCGGGCACAGCCTCGGAGGTGCCGCGGCTCTGGCAGCAGCCGGGCAGTTGCCGGACATTGCCGCTGTAGTCACCATTGGTGCCCCCTGCGACACGCAGCATGTGATCCGTCTTCTGGACGGCAGCCTCGACCGGATCCTCCACGAAGGTGAGGCCCGTGTGAGACTGGGCGGGGAGTCATTCGTCATCAGTCGGGCTTTCGTCGAGAACCTGCGCGACCAGGATCAGAGGCACCGGATCGGCCATCTCGACCGTCCGTTGCTGATCCTGCATTCGCCCCGGGACGAAGTCGTGAGCATCGAGAGCGCCGGCGCAATCTTCCAGGCCGCGCGCCATCCCAAGAGCTTTGTGTCGCTTGACCCGGCCGACCACCTCCTGACCCGAGCCGTGGACGCGGAGTATGCCGCAACGATGATTGCGGCATGGATATCGCGCTTCGTTCCCGTAATCGATCCAACGTCGGGCTAGACCAAGGACACCTAAGTGCGTGCCGAATAAAAACGCTCACCATCAGTTCAGCAGGAAGGTACGGTCCTGGCACGAGGCGGACCTAATTTGGAGTTCCGCAGTTGCTGTGGAGCGGACTTTCATTTGGTCCGCTCCACAGCACTATGACCCGCTGCAAGCCTTCAGTATCAGGTGAGCTGGAATCCGTCAGCTGCCGGATTATGGTTGTCATCTAGATGAACAGGCGCCAGCTTTTCCTCCGCAGTTCTTCAGACCCGTGAGAGCAGGACGCTGTGGTTCGCGAACCTTTCCTTGCGCAGGATCCCCGCCGCTGTACCATCACACGATCAGCCGGAGACGCTCATGCCCGAACCGCTGATCGATCTATCCAATCCCGAATCCTGGCGCCTGCTGAAGCAGCGCGAAAACGCGGCTATCTCACCAGGGACGAGTTTGACCAGATGTTTGGGTCAGAGCTGCCGCCTGACCGCATGGCGGCGCTCAAGCGTGAACTCTGGAAGCTGCACATCAGCATCCTCGTGACGGGAGATAAGCGCTGAAATCAAGTGCGAGGAGATGAGGGGAGGAGCTCCGCACCCTCTAACCAAGCGTGGGTTGCGGCCTCGCGGGCAGTCTGCTCGTCCTCGTAGCCACGATTGGTGGGCTGCTCGAAGCCGCAGACGTGGCACTGAACAGCGGCGGCGAAACAACCATCATCCGTGGCGATGCTGAGGACCGATGCCGCGTCGCAGGAGCACTGTGGACAGAACCTCTGGCCCATGTGGCGCTTCCTTTCTCCAGCGATTGCTCCGGGTTGGCATAAGGCTAACGCATATGGTGCCGCTTTCGAGCCGGAAAGGCCGCGACAAATTTGTGCAGTGCAACCACCGCCAATTCGGAGGCCGGCTCCGTGACATAGACGTGAAACGGCGTGCCGAGTTGAGTGAATAAGCAGGGCTGGGGCTTGAACTCGCCACTTTCGCCCTCCAATTACCATCCAGTGGGATGGTGACAGGATGGCAGAGATGGCGAACAATGTACACGAACTTCGGCCCAAGGCGGCAGACAGCGAAAAGATCACGATCAACCTGGGCTATGTCGACCTCGGCCATATCGATCTCCTCGTCCAGGAGGGCTTCTACTCCAACCGGACCGACTTCATCCGGACCGCCATTCGAAACCAGCTCGATCGGCACAACGATGCCGTCAGGAAATCGGTCGAGCGACACCAACTCGACCTGGGCCTGCGCCACTACAGCCGCCAGGACCTGGAGGCGGTGCAAGCGGCCGGCGAAGTACTGCACATCCAGGTTCTTGGTCTGGCCAGCATCGCCACCGATGTCACGCCTGAGCTCGCCCGGCTAACGATCGCCTCCCTTCATGTCCTTGGCGCCTTGCACGCCAGTCCGGCTGTCAAAGAGGCGCTCAAGGACCGCATACGCTGACCGCCGGGTAGCACCCGTCCCACCGTCTTTCGAGCCTGCCCAACCCTTCCCGACCGGAAGGGGCAGGCCTCGCTTTGCCCAACCACAGGATTGAAACCATGAACGCACAACCCAACATCGACATGCTCGAGGCCACACGCCTGACCCGTGAAGGCCGGCTCGCAGAAGCCATGGCACTTCTTCAGGGAGGGCTTGCGGGTGCCGATCCAGCAACGAGCTCAAGCAGCGCCGGGGGAGATAAAAGCAAACCCGCAGCAGCGCATTTCTCTCGCATCATCGATATGGTGCCGCCATCTTCCGGCGGACCGGCGTGGACTTCGCCGAAATTCGACCTCCCACACGGTGCTCCTAATCCACTTGGTGGTCTCGCCGGAACGTCGGGCCAGCGTCAGGTGCCGGAAGCGCTGCGTGGCTTCCTCGACCGCATGGGGCAACCCAGTTCCGGCCTCGGCCTCGACGGGCTCGTTGGGCCAATTCCAACCCGTGCGCCGGCCCCGCTGCCGGAGGGCGCCCGCTTCGAAGAGCGGTCCTTTGCCAACGAGGCGGGAAGCCGCGCCTACAAGCTATACATCCCCAGCGGCTACACGGGTCAGCCTGTGCCGCTCGTGGTGATGCTGCACGGCTGCACCCAGTCACCGGACGACTTTGCCGCTGGGACACAGATGAACGAGTTGGCCGAAGAGCAGACCTTTCTGGTGGCTTACCCGGCACAGGCCCAGGCGGCGAATGTCTCAAAATGCTGGAACTGGTTCAACGCAGCCGATCAGCAGCGGGATCGTGGCGAACCCTCGCTGATCGCCGGCATCACCCGGCAGATCATGCGTGATTTCTCGGTCGAGCCGGGACGCGTCTATGTCGCCGGGCTCTCCGCCGGTGGGGCAGCGGCGGCAATCATGGGCTCGACTTATCCGGACCTCTATGCGGCCGTCGGCGTTCACTCGGGCTTAGCGTGCGGAGCCGCGCGTGACATGCCTTCCGCGTTTGCTGCCATGCGGCAGGGTGGGGCACCCTATCATAGTGGGGCCGAACAGCTCGTGCCGACCATCGTGTTTCATGGCGATCGCGACACGACCGTGAACCCCGTCAATGGGGAACAGGTCATTGCTCAGTCGAAGGCGGGCTCGGATCTGCGATCAACTGTCACCCGCAGACAGGCTCCGGGTGGGATCAGCTATACCCGCACGGTCGCGTGCGATGACAGCGGCCACCCGATGCTCGAGCATTGGGCTCTTCACGGGGCAGGGCATGCCTGGTCTGGGGGAAGTCCGAGTGGGTCCTACACGGAGCCACGGGGACCCGATGCCAGCCGCGAGATGATGCGCTTCTTTCTGGAACACCCGAAACCAACAGCCGCATCCCCCCTGTAGACACGAAGAGCCCACGAGGCCACGTCAAGGACTGCCGGACTCCGAATTGAGATCTGCCATGCGGGCAGATCCGGATCCCGCTCATCAAGACGGGTTCGTCTCACTCCACGAGCCACGGTGTTCCAAAGTGCACCGTGGCCGACCTCCGTTCCCCAGATCAACGGCAAGCAGTCTGGCATTCGACTGCGACCCGGCAGGGGAAGAAGCCCCATGTCCTGACGAACTTTGGCTGCTATGCCGACCTTATCTCGGGGATCGTCTTCGGTGTTCGATGCCGCGGCCCGCTTTGTCGTTACGGTTTTGGGCGAATTTCATACTAGGCCTTATGTGAATTACACAGATCGTGCGTGCTGTGAGGCATGACCTTTCGGCGGTCAGATCTGGTCTGCTAAAATTCCAAGTTGCGCCTTGTGATCCGCAATGGGGGTAGGGCATGGACACTGTGGCGAGATGGGTCTGTGAGCTGATCGGCTTTTCCGGCTGCAACATGTTATCCCCGGCTGATGTGGCCTTGTTCACCTGGGCGATCACAATGGTCGGGCTGATTGTAGCGGGACTGCTCGTCGGCTTTGTGCTCGGGCAGCACTCACGTTAGCCCGAGTGCCGTATTCTCTGATTTATAAAGCGTCTTATCGAAAATTTTGATCAATCAGGGCATGGGAGTTATCCCGACGGGGCACGTGCTTCGTCGGCGTCGGGAAGCAGGCGCTGGTACAGGCGCCGGATCTTGCCGTAACATTCGCAGGTCGTCTCTTCGAGCCCCGCCCGATCAGTCACGTTGATGCCACCGCGGCTCTGCCGGATCAGCCCGGCCGTCTGCAGCGTGCGGGTCACCACACTGACGGTGGAGCGTTGCACCCCCAGCATCTCGGCCAAAAACTCGTGCGTCAGGGGCAGGACCTCCTGATCGGCCCGATCTTGCGCCATGAGGATCCACCGGCAGCAGCGTGCCTCGACCGGATGCACGGCATTGCAGCTGAGAATTTGAAACGTCTGGGCCAGCAGGACCTCGCCGTAGCTCTGGAGCAACCGTCGCAGCTTGGGGCGGGCATTGCTGACCTCATCCAGGCGCTCGGCCGCAATGCGCGAGGCGGTGCCGCCGATCTGCACGATGTAGCGCCCGAAGGCTTCCCGCGTCACGAGCGCCCGACCCAGAACGCCCCCACGCCCGAACAACGCCACCTCGACGGTGCCGCCATCCTCCATCATGTTCACGAGCGACACGACGGCATAGTGCGGGAAATAGGTATAGCGGAGAGGATCGCCGGGTTCATAGAGCACCTGTCCGCGCGACAGCTCCACAAGTTCGAGGTGAGGCTGAAGGGCGGCAAAATCCTCCGCCTCCAGGCTGGCCAGGAGCCAGTTCGTGCGATGATCGCCTCTTAGAACCTCGACCATGGCGACAGGCACTCCGCCAAGACAACGCCGATGGGCGTAGATCGTCTCAGCATGTCCAGGTCATAAACGGCTTTTCGCGAAATGCGCTGCGGTTTTGACGCGGCTGCATGTGACCGAGCTGGAACGCCCATGAAAAAGAGCCGCGCCCGGTCTTTGTGTCCATGTGCGCAGCCCTTGAGCCTGTATTTTGCCCCTACGGGAGCCTCCGTATATCTACCTCGTCGGAGGTATACAACACGCACGTAAACTTAGATTGGTATAATAAGCCAATTCAACATTAAAATAATGAGCACCTTTCTTCTTCCGTTTGTCGGATAACCGACAGACGGAAGAGGTTTGACTGAGTACATGGATCATACCGGTTTTGTTATATTTGCCCCTACAGGCCGATCCTTGGAGCGCCCTTCGAAAGAGAGGGCGCTTTTCTTTTGACCGCGCAGATTTTCAGGGAAATTTGGCCTCGCTTTCCGAGCCGTTTCAGACTGCGGTTTATGCGAATCGATCTTCCTCTAATCCATCAAGACGGCGTCGTCGTTCAGGAGTAGAGTGGGGTTCTGTAATTCTCTGTCGACGCTCGAACGAGCGCCGCTAACCTGTCACAGGTAGGAGCGGCCTATGTCTCTCAAGCTCGCCGCCGGTGCGATTGCCGTGCTGGTTGGCTTGGGGCCTCTTGCCGACGCCCACGACATCTAATCGAACCTGACCAATTCTGAAGGCGTGAGTTGCTGCCATACACTCGATTGTCGGCCGGCCCCGTATCGGCTGACGCCAAGCGGAGTGCAGATGTTCGTCTATGGCAGTTGGATCGAGGTGCCAGACGACAAGATCCAGTATCGAGCACTACCAGGGGACACCGGTGAAACAGCCGGGGGCATTGGTGTGGCATCCATGCGAGTAGAACCCGCCTGGACGGCCTCCGCGGGTCCAGAAGGGGCTCAAGGAGTTCCTCACGTACTGTGCCGTCTTACCACCGCAGGTCACGGCAGTATCACGGTCGCCATAACTCGGAAGGTACGGGTATTGAGAACGCGATAGCCTGGATACCCCATGCAGTACAAGCGAAGATAACCGGCATGCCTCCACGAGCTTGTTGCAGACGATCGTTTTGCCGGTCGGTGGCCCATCTTGCAGTAGATGAACATGGCCCCCGCGTATGGTGCTAAACTACCCGCCTCGCGATCATCGTGAGAAGGAGAAACGCCATGCCTACGTACATCAGCTATGGCCGGTATTCGCGTGACGCCATGCGGGGAATGTTGGCTCATCCTGAGGATCGGACAGGGCCGGTGTCGCGCCTGTTCGAATCGTGCGGAGGGCGTCTGATCAACTATTTTCTCACGCCGGGATGTGAATTCGACTGGGTGGTCCTGGCGGAAGCTCCGAACGAGGAGAGCATGATAACCGTGGTGCTTACCGTGACCGGCACCGGCGGCGTCGCAAACATCAGAACCGCTCGGGCTCTCACTGGGCCAGAAGCGATGCAGATGCTGCAGAAGAGCAGCGAGGCAGCCCGCAGCTTCAAGAGCGCGGGCCATGCGGCTTCGCCCGGTCAAACAGCCTAAACCGAGGGATGCCGTCAACAGAGCACCGAACCCGCCTGATTTGACAAGGCGGTCATCCCGGACCGCCCCTTCCCTCCAGGGTCACTCCGGCTTGAGCAGTCCCGATGGCCGTGGGTATCTCCGTGACACGAGCGATCCGGCAGCTCGAGCAAGAATTGGGCGGCGCACTCTTCCACCGGGAGCGTATTTATACTCACCTGTCAGAGCCCGGTCGGCATCGTCAACATCGGCAAATCAGGATTGTTTGAGGGCGTATTGAAAGTATGTCGCGGGCCTTGAGTCTGGACTCCTCAAAGCGGGGCAAACCCGGTCAACTTGACCATGCTATCCTGACCCGCCGTCACCGCTGAGATCATCACGGGGCCGTCTGTTCATTCTACGCCCGGGTCTGACAGGATGCATTAACAATCCGGTGTTGGACCGTCCGCTGTCATTCGGCCTCGAACCCAGAACCCACCGTTGCTCGGCCTCAACGGCTGAGGAGTGTTTGGGTTCTGCTCAGACTGGGAGAGTTGCGACCGGTGCCGACCAAGAACCCGCAGGTATCACCGCTTGTTGCGAACGTTAAGTCGGTTGCGCCAATCGCGATCGGGGTCAATGCTTCGGAGCCGATTGACGCTTGGAAAGCTTCGGCCTTGACGGTGATCACGCCAGGCCCCGGCCGCCCAGCAAGCTACCCCCAATACCACCTGCTTTCGTTCTCCGGATGGGCTTTCGCAATCTCGTCCGGTGGGGGAAGCTCGAGGGAGCCTGCTCCCCGGCCGGAGCGGCAAGCAGATGAAGCCGGGAGGCATTCGCCGTGAGCCAAGTGCCTGTTGAGAGCATCGCGCTTCATATCGTCCGCCATCTCGTTCGCGGGCTTGGCAAGAGCGAGGGGCAGGGCGCCCCGATCCAGAGTCTTCGGCACTGGTGGACCAGGAGCCTGGGGCAACGAAGCGACGACTTCGAGCGGGGCCTCGACTATGCCGGCCAGTGCCGCTGGATCGAGCGCAGCTCGGATGAGATGATCCGGCTCACGCGCCAAGGCTCCGAAAGGGGCGGTCCACTTCGCTAGGCTGCCCGTGTTCAGACGGTCTCGATCTCGGCAGGCCGCACGAGGCCTGCTCGATGATCCGAATTGGGCCGCTGCAGAGCCAAGGATCGTGAGCGTTGTCATTCAGGGCTGGAACACACCAGACCAACAGCGTCAGCCCGCGGGTCTGCCCTTTCGCCCGAACGCCGGCAGCTGATCAGGACCGTCCTCATCTCCGGTGGGGCTGTGTCCAGGATCTCGTCCAGACTATCCGTGATCGGGTCGAAGCTCGCCGTCAGCGTGAGCCTGAAACCGCCCTCCGGCTCGATGACGAATTGAGGATCACCACCATCGGACGATGGCGAGACCAGAAAGCAGGCCAGTTTCGTGATGTCAGCCCTGGCGTTGCGGCAGATTTAGATGAGTCGGCTTGTAGCGGGACAGAGTCGCACGGCCTTCCGCCAGGACATCGCTTGACAGCCTACGTTTCAACGCAAGACAAAGGTCATTATGCTGCATTGAGCGGAGACGTTGCCGTGGATGTGGTGGTGACACCTGCCGAACTCAAACCAGCAGGCACCTGGACGTTGAGCGACCGGCTTGGGCGGCCTCTGGAGGACATATCCAATCCGTTCCATTCATAAGAACTGTCGTCGGCGGTCGGATGCTGACCAGTAGACCCGATTTTCCGCACGATGCGTGCGGCTCTGGTTTCCGCGCCGGGGAACCCCTTCAGAGCGTAACCGTTCATCGTGCAATGTGTGATGCGTTCCTAAAGCTGAGTCGCTGACGATGAGGTGCATCATGTCCAAGACGCTAGAGCGCGTTGACATTCAGGCTTTCGACGGACTCGCAAATCTGATTCAAGCTCCTTTTGGGCGCGGAGGCTTGGGTGAGCGGAGTTCGTCTGATGTTGAAAGATCACCAGTGGGATCGGATGGAGCCGCATTTGCCGGGCAAACGCAT
>NZ_VOSK01000468.1 GCF_009296175.1 Microvirga tunisiensis | reverse complement strand
TGAGCAAGGCGTGCAGCGTAGCCGGGATGGCGAGCGCCGGCAGTGGGGCTGCGGACAAAGTGCCGATAGCACCATTGTCATGCGCGTCCGCTTCCAGCACCGCCTTCGTCAACTCCTCGACAAAGAGAGGCACGCCATCGGCTCGCTCGACGATCTCGTCCACGATATCACCGGAGAGCGCCGACTTACTGCCCGCAATTCGCTTGACCAGCGCCGCTCCGTCGCGGCGGTCCAACCGATTGAGCGTCACAGTCGTCACGTGCGGTTGACCGGTCCACGGTGGCGCGAACTCGGGGCGGAAGGTGGCAAGGAGCAGCACCGGCAGGTGCCTGACCCGCTCGATGATGAGGTCCAGCAGCTCGTGCGAGGTCGGGTCGATCCAGTGGACGTCCTCGAAGATCATCAGCACGGGGTGTCCCTGAACCAAGGCTTCGAGCTGCCGGAGCAGCACCTCGAACGTCTTCTCCTTTTTGCGCTGTGGTGTGAAGGCGTGTGGCGGACAGCCGTCCATGACAGGCAGGGACAGAAGTTCGGCCACGAGCGCCACGTCATGGTCCAGCGGTGAGGTTTGCGAAAGCAAGGTTTCGAGTTTCTCCAGCCTGATCACGGGCGTGTCATCGCGGCTAAAACCGGCTGCCCTTTCGAGCTGCTCAAGGATCGGATGCAGCGCGCTGTCTTGATGATAGGGCGAGCAGAAATACCGCAGACGCGTTTGCGGCTTGCCTTCAATCCGCTCCTGCAGGGCGGCGATCAGACGCGACTTGCCGATCCCCGGCTCGCCCGAGACCAGCACGATCTGGCCGTCGCCACTCGTCGCCCACCGCCAGCGCTGGAGCAGCAGTTCGACCTCCTCCTCGCGACCGACCAGCGGCGTCACCGCCATCGCCGGATGCAGCGCTTCATATCGGCCCGCGGCTGCGCTCGGGCCGGACACCCGCCACACGCGCACCGGCTCGGCATAGCCTTTCACCTCGAGCGCGCCGAGGTCTTCGTACTCGAACAAGCCGCCGATGAGGCGGTAGGTGCTGGCCGCGACCATCACCGCGTTCGGCTCCGCCAAGGCCTGCAGCCGCGCGGCCAGGTTCGGCGTCTCGCCCACCACGCTCCGCTCTTGCGCTTCGCCCGAGCCGACGAGATCACCGACGACCACGATGCCGGTTGCGATGCCAATGCGAACGTGCAGCGGCTCGTCATCAGTCTGCAGGCGGATCCGATGGATGGTTTCGGCAAGCTTCAGTCCGGCCCGCACGGCCCGCTCAGCATCGTCCTCATGCGCCTGAGGGTAGCCGAAGTAGACCAGCACGCCGTCGCCCATGTATTTGGCGACAAAGCCGTCATACCGAGCGACAATCTTGGCGACGCGCTTCTGATAGGCGCCAATGATCTCGCGCAGGTCCTCGGGATCGAGCCGTGACGCCAGGGCTGTTGAGCCGACCAGGTCGCAAAACATCACCGTCAGTTGGCGCCGCTCGGCCGAAGTCGTGGGGATCAGGCTTGGCCCTGGTGCCACGTTGGGGGCCGTTAGTGATGATGGGCGCGGGAGGCTCGCCACCGCCTTCAGCAGCTTCTTGCGCTGACCCAGCGAGAAACCGAGCTTCTCCAGGTCCGCCTCGCTCAGCTCGGGCAGGATCTCCAAATCGACATCGTGCGCCCGCAAGACGGGCGCGAGCTGCGCTAGGCCTAGCGGTGCCAGCCAGCGCTCCAACTCGTCCACGGCGGCTCCTCGGCCGTTCGGGCCGTTCACGACCTTACCCGAGGGAAGGATAACAGATCGAACGCGCGCTCCGAATGTTTCTCGGTGGGTACGGCATTGCCGAAGGAGCCGCCGCGGCATAGGAGCGGGGGCCGTCCGGCTCGCCGTCGAGGTAGGCGCGGCGGACGTTCTCTCACAGCCGGCTCACGACCGCTGGGTCAAGACCGGCAACGTAGTCGGCTGCTTACCCCTGCCGGAAGTCTTCGAAATCCGCGTAGTCCACGCGGATGGTCAGCGTGGTCTCGCCGATGTCCTGAAAGCCGGCCTCTTGCCATGCAGCGGCAAGAGGCCGGACGCGACATCGGCCGGGTGCCGTTCCGGCCGCGCAGCGCATCGGCTTGTGGGTCGAGGAAGATCTGGTGGGCTTTGGTGCGTAATTCAGATGTGGGTCGCGTTGATGCCCTGACATCTTGGCTCAGGTAATGTGCTGGGACACCGGCATGCCAAGGCGGGTCATGACGTTGAGGACCTTGCAGCCGGCTGCGGCTTCGGCCTTTTGCGTCGGCAGAGTCCGGGCGTGGAGGCGGCGGCCGATCACGGTCTTGTAATGCATCATTGCCACCTCGCCCAACGCCCGCCGGCCATAGTTGACAGCCTTCTGCCAGCCGCGCCGACCCCGCTCCTGGATCATCCGGAGGTGCCGATCCCGCTGCGTCGGGGCTGTATCGGCATTGTCGCTTGGCACGGCCGTTGATCGTGGTGGGATGATCACGGCTGCGGCAGGGTCCCGCTGAGCGATGATGCGGTACACGGGCCCGCCATCGTACGCACCATCGGCTGTGACCGAAGCAATCGGGCCCGAGATCTGATTGAGCAGTGGGCCGACCTGTGAGGCATCGCCGTCCTCGGTGGTCGTCAGTTCCGACGCAAGGATCTCACCGGTATCCGGGTCAGCAGCAAGGTGTAACTTACGCCAAGTCCGGCGCCCCTTGCCGCCATGCTTCTCGCGCTGCCATTCGCCAGCTCCAAACACCTTCAGGCCAGTGGAGTCGATCACCACGTTCACCGGCCCGCTCGCTATGCTCACCGCCTTGGCAAGGGTCAGATCGGCACTGCGGCGGGAGAAGGTGGTGTGATCGGGAACCGGGAGGTCCAAGCCGAGTAGTCGCATGATCGAGGCCAGCATGCCTTCGGTCTGGCGCCAGGGCCGACCAAAAGCTAGCCGGAGCATCAAGCCCGTTTCAACCGCAATCCCAGAGTACTTCTGCGGTCGCCCGCGCCTGTTATTGCGAGGCGGCGTCCATGCAGCCATCGCGGCGGGTGTCACCCACACCGTCAGGTCGCCCCGCCGACGCAGGGCCGCATCGTAGTCGCGCCAATTCTTTACACGGTAGCGCGCCTTTGGGATCCTATGGCGGCGCTCTTAATTGACCTTGTAGGGCATGCAGCTCTCGGCTTCGGAGGACTGCCTCTATACCTCACCCCTGCCTTAGCGCGACACCTCAGGCCGAATTACGCACCAACGTCATTACCGGACCAACGTCGTCGGTGGTCCAGGCTCATTCGTCATGCAGGTTTCCAACCCGCAGGAGATGACGGAGGCTTTTCTCGCCAAGTTCCGGCTGGATGTTGCGGGATTGAGTGATGCCACCACCTCAGACGAGCGGTTTCTCTCGGCCGACGCAACGACCAACGACCTTGATCCCTGAGCCAGGAGGTTCGCTATGCGCGTGCTCACGTCAATCCTGAAGGTCGCTTCCCTCAGCCTCTGCTTGACCATCGGGCAGGTTTCCGCTCAGACACTGCCCCTGCCAGAGCCCTTGATCAACCTGAACAGCGAACAGGGGGCCCGTCTGCTGCTGGAGAGCGAGGCGAACCGCGCCTATTGGCCGCTGAGCATCCAGTTCGTGACCCAGAAGAACCAGGCCTACTGTGGTGTCGCGAGCCTCACGATGGTGCTCAATGCGTTGGGCGTCCCGGCTCCCAGCACACCGGAGTTCGAGCCGTTCAAGACCTTCACGCAGGACAATCTTCTGAATGGCGAGACCGAAAAGGTGTTGCCGAAGGAGGTGCTGGCGAAGATCGGCATGACGCTGGACCAGATAGGAGGGCTTCTGACCACCTTCGGAGTCAAGGCTGACATTCACCATGCTGCCGACACCAGTCTGGATGAGTTCCGCAAGCTCGCGACTGAAGCTCTCAGTGACCCGCCCCCATGGAGTGGTCCGGTTAGAATGTTAATGGAGTGACGGCCTTTCCGCCAGTGCGGGCGGCGCTGCTGGCTGGGGCTGCGGAGCCGCCCGCAGGGACATGGCAGGCACGAACACCTCCGGGGCCGGCGGCCTGTAGCCGAGGGAGCCGTGAGGCCTCAGGGTGTTGTAATGACGGCGCCAGCTTTCGATCACGATCTG
>NZ_VOSK01000467.1 GCF_009296175.1 Microvirga tunisiensis | reverse complement strand
AGCGCCCGCACCTCCTGGGCCGGCGGCGACTTGCAGTGGACGGGCCGGAACCAGCCCATGCGCAGCAGCAGGGCGATGCCGCGCATCGCGCCGGTCGGTCTTGACGATCATCGCCGAGAGCGCCGCCTTTACATGCCGCGTCTCCAGCAGCACGACCTCGAGCCCGGCCTTCTGCAAACCTGCATAGAGCCACTGCGACAGGGGACAGCCTCCAAGCCAACGCGGGTGAGCGGCAAGTTCAGACTGGCGAGAAAGGTGGCGAGCGTCTCCGGCTCGCTGGCGACCTTCGCCTCGCGGATGATCTGTCCGGAGGCATCGAGAACACAGACGCTGCTCAATTCCAACGACACGTCAATCCCGGCCTAATAGTCCATGGCTGTCCCTCATGAGGCTTGGGGCCGATCCGCTCGGCCCCCGTTTCAACACCATTACTCTGAGGGACAGCCACCCCGCTCCGCTACTGCGTGAGCGGCAGGCCCATTACGGCATCTAGACCCACAGGCGCTTTTCCCGGCGGCGTTGCACCGAGGAGGGGATGTTCATCGCCTCGCGATACTTTGCGACAGTGCGGCGCGCAATGTCGATGCCAGTTTCCTTAAGTCGGACGACAATGTCGTCGTCGGACAGCACATCATCAGGCGATTCTACCGCGACCATCGCCTTGATCCGATGGCGGACAGCCTCGGCGGAGTGCGCGTCGCCACCTTGGGAGGAGGCGATCGCAACAGTGAAAAAGTACTTCAGTTCGAACACTCCGCGCGGGGTGAGCATGTATTTGTGCGACGTCACCCGGCTTATCGTCGACTCGTGCATGTTGATCGCGTCAGCGACAGTTCTGAGATTGAGAGGCCGCAGGTGGGCGACGCCATGTTCAAAAAAGGCATCCTGCTGGCGAACGATTTCAGTCGCTACCTTAAGGATCGTCTTGGCGCGCTGATCGAGGCTGCGGATTAACCAGTTCGCGTTTTGGAAGCATGCGTTGAGAAATGTCTGATCTTTCGAATTTTGGGCGGTCACGCGTGAGACTTCGGCGAAATAGGTTTGGTTGATCAGCAGCTTGGGCAGCGTGTTCGGCTCAAGTTCGATTTGCCATCCACCTCCGGGCGAGGGTTGGACCCAGACATCAGGAATGATGGCTTCCGGGCCTCCGGACTGGAATCTGTTTCCCGGCTTGGGATCGAGCGCACGGATTTCATGCAGCATGTCGAGAAGGTCGTCTTCATCGACTCCGCAATGCCGCTTCAATGCCCGAAAATCGCGCTGCGCAAGCATCTCAAGATTGGCGACCAAAGTTGCCATCGCCGGGTCGAACCGGTCTCGCTGGCGCAACTGTATCTCGAGACATTCGCTGAGAGTACGCGCAAACATTCCGGGTGGATCAAAGAGCTGCAAGGTTCCGAGAACCCGTTCCACATCAGCCTCCCGGACATTTAGGCTCCCGGCCAGCTCCAAAAGGTCTACCCGAAGATACCCAGTGTCTTCCAGATGATCCGCAAGCTCGCGAGCAATCAGCCGTTCCTGCAGTGTGAATGCAGTGAGGGCGATCTGACGAGCGACATGGTCGTGCAATGTTTCGGTGGAGGCGGCAAACTCGCCGATGGCAAGGCTTTGCCCGGGCGGGATATTGGTTGTATCGCGCAATGATTTCCATTGCATGAGCTGTTCTGGGGCCCCGGTCCTGGTCGGCCCATCAACGGCGTATTCGCGTGCGCCGATGTGCGGATCCTCGGCCGAAGTCGACACAACATCGCGTAAAGCCCCGCCATCGTTTGACGCCAGCTCCAAAAGCGGGTTCTTCTCGATTTCCTGCTCCACGAACTGACGCAGTTCGGCATGCGTCAGTTGCAGCAAGCGGATCGACTCAATGAGTTGAGGTGTTACACTCAGAGATTGCTTCTGACGCTGAAGCTGGCTTGCTGAGAAGCTCATGGTGAAACTCTTGTCAAGCGACGCACTTGGTCGGGCGTCATGGGATCTGTGAGGTGTTGACCCGTCCAGGTCATGCGGCGGCCTCGGTTTGAAAGGCCTTCAGCGCTTCGAGAACGTTCTGCGGCGACGAGACGCCGTAGGGGCCGGTTTCGCAGTTGTCGGAGAAGCCGTCCTCCTCGAACCACTGCTCCACCACGCCGTTGTTGATCACGGCAGCGTACCGCTAGGAGCGCATTCCGAAGCCGAGATTGTCCTTGGCGACCAGCATGCCCATCTTACGCGTGAACTCACCCGAGCCGTCCGGGATGAGCTTGACTTTCTGCAGCCCCAAGGCCTTGCCCCACGCATTCATGACAAAGGCATCGTTAACGGAGATGCAGTAGATCGCGCTAATCCCTTCTTTTTCAAACTCGTCATAGAGCTTTTCGAAATCGGGCAGTTGGTAGGTCGAGCAGGTTGGGGTGAAGGCGCCAGGCAACGAGAACAGGACGATGCGCTTGCCGCTGAAATAGTCGTCGGATGTCTTGTCTTCCCAACGGTAGGGGTTTGGCCCCTCGATGGACTCATCGCGAACACGGGTGCGAAAAGTGACAAAGGGAGCCTTCTTTCTCACAGTCATCAATGGTGCTCCTCGAGAAGAAAAACGGGCAGTGCAATCACGTCAGGATGATTGTCGAGGCCAAGATAGGAACATCTGATGAAATCGACGATGTCATGACCGGCATGGTCGCCGCACGCGAGACGGATGGTCCGACCGTTTCCCGAACGGCCGTAGACGTCCATTGATCCGTCATCGCGCGGTTGCCGGAAATGTGGTTCCGCATGCTCAATAACAGCGGCGGTGTTGCGCAAGGGGCGCGTTGATGGCGCCGGCGTGTGCAAACGAGGAGCACTTACGCCGGATAAATGGTGCCAATCAGTTTGCGACAAAGCCTGTCTCCTCACTCCGTGACGCATGTGCGGAGAACCATGCATATCCCGTGCCAAAGGGGAAATTCATTTCAAAACAATATAACGGCTCTAATGCTGCGATGCCGCCTGTCCGACAATGTCGACGATCGGACCCTGCGGAGCGCGGTTGGATGACGGGTGAACTGTGCTGTTCCCGCGGAGCAATCCTGTCCGCCACTCCTGGGAAAACGTCAGGCAACCGCCCGTAGCCTCAGGACGGCGAACTTGCGCCGACCCTCGCACCTGGGTCGAGCAGGCCGCCAGTGCCGACAGCCGGACTCGTTGGCAGGCTCTCTATGAGGAAGTCCGGCAACGGCATGCCCGTGGAGAGAAGCTGTTGGCAATCAGCCGCACGATGGGCCGGGCGCGCGGCACGGTGAGGAAGTTTGCGCAGGCCGAAAGCTTTCCCGAGCGTGCCGTGCGACAGCCGGGACCCAGGATCCTCGATCCGTATCTCTCCCACCTCAACGCCCGCCTTGCGGCTGGATCCGAGAACGCCACTGCCCTCAGGCGTGAACTGCAGGATCTCGGCTTTGCCGGCTTCCCCAAACAGCTTGCATGGCTTCTGGTCCTCCCTGCGACAGCACTTGATGCAACGGAGGCTGCCGTCCTGGCCTGGGTGCGACAAGATCCCGAGGCTGCGACTGTGGCCGATCGCGCCGAGCGCTGCTGCACCCGCGTTCGTCAATGTTGTCGGGAGCGCCAGATTCGAAACAGTGAGCAGGTGTCCACCAAGGCTGTGACGGCATGGATTGCCAAAGCTCGGTCTTCGGGCATCCCGGCTGTCGAGACTTGCGCCGCAAGCCCAGAGCAGGACGGGGCTGCGGTCCGCGCAGCCCTGACACGGCCGTGGAGCAGTGGGCAAGCCGAGGGTCAGATCACGCGCCTCAAGTTCCTGAAGCGCTCCATGTATGGACGCGCCAGCTTTGATCTTCTGCGCCGCCGGGTGCTCCTGGCAGCGTAAACCACGCAAAGTGCGGGAGAGCCACAAGATCGAGGAAGATCACTGCGCGTCGACATGTATGAGGTTGGTAAGAGCAGGCACCGTCTCCGCCTTCCACATCGTTGGTGCTGTCCGTTCACGACAGGTTGCGATGAGTGATCTTCCTCGGCGGGTGCGCGATTGGTGGTTGAGCGGTTACTGTCTCGGCGAGCGGACGGCCGCGAAGGGCAGCTTTCAACTGCGCTTGGTCCAACTCACCCTCCCAGCGGGCAACGACGAGCGATGCC
>NZ_VOSK01000466.1 GCF_009296175.1 Microvirga tunisiensis | reverse complement strand
GCTCTTGACGGCCGCAGCTTGCAGGGGTTTGAGGTCGGCACCTGACTGCGGACCTCGAGGGGCCGACCCTCATCTCTTGTACAGCTCCACATCTCCTCCTTCAGAAATGTGTTCGTGACACACCGTCCAAGTGCCATTTGTCTCCGGGTGCTGGAAGACGGCGGCGGATCTGCTTGGCGAAGCTTTGGCCGAACTTCAACGCCCATTGCCGGACCGTCTCGTGGCTGACCAAGATCCCTCGGGCGGCGAGCATCTCCTCGACCATGCGCAGGCTGAGCGGAAACCGGAAGTACAACCAAACGGCATAGCTGATGACTTCAGCCGGAAAGCGGTGGCGGGCATAGCGAGGATGACGGGTGTTCTTCATCCCTCACATATGCCTCCATCCAGTCACCCACCGGTTAACCTGACGGCGCCCTTCAAGACGCCCTTCAACCGCGCATTCTATGCGGATACCAAGCGTCCCTTCTGAGGCTCTCGACACCCTTCGGAATTTAACGCCGCCGGCAGGTTGCTGGCGGCGTTTTCGTTCTGGGACATGGCCTGCACGCCGCCGGTTCGCCAGCGCGGCATTCTCGGCATCAGTCCAAGCCGACATGTGGTCTGATTTCGTCAGTCCGGTTCAGTTCTAAAGGCGGACCGAATAGCTCCCAACCCGCTCTCCTCGAGACCTGTCCGGTGGATACTAGCACGGCGAGTTCAGGATCAGACCGGCCCGCGATCGAGTGGAGATATACTTTTGGCAACTCCCCTACCTCTTCCGGATTGCTGCAGATGCGAGATAGAACGGGTACGTTCGCTCCATACTTGGGGGCAAGAGCATGCAACATTTCGAAGTTATTCGACTGCAGGAAGACCTCTGGTCGGTTTGTTGCGAAGGACAAACCCTCTACTCGTATACCACTGAGGAAGAAGCTCGGTGGGCTGCTCTTGCACTGGCAACAAACGCTTGCCAGGCGGGCTCGCAGGGCTTGATAGCTATCTCTCCAGCGCAGATGGGCCACGCCCTTCAACATCAGCACCGAGTCCTTCAGATGACTGGGATGTAATGCCCCAGGCTTCCTCAAGTTTGAGGATACCCCTCGGGATTGGAGACCATATGATAATGTGGGGCAACCATGTCGCCTGCCTTCCAGCCTCTCGTTGCACGGCCGCTGATCGGCTTGATCGCCACCATCCGGAGAGGCCCCGCTCACAGGCTGCCTCACGAAGCCTTATGCTCCCCTGGTTCAGTTAGCGATTTTGCGAGAAATCATACGGCTGTGGCGGCGGCGGTTGGGGACTGGGCATTAACTCCACCGTGACCTTGGCGGATCCGCTGTTATTTCTGTAAAAGCACGTGACGAGCGGCCCGAAGGGCAGCGCCGTCATGGCGTCATTCAGGTAGAGAAAGAGCTCACCGCTCGCAGTCGCTTGGAATTGAGACACAAAGCTCTTCCGAATGCCCTTGCGGGCTTGAATCTCCTGGACTTGGGCGCCGTCCAAAACAGAAGCTCCTCCGCAGATTGAGATCGTGCCCTTATTTGAGATTTCAGCGTCGTCGGCCAGTTCAGGGGCTGTTGCGCTGTCGCTCGCCTGCAGAGCCCACTCCACATTGCCCCTGGAACCGATCCGGGCAATGGGCTGGAACCAGTCGGCCGTCCACCAGCGGCGGAGCGGCAGCCCGAGCAGGTAGAGCGGGGAGGTGTCCCGGAAGCCCATGATATCCACGACCTTCCGACCGTCGAGATACGGTTCGGACATCTCGACCCAGACCGTGTAGAGGCGTCCTTTGTCGACGTAGATGCCTGTGCCCCAGCAGGGATTGTTGGTGTGGAAACCCTCCGCCAGATTCGCGACGCCGTCCTTGGGCTGGCGCAGCAGGTTCTTCGCCGCGGTTTCTTTGCACACGCCGCCTGCGCCGGATCGATAATTGAGCACGGCTCTGCCCATGAAGGCCGCGGCCAATCCCACGAGGATGACGAGCGTGGCTCCTGGCAAAACGTAGCGCGACGCCATCGTGTACACGGAAGCGGCCACGCGCGATTGCCTCAGGCGTCGCGCCACGGTGACGAGAAAACCCGGCTCGCCCGGCCTGCGCTCGCGGTCCTTCTGGAATGCCTTCCCGTCGGGACGTTTTTCGAAGAACCAGACGCATCGTGCATTGTCGGCGATGCGATCACGCAGGCTGCCGTTCAAGCGATAAAGGCCGAGCACTGCGACGATAATCACAAGTGACGTCACCGGTTGGATCGCAAGGGCTCCGACCCAGCCTTTTGCATAGCTCGGAACAAGGCCGCCGAACGTCGTGGACAGATCGGTCAGGTTCGAACCAAGACCGTCGCGGGCATCGTCCAGCCTTCTCTGCGCCCATGCCGCGAGGTCCTCGCGCCCGATTGCCGATGCAAGACTGCTCACAACGGCGTCGAGAGCATCGCTTAACAACAATGCGGTGACCGGAAGGCCGATGAGGACGAGCGTTGCGGTGAGCAGGGCAAAATAGGCGACCCTGCGCCACCAGATCATGTCACGTGTTAAGGCGACGAAGGCTTCATTCGGTTCATTCAGACGCTGAACGGCGTCAATCGCCGGCATCGCGGCAGCCGGGTGCTGGAGCGCCAAGGTGGAATGCTTCCGATAGTCTTCGGCGTCGAACCCCGAAATCTGGTGCCGGGTGCCATCTGGCATCAGGACATAAGCGCTTTTGGGAAGGGTCAGAGGCGCATAATTCTCGGTGCCGTACACCATCTTTTCGGCGACCGAGTGGTGGATGACCGGTGGGCCACCGCTCTCAGCCCCCGAGGCAATCGGCCTTGGATCATAGCGGTAGAGGACGGCAAGTCCTTGACGCGAGTCATGGATTGGCGCGAGCGGCGAGGCCTGTTTGCGGAAGGGGTCAAGAACGCTCGGCAGTAGACGCAAACCGCCGTCCGGTCCCGTGGCCGTCGCGGCGATCTCTTCGATCATCCATGTGAGCGGCACATACGAGAGTGCATCCTCAGGGTATCCGCCGCCAACATCCGAGTGAACCCCCGCAAACCAGACCTCCTTGATGCGGGCATTGGCGGCCCAAGGGCCCTCATGTGTCATATCGAAACGCAACGGATGAAACGTCGTGCGCTCGTCATCGAGGGCGAGAGCGTGCCGCGCGAAATCCACCTTGTCGCTGAGGACACGATTGCGGAACGATATGGGCCAGATGGCCTTGTCGATCGCCGTCCTCATCTCCTCGATCGGGACGCCATAGGCTTCGACTGTATCGAAGAGGCCGGCGAACCTGATGCGAACGTTCTGTCTTGACGGGTCTATGGCGGCGCGAACCGCTGCATAGCTCCGCTGCCGGAGAAGGCCGCGATAGATCGCCAGAACGGCGTCGCGGATGGCACGAGCGATCGGGATGGTGGGAAAACTGTTGCGCCAGGTCACTTTTTCGGCGCGATACGCTCGCCAAGCCGCCTTGGCATTACGCCTCATCTCGGCGCGCGAGACCGGAGCGCCGTCGATTTCGGTTGGGAGGAGACCTTGGCTCGCAATCAGGCCGATCAGCGTGCGGATCGTGAAAGCGCCACGGCTGAAACCGAACAAGTAGATCTCGACGCCCAGGCGCCAGTTCCAACACAGGAAGCGATAGAGCTTGCGAACGTTGGAGGGCACCCCGATACCGGTCGCGGCGTCGACCATGGCAAAGGGCCGGAAGCCGGACGTCCCAACACCCTGGATGTAGACTGCGACTTGGTCCGGGCTCTTGAGATCGAGAGCGGTGTAGAGCCGCCAGATGTTCGATTCCCGGTTCCTGAAGGCGTTGCCCGTGCCGTCCGCGAAGATGACGATTTTCCTAATCTGATCACGCCGGTCCATGAGCAATCTCAGTGCAGCTTCTCAAGGCAATCCAGGGCAGCGGTTCAGGAAAAGCTAATCATACCCGGGCCATGACAAGGAAAGACTCCCAGATTGCCCTTGCGTATTGCCTCACCGAAGAATGCTCCCGACACGGATGGTCGTTGCCTCATCTTCATGCTCCCGGCAAGCCTCAGGGCTCTGCGGGCACCGAGCCTTGATCCGATGACCCGAACACCATGGCCCATGCCGCATCCCGGCGCCAGATTTTCAGACGCCGCTGGAGTGTGCGCAGATGCCGCTCGGAGTACTGGTCAGGATA
>NZ_VOSK01000465.1 GCF_009296175.1 Microvirga tunisiensis | reverse complement strand
GCATCGGCGCGGATCCCGCACCCGATCCGAAGTGCCCAAATCCCCATAGATGAGCGCGGCACGCACGGCGCCCAACCGTTCCGCGGGTTCCTTCCCTGGAGGCTTCCGGACGCCGGCCCCGGTGCACCTCGCTGCGTCGTGATGGGCCGGCATCCGAAACCCTTCACAGAAACGGACCTTTGGAACCAATAGAAGATAACGACCCTCATCCGACGGGCTGTGCCTTCACGAACGTCCAGCTCCCGTTCATGATTTCCTTCCGCGGCCGATCCAGCCTCGGTCAAAATCCAACGTAAAGCGGAGTTCATCGAGGCTTGCTCATCCCTCAACTGCGGGAACACGGCTAAGGTCCGCCTCATGCCAATTGGGGATCTTGCCAAGCTGCGGGCGGATGAGCCGCCCTCAATGCGCCGCACGCCCTTACACAATTTGACCTAAGAACACTATTGTCTCTAATAAAAGTAAAAGAGTAGAAAGCCTGCACAAAGATACTTCATTTTATGCATTGTATGTACGTGCCACGCCTCCCAAATACTAGAAGCGCAGGCCATTTGGCTGCGTGATACGGACGGTCAGGCCCTCAGGGCGGACCCTTCGCATGTCCCTCCATCCGTGAGGTCATGCTATGCGTACATTCGATTTTACTCCCCTCTATCGTTCAACCGTCGGCTTCGACCGGATGTTATCTCTGCTCGACCAACCCGGTGGCGTGGAAGGCTCAGTACCGAGCTATCCGCCCTACAACATCGAGCGGACGGGTGAGAATGCCTATCGCATCTCAGTCGCCGTGGCAGGCTTCTCGCAGGCTGATCTCTCGATTGAGGCAAAGGAGAACAGGCTGACGATCCGTGGCGCGAGGCAGCCCAAAGAGAAAACCGCCGAAGTGCTCTATCTGGGCATCGCGGCACGAGCCTTCGAGCGGAGCTTTCAGCTCGCCGACCATGTTGCGGTCGAGGGGGCGAGCCTGGACAACGGGCTGCTCCACGTCGAGCTCGTGCGGGAGCTTCCAGAGGCGATGAAGCCTCGGACAATCCCCATCACGAGCCCGAGCAAGCTCCTGGAGGCCACACCGGCTCAGATCGCGGCCTGAGCTGCTGCCCTGTCAAATTAGGGAGTGCCCCGGAAAGCGGGGCGCTTCGGCCATGTACGACGCTGATCTTCTTATTGATCCGGCTTGGGTGATCTTGAACTACGCGGCATAGCGGAATGGCTGATGCCTGAAGTAGCTTCGGATCCGTTCGGGGAGCTTTGTCAGTCGGCGCATGTGGCTGATCACGGTACGCTTGAGTTCGTGTTTGCTGCGGGCGGGCGGCTTGCGGGTCACAGCTTGCTTCAGGTCGGCGTTCAGACCCTCGTCCGGGTTCAACTCCGGACTGTAGGAGGGCAGGTGGAAAACCTCGATCTGCTCTTGGCGCTCGGCCAACCAGCCCCGTACCGCCTGGGCCCGATGGACCGGCAGGTTGTCCCAGATCAGGAACACCTTGCCGCGGGCATCCTGGATCAGCCGCGCGAGAAAGCGGATCAGGCTCGGGGCCTTGACGGCGCCATTGAGCACCATCCAGCGCAGCTCGCCCTTGTTGGTCAGAGCCGAGATCAAGCCCAGCCCCGCGCGCTTGTGACAGGGGCGCACGACAGGCGTCCGGCCCCGCGGAGCGGAGCTGCGGCCGCGCACATCATCGGAGCGCAAGCCGGTCTCGTCACCCCAGAAGATCGTGCCCTTCTCCTCTCTGGCTCGCGCCACAAGGGCTGGATACTCCCGCCGCAGCCAGCGCCGCACGGCCTTCGGCGACTGCTCGTATGCCCGTCGGAGCGGCTTCTGGGCCGTGAAGCCCCAGCGCGCCAGATAGGTGCTCATCGTGCGCACCGCCAGCCGGACCCCACAGTGTCGCTCGATGAGCTCCCGCACCGCTGCCCGGCTCCACAAGGCGAAGGGCAGGCCCAGTTCGTCGGGCGTGTGCCGGCTGATCAGAGCGCGGATCTGGACTTCCTGCTCGGCCTGGAGAAACCGTCCTGTGCCAGGGGCCGGGCCCCGCGGTCCGCTGGCCAATCCGGCCAGTCCCTGCTCGGCGAAGCGGCGGCAAATGTTGAACACGCCGGTTCGGGTCAGGCCCACCTGGGCGGCAATGGCCTCATAGGTCAGGCCGCTCTCGCGTAGCCCCACCACCTGTCGCCGACGCTCCTCTTGTGCTGCTGCTGGCAGCTTGCGCATGTCTATATGCTTCATCCCGTCGATCTGGTCCGACCGGTCGTGGATTTCAAGATCTCCCAAGCCGGATCAATAAGTGTGGTTTGACCCCGGCCGCAGCCTTATCCCCAGATCGCCATACCTCATGAGAACCTGTGCGATGATCCGCTGTTCACCGGCCATGCCGGTGACGGCCGATTTGCACTCCATGCCGCTGCCGATCCGCTCTGGAAGGTCTCTGATCGAGCCGTTCGCAAGGCAGTGCCGTTCCGCTCCCCTGATACGGCACCGGATTGAAAGAACTTGGCTTGAAGAAGCCTGGAAGCGTAAGCTTGGTCTCGACTGAAAAAAGACAACTCTGATGCTCCAGAACATCCACGGCATCCTGATCGGGGTGACGGAAGAAGGAGATGCAGAGGAGCGATCCTCGGCCCTCGCCTATGGCCTCTCGCTGGCCAAAGAGGCAGGCGCTCACGTCACCGTTCAGGCCGCCTCGTTGAAGCTCGTCCTGACGCATGCCTTCATCAGCACCGTCGCCGAAGAACTCGTGGCCGCCGAGAACCGGCGGCTCGATGCCTTGGCTCACGCCGCTGCGGATGCATCGCGACAGGCCGCGGTAGCATCAGGCATCTCTTGCACCACCCAGGCACCGCAGCTTGCCTATCCGGACCTGATCAAGAGCTTCACCGCCCTGGCACGGGCCCACGATCTGACGGTTCTTGACGCCGAGCCGATTTCCCTGGCCGTTGACCGAGGGCTGATCGAGGCGGTGCTTACTGACAGCGGTCGCCCGCTCATCGTGGTGCCTGAAGGCTGGGACAGCTTTGCAGGAGGACGGATCCTCGTGGCGTGGGATGGCAGCGCCAAGGCGGCACGGGCGCTCAATGACGCCCTGCCCTTCCTGCGGGAGGCCTCCCACGTCGAACTTGTCAGCGTCACGGGAGAGAAGGATCTGGAGCCGGCTGCCTCTGGTGCCAACCTTGCCCCGCATCTCACCCGCCACGGCATCAAGGTCGGCGAGTTGACCCTGCCCGCCCTGGAGGGTGACGTCGCCGAGACATTGCGCCATCATGCCAACCTGACCCGAGCCGACATGATCGTGATGGGAGCTTATGTGCATTCGCGGCTGCGCCAGATGGTGCTCGGCGGCACGACGCAGTCGCTGCTCAAGAACTGCCCGGTGCCCTTGTTCCTCTCGTACTGAACGAAAGAGGGCGCGGTGTTCGGGGGCTTCACTTCTCGATGAGGGAGGCCTGCATGTACAAGAACATTCTGATCGCGACCGACGGCTCATCCTTGTCGGCCCGTGCTGTCGAACATGGAACCAACTTGGCAAAGGCTGTGGGAGCGACGGTCCTGCTGCTCACTGTGGCTGAGCGCTTCCACGTCTTTGCGCTGGAGGCCGACCAGCTTGAGGAAACGCCAGCCTCGTTCAGGGAGCATATACAGAAGCACGCCGAGCGCACCCTGGAAGAAGCCTCCGAGATCGCACGCAAAATTGGTGTTGATGCCACGACCCTTCACATGGAAGCCGACGCGCCTTATCAGGCGATCATCCGCACGGCGGAAGGCCAGCGCTGCGATCTGATCGTTATGGCCTCACACGGACGCGGCGGGGTCTCGGCCCTTTTTCTCGGGAGCGAGACCATGAAAGTGCTCTCCCACTCGAAGATTCCGGTCCTCGTCGTGCGCTAGCGCTGGCATTGGAGTACCTGAAGAAAGCTCAGGCCGAGACAACTGGACAGTAGGAGAGTTCTGGAGGCGGCTGCGGGTGGGTATGGGTCACTTGCGCTGAACGTTGCGAATAGCTGCCCTCCAAGTGATCAGTAATTACCCAGGCCCTTGCGCCAACTGGGATTCGCTGATTCCCTGCTGGTATGGGCCGCGGCGATCTTGAACGTTTGAGCAAGGAAGAGCTGATTGAGTTGGTGCTGCGGCTGCAGCGGCCGCAAA
>NZ_VOSK01000464.1 GCF_009296175.1 Microvirga tunisiensis | reverse complement strand
GGAGCCCCAATGAGTGGCAGCCGAGCCGCTAAGATCCTCGTGTTTAAGCCATTTTTGCAGGTCTGAGAGAAGCCCTCCCCTCCACATCTGGTTAACGAAATGGCTTGAGAAACGTTTTCAAACGATCGGTTGCTCATAGAGAGCGAAAGTGTACAGAGCGCCCGCTGGGCTTGTAAATAATCCTATCGAATCAAGCTGATCAGAGTGTCTGACCTGCAACATGATTCTCCCTGCTCGGTGGCACTGGATTTGTCATCGAATGATGTTATTTTTGATGATAAGGAGACAGGCCCGAATGAGAACAACCGTTGCTCTTGACGATGATCTCGTCGCGAAAGCGCAAGCATTCACCAGCGTACAGGAGAAGTCTGCGTTGCTTCGCGAAGCGCTGAAAGCCTTGATCTAGCGCGAAAGTGCTCGCAGGCTCGCCCGGCTTGGCGGCAGTGAGCCTGATCTGAAACCCATTCCGCGTCGGCCGACCGACAGCCAGTGATCATTGTCGACACCTCCGTTTGGATCGATCACCTGAAGGTCGGAGATCCCAAGCTGACCGAACTGCTGGAGAACGGGCGTGTTCTGGCCCATCCGTTCGTAACGGGCGAAATCGCCCTCGGCAGTCTTCGCCAGCGCAGTACTGGAGGCGTTGCATAGCCTCCCACAAGCCACGGTGGCCAGGGATAATGAGGCTCTAATGTTCATCGAGACGAGAAAGTTGTACGGCATCGGCATTGGCTATGTTGACGCCCACCTTCTCACGGCGGCGCAACTTACACCCGGGGTCACAATCTGGACTAGGGATCGGCGCCTGCGGGAGGCATCGATGCAGCTGCAGTTGTCTGCAGATCTCGCGTGATGGCGCAGCGATGGCCCCCTCCCCTTCTGCCAAACGACGTCTGATCGGCTACGCCCGTGTTTCAACCGAGGACCAGGCCCACGATGCCCAGCTCGATGAGTTGCGCGCTGCCGGTTGTGCCGAGATCCACCAGGAGCACGGCTCCGGCGGGAGCCGGGCGCGCCCGGTCCTGGCGCGGCTCCTCCGTGAGATTAAGCCGGGTGATGTCCTCGTGGTGGTTCGTCTGGACCGTCTGGCGCGCTCGGTGAGCCACCTCCTTGAGGTGATTGAGATGCTGGAGGCCAAGAAGGCGCATTTCCGATCCTTGCGGGATCCCATCGATACCTCGACACCCCAAGGGGTGTTCTTCATTGCAGGTGCTCGGTGCAGTGGCGCAGCTGGAGCGCTCGCTGATCTCGGAGCGCACCAAGGCTGGCATCAAGGCCGCCAAAGCCAGAGGGAAGAAGCCCGGAAATCCGGGCATACGCGAGCACCGGCCGGACGCCATCCGGAAGATCGCCCTGGCCCGTGAGAAGGTCTACCTCGATGAGGTGATCGCCGGTGCGGACAAATGGATGCCGACAGTTCGTCGCATGCGCCCGGATCATCCCTGGGAGGCCGTTGTACGCGTGCTGGGCGATAGCGGACACTCTTGGACGGTGGCCCGCCTGCGGCGCGCCGTGGGCAAGCTGGTGTCGCAGCATATGGCGGACCCTGCCCTCCTCAAGCCAGCACCGCGCAAGAGCCCCGAGGACCGCCTCATGACATTGATCGCCGGCATCGCCATGGCCGATCCCAGCCTTTCTCTCAGAGAGATCGGGGCACAGCTCGAGCGCATGCGCGAGCGGACCCCACGCGGCGGCCTCACATGGTCAGCCTCATCGGTGAAGAAGCAACTCGACCGAGCGCAGAAGGCTGGGCTGGCGCTGCCGACGTCCCTGCATGGCGTGGTGTAGCCACCTCGCTGGTAAATGTTGTTCACTCAAGTGAGTTCGGCATCTGTTTGGGCATGGGATGCCAGGTTGCCCCGCCACTGCGCTCTGAGGCGGTTTCGATGCACCAGCGGCCACACCGCCGATCATTCAAGTTCAGTACTCCAGCATGGCATACCCTCGCGATTGACAGGTGAGCTGTCAGGGGATCACCATCACGGGGTGGGGGCATGCCACGAGGATGGCTGCCATGGACACTTTCGATCACATCCTGAACTGGAAGCTGAAACGAGGCTCACACGTCTTCCCTGGCAAGGACGGCGGCACCTGCATCAACGAGGCGGCGATTGTTGCGGCTGGCTTTCCCTATCAGCCGGTCCGGGCCGTCGAGACCATGCCCGACTGCTTCTCGCGCCCGATCTGCCGCCTGGCGATGCTCCTGAACGATGAAGCCAGTGATGAGGAGCGCGAGCTATTGCTGCCGTTCGTCACCCGCTTGGCCTGCGCCGATACGGCGAAGGTTGAGTGGGAGCGGGAGGTCTATATTGCCCAGCACCTGCGATATCGCATGAGCTTCCAGGATCGCCTCGAGGTCCTCGAAGGCGCCCTGGCCATCGGGCGGCAAGCTGACCTGCTGATGACAGAGGAGGTGAGGTCCAGGCTGGACGCGGTCCAACAGAGTGCCAAGGCTCCCACGTCGGTGGCCGACCATCTCAAGTTCAGCAAGATCAAGGAATGGCTTGCCCCTGCCCTTTGAGAGCAAGGCCGCTGGTGACATCGGTGACATGGCTTACAATGGCTCTGTTGTGCTCAAGGCGCGATGACGCTGTGTCGCCGCTTCAGGAAGAAGGTGCCGCAGATTTCGCTCTACTGAGGTCCGAGGCAAAGCGGGGCAACCCTCGATGGACCACTGTCCATGGCACGGAACGGCAAGCATCGTGAGGGGGGATGTTCGCCCCGTGGATCCCCCTCCCCGCTCACGGAGATGGCCGGTCTTCCATCCACCCCTTCACGTAGTCTCTGTGGGCTGGGAGTTGAAGCTCGGTCAGGCTCTCGGCTTGAGCCACCGCACGGGTCACAGCGTGCGCCATCACGGTGGCGGCGATCGCCCCAATGGCGGAGACATCGGCACCGACGGATGAGGCCTTGCCCGTAGACAACGCGAAGATCGTGTCACCGTCCGACATGGTGTGCACGGGATTGATGCTGCAGGCGAAGCCGTCGTGGGCCATCTGGGCGATCTTGTTCATCTCGGCCTTGGTGAACGGCACATTCGTGGCAACCACCCCGATCGTCGTGCTGCTTCCCGTGGACGTGACAACACGGTAGCCGCCCATAATCGCCGCCATAGTGTCTCGGAACCCCTGCCCCTCTTCCCGTCTGGCACCAGCAGGGATCTGGCGAGTCTCGGGATGGCAGATGTCCCCGACTGCGGTCACAGCGACAATGGCGCCAACCACGACATCCGTGCCTGGAACCCGATGGCTGGCGGTGCCCAGGCCTCCTTTCATGGCGAAGGCCGAGCCGAACATCTTGCCCACGGTTGCCCCCGCCCCCTGCCCCGACATTGCCCTCTGAGGCTGGACCCGATGCGGCCACCAAGCAGGCTCGGTATCCAGCTTCGGCATCAGGGTGGATGGTGAAATCGCCAACACTGAGGTCCATCAGAATGGCCGCCGGCACGATCGGGACCACGCCAGCGCGCAACTTGAACCCGAGCTTGCGCTCCTTAAGATAGCGCATTACGCCGGTGGCGGCCTCCAGCCCGTAGGCACTGCCACCGGAGAGAAGGATGGCCTGGACCTGCTAGACAGCGTTGGTGGGCTCGAGCAGGTCGGTTTCCCGGGTGCCGGGGACGGAGCCACGCACATCCACGCCGCCCATAGCGCCGTCCTCGCACAGGATGACAGTACAGCCCGTCAGCCGGCGGGTGAGGGTGTAATAGCCGACCTTGATCCCGGGCACGTCCGTGATGGAGTCGCCCATGAGAGGCGGACCTCACGCCTCTGCGGTAGCAACAGGAGATAGATTCGCTTGGCGGGCGAGGAGAGGGGCTGCGGATAGAACCAGCATGGATTGGGTGAAGGTTCTGCGTTTCATGGTTGCCTCACGATCTGGGCTCAATTGCCGCCATTCGCCTCAACCTCAGTGGGGATTGGATCGTATCTTGAGGCATACCTCAGTGTCGTGCTGGTGAATGAGGCCGTCCAGTTCAAATAGGGAATCAATGAGGGACGGGTTCACGTCACCGATGCATCTTGGGACTGCCGGATATTTTGTGCGGCGGCCTGTTTTCGTCACTGACTGACGAACCGCTCACCGAAGACGACGGCGAACTGGGTCTTGGCCTCGAGCCATTCGCGCGGCGGCCGTTTCCAGTCCGCGGC
>NZ_VOSK01000463.1 GCF_009296175.1 Microvirga tunisiensis | reverse complement strand
ATCTCGCCCGGGCGGAGTTCGCAACGCTGCGGTTGCGCCTGCTCAAGATCGCCGTGCGGGTGCAGGAAACCACCAGCCGCATCCGACTGGCCTTTGCCTCGTGCTGTCCGGAAGCGGATCTCGTCCGCCGTCTTGCGAGCGCTCTGGCACCCCAGCCCCGGGCGGCCTCGCCCTGAGCGCCGGGGCTGCCATCGCCCCGGTCATCCCATCCCGTCCCTGCCAACGCGTTCCCCACGTTCCAGACCTTGCCGCGGTGAAAGAAACGCAGCGGATCGGCACGCCCGCGCTACCAAATAGGCCCCGAAACAAACTCTGGTGAATAGGAACGGCTAGCTTAGCTGGTGTGGCATAAGCCCCCTACAGCCACAGACGCCCCGGCCGAAGACCGTCACGCTTTTCACCGGGGCGTTTTTATGCGCTGGAGGTTCTTACCCACCGGGCAGGGAGCAAGATCATGGCGAAGCCGGGAGAGGTCCTGCAACGCCTTCCGAGATCTGACACAGGTCTGACTTCAGACGGGCTCTATCGCAAACCGTGGAATGTTCGCCCTGTGATAGAGAGCCCCCAGACTTGACATTCCGCTGGAGGAACAGCCTATCAGCACCCCGCGTTGGCACGGCAAGGCTTTCAAGGCACTGGAAGCTCCTGATGAGCGGAGACGACGCGCCGCTCTGCTCTGGTCCGCCTCACAAGTGAATGGGCATGCAGGATCCTTCGACCCCGGATCACCTATGACCCCGGATGGCACCGTCCACTTAACGCCTTTACCTGCCTTCCCTGGTGCTTCGATCCGGAGCGGGCCCCGCATTTTCGGTGACCGGTCGCGGAAGAGCTGAGAACAGCGGAAAACCGCCTTTACTCAGTTAAGTTGATGGTGCTCTCACGCGTGGGGTCTCGGGGAGTGATATGCATGTCCACTCCGGGGCTTGGTTGCGCCAAGACCCTATGGCAGAAACGCCGGATTGCACCAGCGGCATGAATGGGGGGGTTGATCACACGTGGCGAACGGATGTGACCGGCGTGAGCCGGTTGTCGACGCGCCGGCTACGGAAACGCAGGAGCTGGACTCTTGTCCCACGTCCGAGGATCGGGAGGGCGAGGCCGCGGCGCGTAGAGGAGCCTCTCAAACCGGCGATGACGGGCCTCACCGACCCAAGAAGGCCCAGGGCGCGCCCGGTGGCTCGTTCTTCCGTAAGGTGGTTTATGCCGGGCTCGCGCTCTGCCTGTGCGGCGTCATCGGCTTGGGCGGCATCGTCGCCTATTACGCCTCGCAGCTACCGCCGATCGATCAGCTCACCGTGCCGAAACGGCCCCCGAACATTGCCATCCTGGCGAGCGACGGCTCTTTTCTTGCCAACCGCGGCGAAACGGGCGGGCGCACCGTCACGCTGGAGGAGCTCCCGCCCTACCTGCCCAAGGCTTTCGTCGCGATCGAGGACCGGCGCTTCTACGACCATTGGGGCATCGATCCGACGGGCCTCGGCCGCGCCGCCTACCGCAACCTGAGCAACAGCGGCGGCCTGCAGGGCGGCTCGACACTGACGCAGCAGCTCGCCAAGAACCTGTTCCTGACCCCGGAGCGCACCGCCTCACGCAAGATCCAGGAGGCGATTCTGGCCCTGTGGCTCGAGCGCAAGTATTCGAAGGACCAGATCCTCGAACTCTACCTCAACCGGGTCTATTTCGGTGCCGGCGCCTACGGCGTCGAGGCCGCCGCCCAGCGCTATTACGGCAAGTCGGCCCGCGAGGTGTCGCTGTCAGAAGCCGCCATGCTGGCGGGCCTCGTGCAATCTCCGTCCCGTCTGGCACCCAACCGCAACCCGGAGGCCGCGCAGGCCCGCGCCGAACTCGTGATCGCGGCTATGAACGAGCTCGGCTTCATCACGCCGGACATGACCAAGACGGCGCTCGGCGCACCAACCGAGCCCGTGCGTCCACAACGAGCCGGTTCCGCCAATTATGCCGCTGACTACGTGGTGGACGTGCTCGACGACGTCGTCGGCACCATCGACTCCGACATCGTGGTCTCGACCACCCTTGAGCCGGCCATGCAGGCGGCCGCCGAGCGGGTGTTGGTGGATGAGCTCAATGCCAAGGGGCAGAAGTTTAACGTCAGCCAGGGCGCCTTCGTGGCCATGCGGCCGGACGGGGCTGTAACAGCCCTCGTGGGTGGCCGCGACTACGAGGTGAGCCAGTTCAACCGGGCGACCTCCGCCCGCCGGCAGCCGGGCTCGTCCTTCAAGCCCTTCGTCTATCTGACGGCCCTTGAGCGGGGGCTCACCCCCGACACCGTGCGCACGGATTCACCGGTCAAAATCAACGGCTGGAAGCCCGAGAATTATGACCGGGGCTATCGAGGGCCGATCACCTTACGCAATGCTCTCGCGCTCTCCCTCAACACCGTGGCGGTGAAGCTCAACATGGAGGTCGGGCCCAAGGCCGTCGTGCAAACGGCCCAGCGCCTCGGCATCACCTCGCCGCTCCAAACCGACCCCACGATCGCACTCGGCACCTCCGAGGTGACACCTCTGGAGCTGGTGGGCGCCTATGCAGCCTTCGCCAACGGGGGCTTCGCGGTTGTGCCTTATGTGATCACCGAAGTGAAGACTACAGATGGCAAGCTCCTCTTCAACCGCCCGGCGTCGGGCGGTCTCGGCCGCATCATCGATCCAAGCATCGATGCCATGATGAACGCGATGATGCACAACGTCTTCGTCATCGGCACTGCCAAGAAAGCGCAAGTCCCCGGCTGGCCCATGGCGGGCAAGACCGGCACCACCAACGACTACAGGGACGCCTGGTTCGTGGGCTTCACCGGCAATCTGGTTGCCGGCGTCTGGCTCGGCAACGATAACAGCACGCCCACCAAGGGCGTGTCTGGCGGCAACCTGCCCACGGAAGTCTGGCACAACTTCATGAAGATCGCCCTGAAGGATCAGAAGCCGGTAGGCCTGCCGGGTGTGGGTGGCGCCGGACAGGATTCGCGCTACGCCAATGCCGGCGAAAGCGCCAGGAGCCAACCCCAGCGGCGCCCCAGGCGCCAAAAGAACTTCTTTGAAAGGCTGTTCGGGCTCTGAGGTCCTGCCATTCAGGAGGGGCTCGCAAGCGCCGGGACTGGCACGACAGGGGGCGAACTGATGCAGCTCATCACACGCTCCTCAGGTGTTCCTCCGCGTTGTGGGACTGGAACAAGATTTGCTGATCTTGCGCCGACCTCTATGAGCTCGCAGGTGTAACAACCAAGGCGGATTGGCTCGTCCACGTCCCGGCAGGAACGCCTCAACACGCCTCAAGGCAGGCACATCCGAGTTCTGGATTGTAGCGTTATGAGGACAGCTTCCCGGAAGCAAGAGGATGACCGGCTGAGGCCAACACAAGATCCGTTCCTGATTGAGCGCTAGGATAGAATGGATCGACAACTGGTGGCGCGAGGCTTGAAGTCTGACCCTATGCGTTGGGCAAAGTGCCTGGATATTCATCGGGTAAAGCGCTGTTATTTCGGGCGAAGCCTGTCCATGCAGCCTCCAAGCAGAGTCACTCGTTCGGGCAGATCTGTCGGGTTGCCGCATCCTTTCTGTCGACGCGTCCGCGATGCCGTATGGCTCCTCAGACGCCCGAACCGAGGCGTATTAGGCCGCCGGCCCGCTCGACACACCTGCGTTGGAGAGCATGTTCCTGCTACGTACTGCGTTAGCGCTCAACCAGGAGCAGATCTTGCGCCGATCCCTTCTTCAGAGCGCACGGGTCAGCACGAACAATGCAGCGTCCAGCGTGCTGTGGGCGTGATGCTCGCACGGGCCGCGGAAGTCTGAGCCCGGATGCCGCCTCCCGGCAGCCGGGGTGGTGAACACACACAGGCCTGACCGGCGCTGAACCCATGTAGCGAGACAGATTATCTCAGGAGAGGGCCTTCAGTGCTCCTCGTAGATCAGCAGGCTCCCTCTCTGCCAAGCAGGCCTCAACGTTGTCATGGGTTTCCCGCCAGATCGGGACGGCCGAGGCCAGGACCTCCCGCCCCTTGTCCGTGAGGCGCAGGAGGCGGTTGCGGCGGTCGCCGGGATCCCGGGCGATGGCCACGAGGCCGTCCCGCTCCAGCGGCTTCAGAGCGGCCGTCAGGGTCGTCCGGTCCATGGCGAGCAGCTGCGCCACCGGAGCGATGGAGG
>NZ_VOSK01000462.1 GCF_009296175.1 Microvirga tunisiensis | reverse complement strand
TCAGAGGCCTCGGCCTCGCCTCTGTCCACGTCCAGCCAGTCGAGTAATCCGACGAACCGCCGTATACGGACCCGTATGTACGGTGGTGTGGGAGGGGTGGAACCGCGAGGCTCCCCCCTATCCCGATTACAACTCGACGGTTGCGAGCGTCATTTCAGGTGCTGAACAAGGTGCTTGTTCATTTCGAACATGGTCTCCTTGAAGTGAGTCATTGGAAAGCCTGTTGCGACCATCACAGGACGGCGAAACCACTATCGCATCGAGCGGTTCGAGGCGCCCTCCCGACAATCCATCAGAGGCTCGCCGTCTGCCAACTTGAACAATGGCTCCAGGGCCGGGCTGACGATCTCCCGAACGAGCTTGAACCTAATCGCCTCGGCGAAGTGGGACGCGGCGTGCACGGGAATGATGAAAGCGCCCATGCCTCCGATGACGCAATCGCGGTAATAGCGCCCGACATTCCAGAGATCCAATGGTCCATCCGGACGCTTGAAGACGAGCGGCAGCCCGTTGATGGTGATGCCTTGCAGAACAGTCGCGCCACGGGCTTGCGCCACCGGCCGGCCATGGTTGTTGGTCCCGTCTCCCGAAATGTCGATCACCTTTCGCGTGGCCTCGAACGGGGCCGTCATCAAGAGGTGGCGGCCGAAGTCGATGGCTCCTGAAACCGAGGTGGCACCAGAGCCTCGACGCGTCGGCTTTCCTTCCAGCCTCTTGGCGAAGGCCCTGGCCTCCTCCTCCTCGCCAATGAGGGTCCAAGGGACGACAATCCGTTGGTCGAAAGCGTCCGACCAGTCCACATAGATAACGGCAATCCGCCCGATCATCCCGCTGCGGATCGCGTTCAGGACGGCGGCTGATCGGAAGGCCTCAACATAGCCCTGCCGCTGAAGGTCCGCCTCGTCGGCATCCATGGAGGAGGAGGCATCCACCGCCAGCACGAGTGCCAAATCGACTTCGGGCTGTGCATGGGCCAAGCCTTGCGAGCCGAAAAGCAGAACCGCCGCAACCAGGGAGAGCCGCCCTCCAGCACGCGATCGGGTCATTGTGACCTCCTGCTGCGCCAAGCCGTCTGGTGATGACTGGCGTGAACCGCAGCGTCAAAAGTGCCGTGAATGGCGGTGGCCGGGTTTGATGCGATCAGGCCGATACCGCAACAGACGCTTCCGATCTCGAGCGCCGCATCCGACGCCTCGAGGTGAACCCGCTCAGGTGACTGGCGTCACGTCGATCTTGAACCACTTCTCGGACAGCTTCTTGACGGTCCCGTCGGCCTTGGCGGCGGCAATCGCATCGTTGAACATCTGCTTCAGGTCAGTCTCGCCTTGGCGAAGCCCGACGCCCACGCCGGGGCCAAGAAGGCCTCCGGTGATCGAGGGGCCGACCAGGGCATAGTCCTTGAACTCCGGCTTGCGCAAGGTCCCGCTCAGCGCCGTTGCGTCGGCGAGAACGGCATCGATCCGGCCGGCGGCCAGATCGAGATCGTGCTGCTCCGTGCTCTTGTACTCACGGATCTCGGCGACATCCTTCAGGTACTTGTCGGCGAAGTTGGCGTGAGTGGTCGAGGTCTGGACGCCGATGGTCTTGCCTTTCAGGAGCGGCTTCAGATCGGCGATGGCTTTTTCGGCAGCCGCCTGCTGGGTCGACAGATTGAAGGACTGACCGGTCCCCAGCATCTTGGCGAGCGGCGAGTCCTTGGAAACGAGGAAGCCGTTGGGTCCGGCGGCGTAGGGATTCGAGAAATCGATGGTCTTCTTGCGCTCCTCGGTGATGCTCATGCCGGCCATGATGGCGTCGTACTTCTTCGCCTGAAGCGCCGGGATGATGCCGTCCCAATCCTGGGCCACGATCTCGCACTTCACCTTCATGCGGGCGCAGAGCTCGCTGGCGAGGTCGATCTCGAAGCCCTCAAGCTTGCCTCCAGGGCCGGTGAAGTTCCACGGCTCGTAGGCGCCTTCCGTGGCGATCTTGACGGTTTCCCACTTCTTGCCCTGTGCGAAGACGCCACCAAGGGCAAGGGCGATACCGAGGAGAGATAGACCAACGACTCGCAAGGACTTCATCGTCATTCTCCTGCTTTTAGGGCTCCGGCTGCGTATCTGTCGTGTCACCTTTAGGCTTGCAATTCACTCTATGGCACTGAAAGGTCGAAGCCGAGGCCGAGAGCAATGGGGTCCGTGGCACAAGATGACATCGGACCTGAGTCAATCTTAGCGCTTTTTACGGGCGGTGCGTAGAGAATGCTTCGGAACGAAGGTCTGAACTTGGCACCGGGCCGACCTTATCCGGATTTCTGAATCAGTGGCGCAAGCAGACCTTCATTTTGTGCCCTCAACATTACGCTTTGACCCGAAGGGGAGCCTTGGGTGCTGCCACTGCCGTCCGCCTGGTCAGTACGACGCAGCGCCTCTTGGCCGAACCGCGACCGAGGTGTCGCTGACCGCATCCACGATGACGCACTATTTCGGGCGCCGCCACACCACTAGATTGCCGCCCATAATCTGCACGGAGTCGCTAGTCTGGTTCCGAGTCGTCGTCTGGAACTCGACGAGCCCTGTTCCGAACGCGACTTCGACCGTCGCATCTTGAGCACTCTGAGCGATGTCGCGCAGACGGCAGCGCCTTCTACTCACCGAGTTCGTCAAGCAGCGCCTTGGCCGATCTCAAATCAGGCGTGTCGAAGCCCTCGGTAAACCAGTCGTATACAGAGGCGAGGAGATCATGGGCTTCCTGGCGCTTGTCGTGCCGCCAGAGCCGGGCGAGGCTGGTCGCAGCACGCAGCTCAAACGTCTTCGCGCTCTGACCCCGAGCGACGTCGATGGCCCGGAACAGGTCGGCTTCGGCTTCACCGGCGGCGGTCGTAAGGAGCAGGTCGGCGCGGACACGATAGCCTTCCGCCTCGGCAAGGCGCTGCTCCCAGTGCTCGACCCACGGCTGCATGTCCTCGAGAAGCCGGAGCCCACCGTGAATGTCCCCTGAAGTGCAGAGGATCTCCGCCGCTACGACGACGATACAGGGCGTGAAGACGCGCCACGAGGTTTCCGCATCTATCGCCTCAAGGTTCTGGCGCAACTGAGCGAGGTTGTCCGTCGATGCGGTCCGCCCGGCGCGGGCGCAGCTCAGTAGGGCGCGCCCCCTCGTGGCCCAGAAGAGCGCACCCTGCTCCCGCGCAATCGCCATCAGTTCGCCGGCCAGTTCCTCCGCTGCGACCAGGTCGCGCCGGAGCAAGTGGAAAAGGCTGGCGTGGAACAGCGCCCAGGCGAGCGTGTTCGAGTGGGCAAGCATTCGCGCCTCGTCCAGGCCCTGGCGCACCGTTCGGGCCGCTTCGTCGGGGAACCCGAGATGGCCGAGCGCCATACCGGCGCCCATCAGAGCCCCGACCTTGGGGTTCTGGCCATACACATACGCCAGCGGCGTATCGCGCGTCGGATCGTATGCGGTGAGTGCGCAACGCAGGTGCGGCAGGGCCAGATCGGCTCGGCCGCGCGCCAGCAGCGTAAACCCGACCAGCCGGTGACCGATCATCTCAAGCGCCCGGTCGGCGGCGCACTCGGCCTGACTGAGAAACTGCTCCGCGAGACCGATCGAGTTTGTCAGGCGGCCGTTCACGTGCTCGTAGACCCAGTGGCCATACAGCACCGGGAAGAGCTTTGGATTGGCATCTTGAAGCCGATCGCACAGCGTGCGCGCCCGCGCGAACAGGTCGCGGCATTCGTCTCCGCCATAGCCGCTCGTGGCGACCAGCGCGCCCCCAAGCTCAATGCAGAGGTCAAGCTCCAGCTCATCACGCTCGCGCGGGTCAGGCAAGCTCGCGGCTAGCGCAAGCGCCCGGCGAAAATGCCTGGCCGCCTCCACCTCAGCCGAGCGCCGGCGGGCTCGGGCCCCGGCTTGGCGCCAGTACCCGATGGCAGGTGCCACGAGCCCCGCCTCGGTGATGTGACGAGCCAGCAGTTCCGGCTGGGTTTCAACGGTGTCCGGGAACTGCGCCTCCAACACGGCGGCGATCCGAGCGTGCAGCTCCTTCCGTGTGCCGCGCAGCAGTGTGCCGTAGGTGTTTGGTGGCGGAACGTTGTTGGGATCGGGTGCGTTACGCCATTGAGGAGTACACTTGGCGCTTTGACGGCCTGCGACGCCGAGCTTCTCACCGCAGGAGGACGTGATGCACTCCCTTCATCCGCA
>NZ_VOSK01000461.1 GCF_009296175.1 Microvirga tunisiensis | reverse complement strand
AGGCGAACAATGTTGGTAGTCTCGGTCATGACGTATCGCTCTCCTGAAGAGGTTCTGGCAGGCTCGACACCCGCCTCGATACGTCGCCTTTCTCAAACCGTCATCACCCACATTCCGGCATAGGTCCAAGGTGCCGCTTCAAAGATTTATACTGTTTGCCGTCTTCGAGGCTGATCAGATGATCCGGGGTGACTGACTTGCGCACGGAGACGGCAGGCGCTGGCTTTGCCTCTTCCTGCTTCACAGCGGGCTGGCCGACATTCTGAAGTGCAGCGTGAACATTGCCGATCAGGCTGGGGAGTTCTGAGGGCGGTACGGAATTGTTGCTCACGAAGGCCGATACGATGTCAGCCGCAAGCTCGATGTAGTTTGGTGTGGTCTCGTTAGCCATTAGATAAGCCTCTGCTTGAGGTTGCTGTTAAGGCAGCGACCTCGGATGCCCGCTTTCAAGTTCGCGGGCAGATTATAACGAGGAGCTAAACCCATGACCCGACAAATACAAGAGGTGGTCGTGAACAATGTACTTTCAGAAACGATTTGCCTCGAACCATCTGTGAACAACTAATCTATGTTAAAGGTTCGAACTTCTCAGCCGCGCCACGAGAACAGTAATGTCCCGATCAGTACCATCTTCCGGCTTCGACTATTGGATCTCGAAGAGAGCCAAAAACAGTTTTCCGGATAGAATGAGCACCGAGAGGCTGGTTTGGAACGTGGGGACGGGCATTCTGGAGCCTTAAAACTAGTTTTGCTCATCCTCGCAGCCGTTAGACCCTCCCAGCAATGCTCCTCGAACTCGTCCGTCCTGGTCGGATAATTTCTTGGTAGGCCCTGATCGCTGAGCTTGGCACGGTCAGCACAAAATATTTTTAGCGGCTGGCGGGGGAGGCTGGCCGGGAACGTGGGGAGGGGCTCTGGAGACGATAGGAAGGGGCTGGTCAGGGAGAACCAGAAGCGGGAGACAGTGCGCTCGAAGGACCGTCCGAATCCCTATCGGGCAGGCGAGGACAGGAGGGCAGGGGCAGAGGGCAGCCGGTCACTGGTAACTGCCAATGTCTCAAACATCTGCCTCCCTTGAAGTATAGTGGTTCCATGAAGCCGCATATGCCGATCACCGATATCGTGTTTCAGGCGTATCTCCAGTGTGAGATGAAGGCATTTCTGCTGCTGGATGGGGCTGCTCCCAGTGACCTTGAAATCGAAAATTGGCAGCACCGCCTTGCGGAAACCTACAAGACACACGCCCTCAAATGGCTGTGCGCGAGTGTCTCTGAAACTGAGATATTCCAAGGCATGCCTTCGTTACGAGCACTCCGACGACAGGACTACTGCCTGCCTATCGGTCCCGAAATCTCACTTCCCGAAATCCAGGCCCGACCTCATGCCGTAGAGCGAGTGCCTGTTCGCCGAGGTGGAGCCGAGACCACAGACCGTCCCATACGGTTCTCGCCTAGTGAGAAGCTATCATCCTCAGATAGGCTCCTCGCCGCTTTTGATGCTCTGGCCCTGTCCCGACTGACAGGCCGAACGCCAGCCACAGCTAGGATCATCCATGGTTCGAACCATACGTCCACGACCGTCCAGCTAACGAAGTTGATCAGGGCGGTCCGTTCGCTTGTTGATAGGTTCAAGGCACAGTACGCGACCACGACCCCGACTCCACTGGCCCTCAACAAACATTGCTCAGAATGCCAATTCCGGTCGCACTGTCGGCAGATCGCCCTCGAAAAGGATGACCTCAGCCTCCTGACTACCTTGAGGGAGCAGCAGCGGAAGAAGCTCAACCGTAAGGGCATAACAACTGTTGCCCAACTCTCCTGCACGTACCGGCCCAGGCGGCGTTCAGCACGGAATAGGGCGAAGGCGACCAAGCACGAACCCGCACTGAAGGCGCTGGCGATCCATGCCAATCGAATCCATGTCGTGGATACTCCGACCTTCGCCATAACATCCGGCGCTGTTTACCTGGATGTGGAGGGTGTTCCAGATCGGGAGTTCTATTACCTGATCGGAATGCGGTACCGGAGTGGTGATGAGGATCTTCATCTCTCGTTTTGGGCTGACGATCTATCAGACGAGTGCGAGATGTGGCGATCCTTCGTGCGTGCCCTTTCGCCAATCTCTGATGTCCGCCTCTTTCACTACGGGAGTTATGAAACACAGTTCCTAAAACGGATGAAGGAACGCTATTGCGAGATCCCCGACGACATCGATCTCGTAGATCGGCTGATTGCCACATCGACGAATTTGCTGAGTCTGACCTACGCCCACATCTACTTCCCAACTCACTCGAACGGTTTGAAAGACATCGCTGGCTATCTCGGGTTCTGTTGGTCAGAGGCGGACTCCTCCGGTTTGCACGCTCTGATCTGGCGCTCAGAATGGGAAGCGACAGGTGATCCGAGCCTCAAGCAGAAGTTGATCATTTATAATGCTGAGGACTGCGAAGCCGCCCAGAGGGTGGCCGAGGCTATTGCTGAAATCTGTGCCGCGAGGCCCGCAGGCGCATCCAGCGAGGTCAGCGTCAATGTCAACGCGCTTGAACACGGGTATCGAGGCCGCTTCGGACCAATCCAGTATGCGATATCTGACTTCAAGCCGATTAATGAAGCTGCTTACTGGGACTACCAGCGTCAGCGTGTTTACGTGCGATCTGATGATAGTATAAAGCGCCTGAGCCGAAGGTCAGCGGCAAAAAGACCAAGGCGAGAGAATACGTTTCTTGTCGTGGAACCGCGCCCAGAGCGCTGTTCGCATTGTGGATCGGGCCTGATCTACAAACACGGTCCACGGACCAAAGTTGGTCATGATCTAAAACTAACCCGTATTGGGATAAGGCTCTTACATGCTAAGTTCAGCTATCCGCGATACAGATGTAGATCGTGTGGAAGGACTTTTTCAAAGTTTTCCGTAGAGCACCACGGTCGAGGGCTGAGGTCATACGTCATCTACCACCTGATTGAGTTGCGGATTTCCAACAGGCTCGTTTCGCAGAGCCTTAATGACATTTTTGGCCTGAGGCTTGGCCACGATGCCATCAGCAGAATCAAAACCGCTGTGGCCTACGGATATTCTGATGCGTATCGTAAGATACTTCAGAGAATAGTAAACGGGCCACTTATCCACGCTGACGAGACACAAGTAATTGTCGATGGAAAAGTTAGTTATGTATGGGTGTTCACGAGCTTCGACGAAGTAGCCTACATCTACAGTGAGTCTCGTGACTCAAGCACACTTCATGAAGTCCTTGACGCATTTCAGGGAGTTTTAGTCTCAGATTTTTATGCCGCCTACGACTCGGTGGAATGTGTACAGCAAAAGTGCCTGATCCATCTCATGAGGGATCTGAATGACGATTTAATGGAACATCCGTATAACGAGGAGATGCAGGAGATTGCGAACGAATTTGGACTTCTTTTGCGTTCGATTGTCGAAACTATAGATCGCTTCGGCCTAAAGGCGCGTTATCTCCGGAAGCATAGAAAGGAGACGGCGCAGTTTTTCGACAATGTTGCAAAGCGCGATTTCCAGTCTGAGGTGGCTGTAGGTTACAAGAGTAGGTTTGGGAAATGCAGCGATAAGATGTTTACGTTTTTGAACTATGATAATGTGCCTTGGAATAACAATAATGCAGAGCATGCTATCAAAGCATTCGCGCGACTGCGCAACGTAATTGGTGGATCGAGTACGCCAAAGGGTATGCGTGACTATCTTGTTCTTCTGAGTATCTCAGAAATCTGCAAGTACAAAGGATTAAGCTTCCTCGACTTTCTGCGGTCGGGCGAAACCGATGTCGATGCCTTTGCTGCCCATACTGGTAGAGCGAGACGTACAACCAGGACGCCCAACGCTAACCGTTCCTATTCACCAGAGTTTGTTTCGGGGCCTATTTGGTAGCGCGGACGTGCCGATCCGCTGCGTTTCTTTCACCGCGGCGAGGTCTGGAACGTGGGGAACGCGTTGGCAGGGACGGGATGGGATGACCGGGGCGATGGCAGCCCCGGCGCTCAGGGCGAGGCCGCCCGGGGCTGGGGTGCCAGAGCGCTCGCAAGACGGCGGACGAGATCCGCTTCCGGACAGCACGAGGCAAAGGCCAGTCGGATGCGGCTGGTGGTTTCCTGCACCCGCACGGCGATCTTGAGCAGGCGCAACCGCAGCGTTGCGAACTCCGCCCGGGCGAGAT
>NZ_VOSK01000460.1 GCF_009296175.1 Microvirga tunisiensis | reverse complement strand
CACCCATCCGCCCCGAACGCCACGTCGCCCAGTCGATCGCCACCATCCGGGCTGAACTCATCTGCACTCTCGTGCGAAGGCTCCCACGATGTCCCTGCTGCCACACAAAGTTTATGACACAGTAGTACTAGATGCCCGCGTACCATTCATAGCCGCGGTCTTCCCAATAACCGCCGCGACCGCGGCCGATTCCGGCAAAATTCTCCACGAGCTCGATCCGCATTACGTACTTGGCCATCTTGTAGCCGAGCTGACGTTCCACCCGCAGCCGCAGCGGCGCCCCATGCGGGATCGGCAGCGGCTGGCCATTCATCTCGTAAGCCAGGATCGTCTGCGGGTGATAGGCGTCCTCGAACCCGAGGCTCTCATAGTACTGGCCGGTGCCATCCAGCGTCGGTTCGAGCGTGTCAGCGCAGTGGAACACGACGTAACGCGCTTGGTGTTGCACGCCAGCCTGCTCCAGCACATGGGCCAGCGGCACACCGGTCCATTTGCCGATGCAGCTCCAGCCCTCAACGCAGTCATGCCGCGTGATCTGCGTGCGTGAAGGCATCGTCCGGAGGTCGGCCAGGGAAAGCTGCTGCGGGCGCTCGACCAGGCCATCGACCTGCAGTCGCCAGCCGGCAAAGCCTTTCTCGGCGAGGGTCTGGTAGTCGAAGTCGTCGACCGACGTTGATCCGTTCGCTTTGAACACGGGCGAGAGATCCGCCTCGGTGTATTCGCGGGCGAGAGGGCCTGAACCGAGCAGGAACCGTTGCGCCCTTAGGGTGGCACTCTCGGCACTGTCGAGGACTTGCCGGAACCAGGGTGCCTCGGAGAGGCGATCGCAGCCGCCCAGGGCCAGGGTTCCGGCCAAGGCACCGGCTCGCCTGAGAAAGCTGCGTCGCTCAGGATCGGTTCGCATGAGCGCCTCCCGGAAGAACATAGGAACCGGTGATCATCGAGCGCAGGTTGTTCCAGGCCCCCGACAGCAGGACCATGGCCACATGCACGATGACGAACAGTACCAGTCCGGATGCGGCCAGGAAGTGGATCGTGCGGGCGGATTGCCGGCCGCCGAAGAGGGTGAGGAGTTCGGGAACGGCGGCATTTACCCCGGGGGACATGGTCAGGCCGGTGAGAAACACCAGCGGCAGCAACACCAGGGCGACGATCAGATAGGCCAACTTCTGGAGAGCGTTGTAATGCCGGGCGTCGTCTCCGCGTGGGAAGCGCAGGAGCAGGTGCTCCCGGATCGTATGCCCGATTTTCCTGAGCTGTGATCCCGTCGGGAGGAGATCGCGTCGCAGATGGCCGCTGACGATGCTGTACAGAAGGTACACAGCGCCGTTGAGAACGAGCAGCCAGGCGAAGAAGAAGTGCCACCGCCGCCCGGTTGCGAGATCCTGGTAGCTCGGCAGGGTCAGCCAAGACGGGAAGCCGCGCTCCTGGAGATTTCCTCCGGATCCGGCTGACGCGCCAAGAACACCCGTGGTGTCGAATGAATGTCCGAAGAGCTGCGTGACACCCTTGGTTCGGCCTTGATCACTATTCGTCGCTGTCAGGGCGAAGATCGGCTGATCAAACGTAGAGGCCTGCCCCATTAGAGCGCCGGATGGGCGTTGAAGATCTGGAGGCCGCTCATCAGGAGGATCAGCAAGCAGATTGCATTGGCCCAGTGTGTCACACGGACCATGATCGAATGCCGGCGAATGATAGCGGGTTGCTCGAGCATGGGCGATTCCCGTCAAGCCGTACGGGATCATACACCGGGCCTGGACTGAGGGACGGCGGGCAGACCAACACAATCATGTGAGCTGTCTCAAGTGGCTCGTTGGAATCTTAGCCGTCCGTCAGCGCCAACCCATGGGCCCAGTCCCGCTACCATGCCAACCGAGCAGCGAAAGCGCTGCCGCGCCCCAGGGCGTGTTGATGACCGTGAGCAAATGAAGGCTGCGGCGAGATGGGTCAGTTTGGGGAACGCGGCTGGCAAAGGATCGCGCTCGGTCTCCCCTTGCATGTCGCCAATCCGCAGTACATACTGAACCAGATGGTTCAGTATACGAGATCCCGCCTCGATGCTTCGTTCGCCGCGCTCTCGGACGCCACCCGACGCGGCGTTCTGGAGCAGCTCGGACGTGCGGACGCTTCGATCACGGACCTTGCCGAGAAATTCCACATGACCCTCACAGGCATGAAGAAGCACGTCGACGTCTTGGATCAGGCGGGGCTCGTCATCACACAGAAGGTCGGGCGCGTGCGGACCTGCAAGCTCGGCCTACGCCGACTGGAGGAAGAGGCGGCTTGGATCGAGAGCTACCGCCAGCTCTGGGATGCACGCTCGACGCGTTGGACAAGGTTGTCAAGGAATTGAAACGGAGGGAGAAACGCGATGAACGAAAGAAGAGAGAGTGAGCCCACCCCCACGAAGAACCGCACGACCGTGGAACGGAAGTCCGACCGGGAGCTGGTCGTTACACGAACCTTTGACGCCCCAGCGCGTATCGTGTTCGAGGCTTGGACCAAGCCCGAGCTGTTCAAGCGGTGGTGGGCGCCGAAATCGACCGGCGTACCCCTGCTTTCCTGCGAGATGGATGTTCGGGTCGGGGGCAGGTACCGTCTCGAGTTCGGCCACGATGCGTCAAACTCCACGGCATTCTTCGGTCAGTACATCGAAGTGACGCCGCACTCCCGCCTCGTCTGGACCAATGAGGAAGGTGATGACGCTCCCGTGACGACGGTGACCTTTGAGGAACAGGACGGCAAGACGCTGCTGGTCCTGCACGAACTCTATCCCTCAAAGGAAGCTCTCGATGACACGATTGCGGGAATGGAGGGTGGGATGCCCGAGCAGTTCGAGCAACTGGACGAGCTTCTCGTCACCCTGGGCGCGAGCATGGGGCGGTCGTGAAGTCGTCGATCTCGCGGTCGGCCGCCGTCCCGCCAAACCGACCCATCTCGCGGCTGCCTTCATGAACTCACGGTCATCAACCTGGGTCTGTCCGTCAACCGATCTCCCGTGGTGGCAGCGACTTACGGGCGGGGCCATGGATCACGGTTCCGTCACGCTCGAATACCGAGCCATGGCACGGGCAATCCCAGGTGCGATCTGCATTGTTCCAGGTCACGGTACAGCCCTTGTGCGTGCAGCTTGCCGAGAGGGCATGAAGGGTACCATCATCCTCCCGCCAGACCGCTATCTTCTCGTCACCCCGGACGACGACCCCACCTTCACCGGGGGCGATCTGCGCCACGTCACCGACCATCGATTGCGTGTCGCCACTCTTGTGGAAGTCCTTCGGGGGCGGACGGTCCGGCTGATAGAGCCGCCCCCATAGCCGGGAGCCCGCCACGATTTCATGGGCAATCGCCAGGCCTGCTGCGGTGCCGTTGCTGATGCCCCAGCCGTTAAAGCCTGTAGCCACATAAAAGCCGGGTGCCTCTTTAACATCCGGCTGTCCGACGAAGGGCATGCGGTCCGGAGTATCGTAATCCTCATTGCACCAGCGCCAGACAGCTTCGCGCACGGGCAGATGGGCTCGGGTCCATTCCTCCAACTCCCGGAAACGGCGAGCAACATCACCGTCCTGTCCGGTGTTGAATCGCGGTCCCAAGGTGATGATCAGAGGTCCGTCCGCGTCGCGTCCGGTTCGGATAGAGTGGGTGGGGTCGTCGATACTGATGAACATGCCATCGAGTGCCTCCGAATGGTCGGTGCGGAAGGCCATAGCCACATGGCAGCGGGGCTGAGTGCGGTTGGCATAGCCCACCGGGCTTTTGACCGTGATGTTGGTCGCGACCACAAGATGATCGGCCCTTACCTGACCTTTGCCAGTTCCGATGGACCACCGGTCGGGATGATCAAAGCTGACGGCCCGGCTGTGCTCATAGATCCGCCCGCCGCGGGCCTGAACCGCAGCCGCCAGTCCGACGAGATACCGGGCTGGATTGAACTGGGACTGATCGCGGAACTCCAGAGCTCCGGCCGTCGCGAATGGCAGTGGTGCCTTGTCGAGGACGCGGGCATCGAAGCCGAGTTCCCGGGCCGCCTCTGCCTCGGCCCGAATGTCCTCCACCCGGCTCGGATCGGACCTATGCTGGATTTTGGGTGATGGGGCCGATCAGGCGACGTTGTGTGTTGGCGTCGTTGCGATCTCGGTGCCGTCCTGGAATCTGACACCCGCGATTACTTTCGGCAACTGGTTTTCGCCCATCA
>NZ_VOSK01000459.1 GCF_009296175.1 Microvirga tunisiensis | reverse complement strand
ATCTCGCCCGGGCGGAGTTCGCAACGCTGCGGTTGCGCCTGCTCAAGATCGCCGTGCGGGTGCAGGAAACCACCAGCCGCATCCGACTGGCCTTTGCCTCGTGCTGTCCGGAAGCGGATCTCGTCCGGCGTCTTGCGAGCGCTCTGGCACCCCAGCCCCGGGCGGCCTCGCCCTGAGCGCCGGGGCTGCCATCGCCCCGGTCATCCCATCCCGTCCCTGCCAACGCGTTCCCCACGTTCCAGACCTTGCCGCGGTGAAAGAAACGCAGCGGATCGGCACGCCCGCGCTACCAAATAGGCCCCGAAACAAACTCTGGTGAATAGGAACGGCTAGTGGGTTTCGCCAGCGAGATCCAAGCCGGGGCCGCGCTGGAGGCAGTGGCACGGGCCAAGCGGCGGCGAGGCTATCGGGATCTCTGATCGCCAAGGATTGGCCCTATTGGGCGAGTAGCCCAGGATCATGGCTGAACAGAACGCGCAATCTCTCGATGCGGCGGTTGAGGAGACGATTGAACTGGCCCATCAGGCCATCGAGCAGACCCGCGCCGAAATCGCCCACTCGCAGGCCTTGAGCCAAGTCGAAGCCGATCTTGCGCAGGCCATCGAACAGGTCGCCGAGGAACACGGCGCTCCTGCTGACGAGTGATCAGGAAAAACCATGAGTGGCGGCTGGTCCCCAATCAGCGCCGCACCGCGGGACGGTACGCCTGTGATCCTCTGGATGGCTGAGGACGATGATCCACCTGTTCTCCCTCTGACCGTGGGGTATTGGATCTTCAACCCTCGGACACGCATGGGCTATTGGTGGATCTTTGGAGATCCGCCGCATTTTTGCTCCGACAGGCTAATCCGCGGTTGGAAGCCGCTTCTTCGCGATTGAGATGATCATCTTGTAATTCCGATAAGCAGGCAGTATGGAACGCGATTTGAAGGTTTCGGGAAGTGTTCTCGCAGGCTTATGGAACCCTGCGCCGGCTATTCAGTAAAACCCGCTCCGCAGCAGGCCTCAGCCGGGGCCTGAATACTCAAAGCAACTTGCGAGACGATCCAGCCGGAATCTCCGGTCCCGTTTCACTTAGGTGAAGGCCGCGGTCGGGCGCAGGGTGCATTCTCCAGATCGTGGATTGTTGGTCCTCCTGAGCATCAATCCACCTTCGAAGACACGCAAACGACTCTTGTCCGACAGCTCCCTCGTTGGGTGCCCCGGCGGGGGAGTTTTCGTGTGGGCCCGACAGCCGGCCGGATTGAGCAGGAGGAGAGGCCGAAACGGCACCGTCCCGGCCTCTCCACACCTGGCCCCTGAGCAAGGGAGCCGCCGCATCTCCAGGCGGGCAAACCATAGCCAGCTTTGCACTGTCCTACAGCAGCAGCCTTCGCCTACTTCGTCCGGAAGGAATTCGGATGATGGCGGCCGGCACTGGCAGGAGGTTGGAGAACAGCATCACCAAGGCTATCGGGATTTGTGAGAGGTAGTTCTCTTAAGCCCTACCGGATCGTGGGCACTTCCCGCATCATCAGTGATGATAGAAAAGCTTAGAGGGCGCCTATGGCTTCAGAAGAGGCGATAGCTCTAACACTCATATCGGTGATGGCCTTTATTGCCCTGGGGGGACCCTGGGTTCTCGTCTTACTATCCAACTATGGTTCAACCGACGATAGCTAAAATCCGAACCCTTCTGATACAGCGCGACGGTTTGGATCCGCGAGCCTCTCTTCGAGAGGCGCCTTCCTACGCAAGCCAACTTGTTGCGCATAAGCTTCCTCCGAGACGACATTGTACTGGAGCAATTGGAATGGTGTTGAAGCGGCAGATCCTCGCGATCCAAGATGTCTATGTGCCTGTGAAGCGGCGTCAGACCCTTGATCCGCACAAGGTCGAGGCCATGGCAGAGAGCATCATGGATAAGGGCCAGGATGCGCCCATTCTGGTGCGGCCAGACGGCCATCGCTTTGTCTTGGTTGAGGGGCTCCATCGCTTGGAAGCCTGCAAGGCGCTTGGGGAGACAACTGTTCCGGCCTATCTGGTTCAGGCGCGTAAGCACAGATCGATGTAAGGATGAGTGCTCAAGGGAGATCGTCGAAGCCCGAACGATTAGCCTCAGACCTCAACAGGAGTTCTGCCCTGACCGCCTTGAACTGGTTGTCGATAGCTTTCTCAGGTCATTCGAGCCGTCGGACGGCATCGTCACATAAACGAGATTCGATCGAGAGTTGGTGTATGAGGCGGTATGAAGAAGCCCCCCCCTTCGCTTTACGCTCGCCACCGTTTCCCAGCCGAGGCGATCAGCCTCGCGGTCTGGCTGTACTTCCGGTTTCCGCTCAGCCTGCGCATGGTTGAAGAGATGCTCGCGGCCGGTGGAATTCAGGTCAGTCACGAGACGGTGCGACGCTGGGCTGAGAAGTTCGGTCGAGAGTTTGCCAATCAGATCCGCCGCCGCACTCGACGTCCCGGGGACCGATGGCATCTCGATGAGGTCGTCATCACGATTGCCGGGAAGCGGCATTATCTGTGGCGGGGGGCTGTCCGGATGGCTTTGCCCTTGATGTGCTGGTCCAGAGCCGCCGGGATCGCAAGGCCGCCAAGCGCTTGATGCGCAAGCTGTTGAAGAAGCATGCCGTGGCCCCGCGCGTCATGATCACGGACAAACTTGGATCTATGGCGCTGCTCGCAGGGAGACGGGCCTGGGCATCGAACATCGACAGCACAAAGGCTTAAACAATCGAGTGGAAAATTCACACCAACCCACTCGCCGACGAGAGCGGCAGATGAAGCGCTTCAGGTCGGCCGGGCAGGTTCAGCGCTTCCTCTCAATCCATGATCCCATTGCTAACCTCGTTCATCTGCGGCGGCATCAGCTCGCCGCCGCGGACTATCGCACGGCCCGAGGAGCCGCGTTCGGAACATGGGCCCAGGACCTGTCGGTCGCATTGTCAGGCGAACCGAGGGGGAGCGGGTTGAGGCCATTGCCTTGAACCCAGGCGCCCCAACCCCCACCTTATCATTTATCGGGGTCCGGGCCCCTCTGGTAGCCTTCTATAGGCTGCGATGTCGGACTCTCTCACCTGAGGAGCACTATGATGTGCGCTCCGCACTGGGAGACCACTGTGACGTCCTATTCCTACGCATCCCCTCTCAGCGGCACCTCCTTCCGCGCCACCGAGACGCGGACACGGCTTGATGCACTGGCGCGGTTTCTCGACAGCGCCATTTGCGTGCCCGGCACCAATTTCCGCTTCGGCGCCGACGCGCTGCTGAACCTGATCCCAGCCATTGGGATGCTGACCTCGAAAGGCATGTCGGCCTACCTGATCTGGGAGGCGCGACGCCTCGGCGTGCCGCCCGGGACGCTCCTGCGCATGGTTGGCAATGTCGGTGTCGATTTCGCCATCAGCGCGGTTCCGCTCGTGGGCTGGGTTGGCGACGTATTCTACCGCTCGAACCTACGCAACATGGCGCTGCTGCGTGATCACCTCGACCGAGTCCATCCGGGGCCGAACATCTTCCAGAGATGACAGTGCTCAGGGAAAGGATTGGGGCCGGCTGCTGCCCTCATATCTCAGCCAGAACTCTGCCGTTCAGAAAGTCTAGCAATGAACAACCCCAACGCCGCGCCTAACTTTCGCAATTTTGCGATAGCCGCTGCGGTCATGTCCCTGCTGTCGATGTTCTACTTCCAAAGCACGGCGCGACCGCAACCTGATCAGCTCCCTTACTCCGCCTTTGTCACGGCAGTCGAGCAAGGGGAGATCCGCTCCGCCACTATCCAGGGGCAGGAGGTGATTGCAGAGCGCTCCGCGGGCGGCATCGTCACCACCTATATTCCGCAGGGAGCCGGCCTCATCGCTCAGCTGCAGCAGAAGGGTGTTGTGATCAGGGCCGAGCCGCCGCCACAACCGAGCCTGCTCGGCAGTCTGCTGCTTTCACTTCTGCCGTTTGCGTTGATGATCGGCATCGTGATCTGGCTGTCCCGCAACGCCATGAACAAGCAGGGCGGCGGCGGTCTGATGTCCATCGGCAAGTCCAAGGCGAAGCTCCTCACCGAAGCCCATGGCCGCGTGACGTTTGATGAGGTGGCCGGCATCGACGAGGCCAAGGAAGACCTGCAGGAGGTGGTGGAGTTCCTGCGCGACCCGCAGAAGTTCCAGCGCCTGGGCGGCCGCATTCCCCGCGGCGTGCTGCTCGTCGGCCCTCCCGGCA
>NZ_VOSK01000045.1 GCF_009296175.1 Microvirga tunisiensis | reverse complement strand
TAGATCGTGTGGGTGCTGTGCGAGAATGAAGCGTCTGCTGAGGGCGAGTAGAGCATGAGCGGCCTCCGGGGTGAGGTGACCGCCTTACCTCACCAATCCGGCGGTCACTGGCCCATGAGATCTTTTTATTCGTCGGTCCTACGCAGAGAGACAGGAACATCAAAGATACGGTCGCGTTGTTTCCCCGAATTGTTGAGCTGAGATAGCAGGAGAGAGGGATGTTCCGTACACCTGTAGCTTTGGTCGGACTGGCTGGGGCTTTCTTCGTGGCCGGAAGTTTCGCCCCTGCGTCCTTCAACATGTCTCCCTTGGCTCAATCCGGGTCGCTACCCTTCGAAAACTCTGTGTCGACAAGAGGTGATCGCGTGGCCGCGCCAGTTCCTGCGCGCAACCCGATGACGGTATCGATCGTGGAGCTCGTCGGGGTTGCCAATGCTGCGGTAATCCTGCGGGACCATGATGGAAAGGTGCTCTACAAGTCGGATCCGCGCACCGGTGTCACGACCTTCGCGCGAGATACGGATCTGCCGGTCGTCACCTTGAAGGAAGAGGTGCAGGGCCCGGTCGCACAATACCCCGCCCGCCGCAAAGAGGGCAACGAAACTCCGCAGGAACAGAAGCCAAAGAGCCGCAATCCGGTCGGTTGCATGGGCGATGTCAGTCCTCTTGCCAAGGCGAGCGCCAACCGGATGCCGAGCCTCTGTCTGGCTCTTCTCGAGCAGTCGCTTTCCTGAATAGCTGGCGGCAAGCTGCATCCATCAAGGCAGACTCAATTCCAACTGACGTTCCAGGCTTCCGATACAGGTGCCGATCTGATCCGACATTCGATCATGTGAGGTCGCCGGGTTCCGGACCCGACTAAATCGTCCCGCGATTCGAGGTTGGAACCATTCGTCTGAAAAGTAGTTGCCAATGTTGGCGTTACTGTTGCTGCTTGTCGGCGGGCAGGTGGCACGGACGATCTGTTGTCATACAATATTAACAAGTATTCATTTCCAGGTTCCACAATATAGATCCGGATAACATTGACTTGATTGGGTCGATATTCGGAACGGTCGCTGATGCTGTGCGTTACACTCCCGCGCACTTCGGTGCACAACGCGATTTTTAGTGGATCCTCAGGAGAAAGAAACAATGCTGAAGAAGCATATGGCAGCTTGCCTTGTCGTGACGGCTTTCGCGGCTGCGCCCGCCCTCGCACAGACTTCGTCTCCGTCGGCCCCGACTGACCGTCCGGCCGCTTCGGGCTCGGGCACGACCACCACAGGTTCGCCGGCCATGCAGCCAGGCGCTTCCGGCTCATCCACCGCGGGTCAATCGTCGGCTTCCATGGGCCAGAGCAGCGCCACGTCCGGCCAGTTCATGACCAAGATGGAAATGAACCAGATCATGGCCTCTGATCTGATCGGCACCCGTGTGGTCAGCGCCAACAACGAGTCGATCGGCGACATTAATGACGTGATCGTGGATCGCAACGGTCAAGTCATGGCCGCTGTCGTCGGCGTGGGCGGTTTCCTTGGCATCGGCGAAAAGGATGTGGCCGTTCCGTTCAAGTCGCTGGAGTTCATGAGCAGCCAGCAGGCCCAGGCGATGGACAACAGCAAAAGCGGCAATAACAACGTGAACACCACAGGCTCGACGGCTACGACGGGCAATACAGCCACGTCTGGCTCGGGCTCTGCGGGCTCGACCAACACGGCGGCGAATACCTCTTCGAGCAATCAGAACCAGCCCGAGCGCGTCATGCTTCGTATGACGAAGGCTGAACTTCAGGCTGCCCCGGCATTCGATGAGGACGGCGACAACAACGCCAACAACTCGACCACCGGAACGACCGGCGCCACGACCGCGCCGAAGCAGTAATCGGCACAGCGGTTCCTGCTGAGAGGCGGCGCCTGGGAAACTCAGGCGCCGTTTCGTTTTGGAGGGTGCCGCTATCGGATCACCAAAAATAAAAGGCGCAGCTGATTCAGCTGCGCCTGGAAGGTGCCAGTCCAAGGGGGCATTCGGACCGGTTGAGATCCGAACGCCGTTCCATCGGGGCGGTTCCGAAATCCATACGAGATTCTTTCCCGTCTGCCCGCAAAGGGGCCAGACGTCTTGCCGCACGGAACCGAGGATTGGCGCATACGTTGCCGTTCCAAGCGCAATGCGGAGGGAGCGACGATGACAGCCACGAATGAACTGGACGCGGTGCTTTGCCAGGAAGAGCTTCCAGATGAGTTTTCCCGGCTCGCTTCGAGTTCCCCCCCGAGAGACAGGCCGTCTGTGGCCTCCATGCTCAGCGGCATCATTCCCGTTTGCAGTCAGGACGAGGTGACCTGCCCCCTGTTGCTGAGACGGCATCTGCTCGTCCCGGCATTGCCCCACGTGGTGCCGACGGCAAGCAGTCCGCGTATCTAAGGTTTGTCTATAGATGGTTGAAGTGTCCCTGCATTCGGCAACTCCTGGATCTGTCGCATTCCTGTTTCATCCGAGCATGGTGGGGGGCATCGACGTATTCCGGTCGCTCAGCAGCCTCGAGGATCAATACGATCTGGCTCTTCTCGACGGGCCGGAGCAGGGGCTGGCATCCTATACTCAAGCCGAAGCGGCCAAGGGCATCGTGTCGGACGCCTTGCTGCTGGCTTTCGCTTTGACCCGGCAGCGAGGCAGGCCGTTTTCCCATCGGCCTCTCGGATCCCGTCACGGGAGCATGGACGAGTACTGCCTGCTGGCGTTGATGAGTTCCCTGCACAATACCGCGTCAGACGTCGCCCTCGAGGCAGCCGCATACCTGGATATCGCGTCGCTCGATGTTGTGGTGACACTCGCCGGAGAAATCGTCCGCCAGATGGACATCGGGACTCTTGTGTTCGGGCCTCCAAGCCTGCCCGACTTCAGGGCTATGATGGGCTATGGACCATCCGAAGCCGTCCTCGTTGAGGCCACTTTGGGCAAGGCGGAGTTCAACTTCAGGAACTAAGCTCGATCCCGGTCGAGCTCAAAAAACCTTGCCTTGCCTGTGAAGAGCCGCGCAATCGGCTGTTCAATCCCTCTCCCTGCTGGCACGATGGGCCGGTCGCAATCGATCATTGGAAAACGGAATGACCGTCTTCGGGCCTAGAGCGTGAGTCGCATCGCAGCTTTCGCCCTGATGGCGCTCATCTGGGGACTGACGTGGCTGCCGATGAAGGTAGCCTCGGAGGTCGTCCCGCCGATCTTTCTCGCCGCGATGCGCTTTCTGCTTGCCGGACCCTGCTTTCTTGTGGTCGCTTTGGCGCAAGGCCTGTCCCTGCGCTCCAGCCAGTTCGGCCGCATCGTCGTCGCCTCTCTCCTGATCACCACGGGTTGCTACAGTTTCCTGTTCTGGGGTGTCGCGAGAGCTCCGAGCGGGCTGTCCGCGATCGTGAACCTGTCGTTGATGCCCATCTTCCTGGTGGGCATTGGAGCCCTCTACGGCCAGGAGCGGATCACGATGCGGCGCATCGGCGCCATCGGGCTCGGGATCCTGGGGCTCGTTCTTCTGTTCTCCGGTCGAACGGGCGAGGCTCAGAGCGGCACGATGCCGATCTTCGGTCTTATCGCGGTTGCCATCGGGACCGTGTCCTATGCCTGGGGCTCGGTGATCAGCCGACCGCTGACCCTGTCCATGCCGCCCCTGGTGCTCGCCTTCTGGCAGAGCCTCATCGGGGGAATTGCGCTCGTCCCTGTTTCCCTCCTCATCGAAGGATACGATCCAGCGCATTTCGCCGGGCTTTTCGACGCAAGAGCCATTTTCGGCCTGAGCATCCTGGTATTTGGGGGGTCGCTGATCGCGTTCTGGATCTATCTTGGGCTCGTGCGCGACTGGGGCGCCTTTCGGGCGGGGCTTTATGCCTTCGTCAGCCCGATCATCGCCGTTGCCGTCGGGGTCGTTTATGCGAATGAGCCCTTCGGTTGGGCCGAAGGTGTTGGCATGGGAATCATGCTGGCCGCGACGGCCCTATCCCTTTCGGAAAAGAAGATCATGAAGACGGCAGCATCCGGATGAGGCGCCGCGAGCTTTTATGTAGAATTCAAAAGTAAAGGGGCCGCTCAGCGGCCCCCAAACCCGTATGCATCAGAAATGAATTATTCCTGGTTGCCACGCGTGTTGCCCGAGGCCTGACCGCCTTTGCGGCCGGCTTCGGAGGCGAGTTCGCGATCCTGAGAGAAAGACCGCTTCTCGGCGGGAACGCTCTTACCCCCTTTGCTCGCAATTTCGCGCTGCCGGTCAGAGTCCATCGACGCGAAGCCACGCTTCGAGGTCGAACTACCTGGCGTCATTTATGCCTCCTTATCGAATCGTGTCCGTGCTTCTTCAACCGCTCTCGGATTCGATGGTTCCGATGAGGAAGAGCGAACCTTTGCAAAAAAATTCCATGAAAATATTCATTCGATGCGAATTGTTACGCTTGGCTCAAATGTTTGAGCTGGATAAACGTGGCAACATCTTGTTCATGGGAATATGAACCAAGAAGGTACTTGCATCATCGCAAGTTGGAGGGTGGTTATATTTGCGAATAAATCGGCGGCTATTCTCGTCGTCTGAAATCAGGAGCCAGGAATGCTGCGACGTCGGCAGGGGATGACTCTCGACAAGGGGACTTGGCTGCGGGCGCGGACGCCGATCAGGAGAGATGATTGTCCGCCTGGAACGGTATAAAAGACGTGGCGCAGGCGTTCCTTCGGGGCGCTCAGGATGATGGTTCAGGAAGAGAGGGCGGGATGACCTACGATGACGACAACGTGTTCGCGAAGATCCTACGCGGTGAGCTTCCATGCCAAAAGGTTTACGAGACGGATCGCGTGCTCGCCTTCATGGACGTCATGCCGCGCGGTGACGGGCATGTGCTTGTCATTCCCAAAACCAAGGCCCGCAACCTCCTCGATGTCGAGCCCGACGATCTGGCCGAATTGGCGAAGGCGGTTCAGATCGTCGGGAAGGCCGCCAAGAAGGCGCTGTCGGCCGACGGCCTGACGATCCAGCAATTCAACGAGAGCGCAGGCGGGCAGGTGGTCTTCCACATCCACTTCCATGTGCTCCCCCGCTTCGAAGGGGTGGCGCTGAAGCCTCATACGGGTCAGATGGAAAAACCTGAGGTGCTGGAGGATTTAGCCTCGAAGATCCGCGCCGCTCTGCCGGCGGCATGATCGAAAAGGATCGCGGCAGCACCGAATGCGCGTTGCTGCCGCCTGTTCTTCGCGTCAGTCCGCCCAATCGAGAGAGCGGGCGATCGCCTTGTCCCAGACGGCATTCAGCCGCTCGCGGCGAGACGCCTCCATGGCCGGTGTCCAGTGCTTGTCGACGGCCCAATTGCGCACCAGTTCGTCCGTTCCGCTCCAGAAGCCCGTCGCCAGCCCGGCCGCATAGGCGGCCCCGAGAGCCGTGGTTTCGATGACCTTGGGGCGCACCACGGGAACGTTCAGGATATCGGCCTGGAACTGCATCAGCAGCTCGTTGACGACCATGCCGCCATCCGTGCGCAGCTCCTTGACGGCGATATCGGTATCCTTGGTCATGGCCTCGAGCACCTCGCGGGTCTGGAAGGCGGTGGCCTCGAGCGCCGCGCGGGCGATGTGGCCCTTGTCGGCGAAGCGCGTCAGGCCACCGATCAGGCCACGGGCATGGGAGTTCCAGTGCGGTGCGTAGAGACCCGAGAAGGCAGGCACGATGGTCACGCCGCCATTGTCCTCGACGCCGCGGGCGAGGGTTTCGATCTCGGTGCTGTTCTGGATCAGTCCGAGATTGTCCCGCAGCCATTGCACGAGGGCGCCGGCAATCGCGATGGAGCCCTCCAGGGCATAGACGGGCTTTCCCTGGCCGAAGCGGTACCCGACGGTGGTGAGCAGGCCGCATTTCGAAGGGTAGGGGGTTTCGCCGGTGTTCATGAGCATGAAGCAGCCGGTGCCATAGGTGTTCTTGGCCTCGCCCTGCTGGAAGCAGGCCTGCCCCACGAGGGCCGCCTGCTGGTCGCCGAGAATGCCCGCGATGGGAACGCCCGCGAGGCCGTCGGTCGCTTCGCCATAGACCTCGCTCGACGAGCGGATCTGCGGCAGGCATGCCTTCGGGATGTCGAAGAGCCTCAGGATCTCCTCGTCCCATTCGAGGCTCTGGAGGTTCATGAGCTGCGTGCGGCTGGCATTGGTCACATCGGTGATGTGGCAGCCGCCGTTGACGCCGCCCGTCAGGTTCCAGACCAGCCAGGTGTCGATATTGCCGAACATCGCGTCACCGGCCTCGACCTTGTCCCGGGCGCCCGGGACATTGTCGAGAAGCCAGCGCAGTTTCAGCCCCGAGAAATAGCTCGCCAGCGGCAGGCCGGTCTTGTCACGGAGACGATCATGACCGCCGTCCCGTGCGAACTCCTCGACGATGGAATCGACGCGGGTGTCCTGCCACACGAGGGCGTTGTGAAGAGGCTTGCCGGTACGTCTGTCCCAGATCAGCGTCGTCTCGCGCTGGTTGGTGATGCCGATGGCGGCGAGGTCCTGGGTTTTCAAGCCCTTCCTGGCCAGCGCCTGCTGAATCACCTCCTGCGTGTTCCGCCAGATCTCAAGCGGGTCGTGCTCCACGTAGCCGGGCTTGGGATAGATCTGTTCGTGTTCCTTCTGGCCGACCGAAACGATCGCTCCGGCCTTGTCGAACACGATGAAGCGCGAGCTGGTCGTGCCCTGGTCGATGGCACCAACGTAGCGAGCCATATCCTTCCCCGATGTTACTGCGCGGCGACGGACGCCACTTTCTTCTTGGCCAAATAGGCATCGATCTTGGCCGCAGCGTCAACCGGCACATGCAGCCCGAGCTTCGAGCGGCGCCAGAGGATGTCTTCGGCCGTGCGCGCCCATTCGCGGCGCACGAGGTAATCGACCTCCGCCGCCATCAGCCCGGCGCCGAAATCCTCGCCGAGATCGGCGAGCGACGTGGCGGAACCCAGAAGCTCTTCCATCCGCGTGCCGTAGGCCCGCGCCAGGCGATGGGCGAGATGCTCGGGCAGGAAGGGCCAGCGCTGGCGCACGGTGGCGAAGAAGCGGTCGAAATCCGCATCCGGCATGTCGCCGCCCGGCATCTTCGCCTTCTCCGTCCAGGACGGCTTCATGCTGGGGAAGAAGGGCTTCAACTCCTCGAGGGCGTGCTCGGAGAGCTTGCGGAAGGTGGTGATCTTGCCGCCGAAGATCGATAGCACCGGCGCCTGACCCTGCGGCGCGTCCATGTCGAACACGTAGTCGCGGGTCACCGCGGAGGCGTTGCTCGAGCCGTCATCGAAGAGCGGGCGCACGCCGGAATAGGTCCACACCACTTCCGCCGGCGTGACCTGGCGCTTGAAGAAGTGGTTCACCACGTTGCACAGATACTGGATCTCATCCGGGCTGATCTCGACCTTCTTGTCGGGGACCGACTCGACCGGGATGTCCGTGGTGCCGATGAGGGTGAACTTCTCCTGGTACGGAATCGCGAAGACGATCCGCTTGTCCGTGTTCTGGAGAATGAAGGCTTCCTTGGTGTCGAAGAGCCGGGGCACCACGATGTGGCTGCCCTTCACCAGGCGCACGTTCTTGGTGGTGTTGAGACCGAGCTTGGAGTTCAACACGTCGGCCACGAATGGACCGCCGGCATTGACGATGACCCGCGCACGGACCTCCTCAGTCTGTCCCGACTCCACGTCCTGGAGGCTCGCCACCCAGAGATCGCCCTCGCGGCGGGCGGAAACGAGTTTGGTGCGGACCCGGATGTCGGCGCCCTTCTCGAAGGCGTCGAGAGCATTGAGGGCCACCATGCGGCTGTCCTCGACCCAGCAGTCGGAATAGACGAAGGCGGTGTCGAACCCGGGCTTGAGGGCCTGGCCGGCAGGGTGCCGGGTGAGCTTGATCGCCTCCGTCCCCGGCAGCTTCTTCCGCGGGGCCAGGTGGTCGTACATGAACAGCCCGAGGCGTACGAACCAGGCCGGGCGGATACCCTTCTCATGAGGTAGGATGAAGCGCAGGGGCCAGATGATGTGGGGAGCGGATTCCAGCAGGCGCTCGCGTTCGAACAGGGCCTCGCGCACCAGCCGGAACTCGTAATATTCCAGGTAGCGCAGGCCGCCATGAATCAGCTTCGTGGAGGCGGAGGAGGTGTAGCCGGCCAGGTCACCCTGCTCGCAGAGCACGACCGAGAGGCCCCGGCCCACCGCATCGCGCGCGATGCCCGCGCCGTTGATGCCGCCGCCCACGATCAGAAGATCAGTCACTGTCGTCACGAGACTCGTCTTTCCTTGCAACCCGGGTCCCCCAGGAACCCTGCACATGATTTCCTTAGCCGTCTAATGCATCGGACCTCAAAGTGGAATGCACTTTTGGGAATCGATCCGCTGATAACATTTCTAACTTGTGCATCGTTCAGAGCGGAAACCGGCCCATTTTTGCGCATCGTGCGCAAAAGCAAGTGAATTCTCGAGGGGATCAGGGCTCTTTTGCCAAGGCTAGGTTTAACATGAAAGCGCCGAAGGCGCACACGGCCATTCCCAAGCACAGCAGCACGACGGCATCATAATTGCCCCGCGAGGCCCAGAGAGCGCCGAAGGCGAAGGGGGCGCCAGCCATGGCGATCCGGACCGGCATGGCGATCATGCCCTGGATCGCCCCGTAATCCTCCCGGCCGAACAGTTCCGGCGGCAGGAGGGCGCGCACGATGGTCAGCATTCCGTTGGCCGCACCATAGAGGCCTGCGAATCCCAAAATCAGCCAGGATCCGCCCGGGACGAAAGGCAGGAGGGCGAAGGCAAGGACGCTCAGGGCCATCGTGGCGACGCCGATCCCCCTCAGGCTCATGGCGCGCTCACCGAATCCGGTCATAAACCGCGCGGCGACCTGGGCCGGACCGATCACCGTGTAGGCCGCCACGGCGGCATCGATGGTGAAGCCCCTCTCGAGCAGGATCGGGATCAGATGGACCGGGATCCCCGTGGAGATGATCCCTTGGAGCACGCTGGTGACGACGAACAGCCAGAAGGCCGGCTTCTTGAGCACACGGCGGGGATCGGACGCAGGTCGGGCGGCGATGTGGCTTTCGTCGCTCTGCTTGGGACGAGTTGGCGCGGCCGGGATGCTCGACGCATGCAGCACGGCGCAGATTGCCAGGTTCAAGGCAGCCAGAACGAGCAGCGCGCCGCGCCAGCCATAAGCCTCGATCAGCACATGGGTGAGGGGGATGAAGACCGTGCTGGCGAACCCGCCGACGAGGGTCATGATGGTGATCCCGCGACGGGTCAGAAGACCGAGCCGGGAGGCCAGAACCGCAACGCCCGGCTCGTAGAACACGGCGCTCATGGCCGCGCCGATGCCGAGCCAGATCAGCACGAAAGGCAGGTAATGGTCCGTCCATGCCCAAAGAGCGAGGAACAGGGCGGCGAGGATGGAGCCGCCGGTCATCACGGCCCGGCCATAGCCCCGGTCGATCAGCCGGCCGACCGGAAATGCGAAGAAGGCGGAGGAGACGAGGGCCAGGGAATAGGCGGCGGTCAGGGCGGTCTTCGACCATCCCAGCTCCCGCTCCATGGGCTCGATCAGGAGCGCGAAGGCGTAGAAGAGCGTCCCGTAGGAGATCAGCTGGGTGAACGACAGGGCCGAGACGAAGCGCCAGGGCATTGAGCCGGGGGGAGACATTCTTGCTTTATGTCAGGCCTTGAGGTTGACGGATAGGTTTTTAGCCTCCATATGCACAGCAGGCGACGGCGCTCGATCATCGAGCAGCTTGAGCGGGACTGCGTGACGGATAATCGCGAAACGGCGAAGACCCCGGTTCCCTTCTTCAATCGCTCAATCATACGACGGCCCCATCACGCGGGCTCTCGCCTTAAAGAGCCCTGAAGCGCCTTTGCTTTATCAAGCCGAACCTGCTTTGCGGCTCACCGCATCCGTTCGAAAGACATCCACTTTGACACTCTTCACCGATTTCGGATTGGCCCAGCCGATCCTGAAGGCCTTGACTGCCGAGGGCTATGAGAAGCCCACGCCGATCCAGGCCCAGACCATTCCCTATGCCATGGAAGGCCGCGACGTCTGCGGCATCGCCCAGACCGGCACCGGCAAGACGGCCGCCTTCGCGCTGCCGATCCTGCATCGCCTGAATGCGAACCCGAAGCCGCGCCGGGCCAAGAGCCCCCGCGTGCTCGTGCTCAGCCCGACCCGTGAGCTCGCCAGCCAGATTGCTGACAGCTTCCGCGCTTATGGCCGTAACCTCAGGCTCACCACCGAGGTGGTGTTCGGCGGCGTCACCATCTCCCGCCAGGAGAAGGCGCTGGCGAATGGCGTCGACGTTCTCGTCGCCACGCCCGGACGCCTGATCGACCTCATCGACCGCAGGGCGCTGAGCCTGCGCGAGATCGAGATCCTCGTCCTCGACGAGGCCGACCAGATGCTCGATCTCGGCTTCATCCATGCGCTCAAGCGCATCGTGACCCTGCTGCCGAAGGATCGCCAGAGCCTGTTCTTCTCGGCCACCATGCCGAAGACGATCTCGACGCTGGCCGATTCCTTCCTGCGCAATCCGGCCAACGTTGCCGTCACGCCGGTGGCGACCACCGCCGAGCGCGTCGAGCAGAGCGTGATCTTCGTGCAGACCGGCCGCAAGCAGGTCCTGCTCGAAACGCTCCTGCGCGATCCGTCGATCGAACGCGTCCTCGTCTTCACCCGCACCAAGCACGGCGCGGACAAGGTGGTGCGCGGCCTCGACAAGGCCGGCACCGCAGGCGCGGCCATTCACGGCAACAAGTCCCAGCCGCAGCGCGAGCGTGCGCTTGCCGGGTTCCGGGACGGCTCGTGCCGGGTTCTGGTGGCGACCGATATCGCCGCGCGCGGCATCGACGTCGAGGGCGTGAGCCACGTCATCAACTACGACCTGCCGAACGTGCCGGAATCTTACGTCCACCGCATCGGCCGCACGGCCCGTGCCGGGGCGACCGGACACGCGATCTCGTTCTGCAACGACGAGGAAAAGGCTTACCTCAAGGACATTGAGAAGCTGACCCGCCTTAAGGTGCCGGTCATGCCGCTTCCCGAAGGCCTTCCTGCCGCTCCGGCGGCCGGTGAGGCTTCCGATCAGCGCCGCGAACAGCCGCTGCGCGGACGTCCGGCTCCCCATGCCCGCGGGCATCAGGGCCACGGCCAGCCGCGCAGCGCCGATCCGAATGCCGATCGCGGCCCCAAGCGCCGTCGCGGTCGCGGCGGAAAGCCCGGCGGCAACGCTCAGCCGCAGAGCGGCCAGCCCGCCGGCAACCAGCAGAGGCCGGCACAAGGCCAGCGCCCGGCACAGGGACAGCGGCCCGCTCAAGGGAAGCCCGCATCCGGCCGTCCGGAAGGACGCCGCGGAGACGGGGCCCAGGTGGCCTGGCTCGAAAAGAGCCCGCGCCGCCGCTAACTCTGGCGAGACAGTTAAAAGGCGCCTCCGGGCGCCTTTTTTCGTTGGGAGACTCAACGAAATTCCCTCCCCCTTGTGGGGAGGAGGGCTCATCGCGCTTAACTTGTCACCAAATGATAGGGCTCTGGATGTGACCAACGAGTCCAGATTTGGCATAGAACCCGCTGTAACATCCAAGCTCCGAGGAGACACCGCCTAATGGCCAAACGGGCCGGAAGTGCCGACCTGCCGCTGCATAGCGGCCATGTGCCGAAATGGCTGGCCGATCGCATGACCCGCCTCGGCGGCGTGATGAGCGAGGCCATCGTGCATCACTATGGGCGGGACGAGCTGCTGCGTCGGCTCGCGCACCGCTTCTGGTTCCAGTCGTTCGGAGCCGTGATGGGGATGGACTGGCATTCCTCCGGCATCACCACCAGTGTCATCGGTGCCCTCAAGCGCGGACTGACCCCGCTCTCGAAGGAACTCGGAATCCATGTCTGCGGCGGGCGCGGGCGGCACTCGCGCCAGACGCCGCACGAACTGGTCTCCATCGGCGAGCGCGTCGGCTTCGACGGTTCGGCACTCGCGAGTGCCAGCCGGCTGGTGGCGAAGGTCGACAGCGCCGCCATCCAGGATGGCTTCGACCTCTATCTCCATGGCTTCATCGTCACGGATGACGGCAAATGGGCGGTCGTCCAGCAGGGAATGAACGACGGGCGCCGGCAGGCGCGCCGCTACCATTGGCTGTCCGAGGATCTCGAAAGCTTCGTCGACGAGCCGCACACGGCCATCGACGGCAAAGGGCAGGGCATGATCGTCAATCTCACCGACCGCCGGGCCGAGGCCTCGCGCAAGGCCCAGATCGAGGTTCTCGGTTCGCTCGGACCCGATGGCGTTGCCCGCAAGTTTCTGGCGCTTGAAGAGCGCGAGGCGGACGCGGCACCTGCCGCGAACCCGCAGCCCCTGCTGCCGCATCTGGTGATGCCGGAGCATCACGATGTTCGGCCCAAGGACGTGGTGCTGCGCCGCCTGCACGGGAGCCTTGCGGCGGCGGCCGACCGCGGGCCCGCGGATTTTCCCGATCTGCTGATGACGCCCGGAGTGGGACCGCGGACCGTACAGGCCCTCGCCATGGTGGCGGAAGTCGTCCATGGCACACCATGCCGCTTCAGCGACCCGGCCCGCTTCTCCTTCGCCCATGGCGGCAAGGACCGGCACCCCTATCCGGTGCCGGTGCGGGTCTATGACGAAACGATCCGGGTGCTGAAATCGGCCGTCCAGAAGGCGAAGCTCGGGCAGCAGGAGGAGCTTTTCGCCCTCAAGCGTCTCGATGACCAGGCCCGTCAGCTCGAGCGCCATGCCTCGGGACCCGATGTGGAGGAGCATATCCGGCAGGAGCGGGCGAAGTCGCATTCCTACGGCGGCCGCTCGATCTTCGGAGACGAGCCGCCGCCGGATGGGACGGTTTAACGCTGGGCCTTCTGCAGCAGGCTCTTGTCCAGCATCACGTGGACGCCCTTGTTGCCGTTCACGACCTGCGTGATCCGCAGATCCGCCGCGAGGCTGCACAGGGCATAGGCCTCCGCCTTGGTGATGCCGGTGCGGGCGACGATCAGGTGAATCATGTCGCGAAGCGCGATGACGACGCAATCGTCGAGATCCGGATCGAAAGCCATGGTCATGATGTGCGTCGGCGTCTCGGCCAGGGGCCATGTCAGCCGCATGTTCTCGCGCAGATGGAGCTCGAACGTGCCGATCAGACCGGTTTCGATGGCCGTCACGCAGACCTCTCCGTCGCCCTGAACCCCATGCCCGTCGCCGACGGAGAACAGGGCGCCGTCCACATGGATCGGCAGGTAGAGGGTCGTTCCCGCCACGAGCTCCTTGTTGTCGAGATTGCCGCCGTTGCGGCGCGGCGGCAGCGTGCTGAGCGCCCCCCAGGACGCGGGCGGCGCGACCGCCATGACGCCGAAGAACGGCTTCAAGGGCAACTCGAGTCCCCACCGCATACGACCGGTCATCCGCTCGCGGTCGAGCGGAATGTGCATGAGATGCATTTCGTCGAAATCGTCAGGCAGGGCGCCTTTGAGCGGCGCCACATAGGTGAAGCCCCAATCGTAGTGCAGCTCGATACCCTTGATGCGCACTTCGAGAACATGACCGGCCTTGGCACCCCGCACCTCGACAGGCCCGGTGCAGATATGGCCGGGCAATTTGGGGCGTTGCGTGGCGTGGAGGGTCGACAAAGCCTCAGGGATCGCGAAGGGCGGCTTCGGCATCACCTCTGGACCGCCGGAGATGGTCGAGATCGTGACCGTGTCGCCGGAATCGACGGTGAGGAGCGGGGAGAGACCCGCGTCGAAATAACCCCAGTGAACGCTCTCCGGGGAAGCATCAATCCGGTAATCGGCCACGAAACACCTCTGTCATCGCTATTGCTTCAGGATGTCTCGCATTCCCTTTCCTTTAGGACAACTGACGTTCTGTCTAATGGTAGGGATCAGCCGCGTCTCTGAGCCCGTCGCCCATGAAGTTGAAGGCCAGCACCACGATCACCACCGGGACCATCGGGAAGAGCAGCCACGGGTGAAGCTGCACGGCCGCGAGGTTCTGCGCCTCGTTGAGCAGAACGCCCCAGCTCGTCACCGGTGGGCGCAGACCCAACCCTAGGAAGGAGAGGGCCGTTTCGCCGAGGATCATGGAGGGGATCGAGAGCGTTGCCGAGGCGATCAGGTGGCTCATGAAGTTCGGGATGAGGTGGCGCGCGATGATGCGTTGCTTGGAGGCGCCCATCAGCTCAGCCGCCTTCACGAAATCCTCCTCGCGCAGCGAGAGCAGCTTCGAGCGCACGGCGCGCGCCAGGCCCGGCCAGTCGAGAAGGCCGAGGATGATCGTGATGCCGAAGAACACGAGGATCGGGCTCCAGTTCGCCGGGAGGGCGGCGGACAGCGCCAGCCAAAGAGGCAGCTCCGGAAGCGAGCGCAGGATCTCGATCATGCGCTGGATCACGTGATCGACCCACCCGCCGAGATAGCCGGCGAGGCCGCCGAAGAAGAGGCCGAGGGTGAAGGACACGGCGATGCCGACGATGCCGATGGTGAGCGAGATCCGCGCGCCATAGATGATGCGCGAGAGCAGATCGCGCCCGAGACGGTCGGTGCCGAGCAGGAACATGGTGCCGCCTTCCGGAGGACAGACGAGATGGAAGTCCATCTCCCACATGCCCCAGAACTGGTAGGCATCGCCCCGGCACAGGAAGCGGATCGGCTGAGGCTTCGAGGTATCGACCGTGTAGACGCGCCGGAAGCTCTCCAGGTCGAAGCTGTAGGTGTAGGGATAGGTGAAGGGCCCGATGAGGCGGCCCTCGTGCATCAGATGAACGCCCTGCGGCGGGGCATAGAGAAAGTCGCCATGGCGCTTGGTCTGGTTGTAGGGCGCGATCACCTCGACGAAGGGCACGAGAGCGTAGAAGGCGAGCAGCACGAAGGCCGCCGCCACCGCCACTTTATGGCGACGGAACTTCCACCACATCAGCTGCCAGGACGAGGCGCGATAGAAGCTCTCGCTCTCGGCGCCCACGGGCTCGGTCTTGCCGGGATCGAAGGGCGCCGGGTCGACGTAATGACCCTTGGACGTGAGAGCCGTGTTCATCGCCCGCCTCCCATCCGGATCCGCGGATCGAGCCCGGCCAGCAGGAGATCGGAAATCAGCATGCCGACGACCGTGAGCACGGCGACGAACATGAGGATGAAGCCGGCCAGGAACTGGTCCTGGCTTTTCAGCGCACTCAGGAGAATCGGCCCGACCGTCGGCAGGCTCAACACCAGCGAGACGAGAACCGAGCCGGATACGAGATGCGGCAGCAGGTTGCCGATATCGGCGATGAACGGATTGAGCGACATGCGGAAGGGATATTTCAGCAGGGCCTTGGTGGGTCCCAGGCCCTTGGCCTTCGCCGTCACGTAATATTGCTTGCCGAGCTCGTCGAGCAGGTTCGCGCGCATGCGCCGGATCATGGCCGCCGTGCCGCCGAGGCCGATCACGACAGTCGGGACCAGGAGATGCGAGAGCAGGGATTGCGTCTTGGCCCAGGTCCAGGGCTCGCCCGCATATTGCGCATCGTAGAGGCCGCCGATGGAAACTCCGAACCACCGGTTCATGTAATAGAGCAGGATCAGCGCGAGCAGGAAGCTCGGAGTCGCAAGCCCGATATAGCCGATGAAGGTGGCGACGTAGTCGCCGATGGAATATTGCCGCGTCGCCGAATAGATCGCGATGGGGATCGAGATGACATGGATGAAGATCACCACCGCGAGGTTGACGAGAAGCGTCAGCCACAAGGCATCGCCGATCACGTCCACGACAGGCTTGTCGTATTCGAACGACCATCCCCAATCGCCCTGCAGCAGGCCGGAGAATCCGTTCGGTCCGGGCATGACGCCGAGCCACACCAGGTATTGCTGCCAGGCGGGTTTATCGAGGCCGTACTGCATGATGAGAAACTCCGCCTTCGCAATGGAGGCGGATTCGCCCTGCGCCCTCAGTTCGGCAATCTGATTGGACAGAAAGTCGCCCGGCGGCAGCTTGATGATGAAGAAGACCAAGGCCGAAATGATCAACAAGGTCACCGCCATGGTGACGAAGCGACGCAACAGGAAACGGATCATCGACGGGCCTCTTTGCCGGCGGCTTTGTTCCAGAAGATTTCATCCGGGCGATAGATGCCGATCATGGCCGTCGGCTCCCAGCTGTAGAGCGCCTTGGCGGGAAGCCCCTGCAAACCGTTGCGCATGACGATGGGCTGCAGCGCGCCGGAGATGGTGCCGATGGACCATTGATTTTCGGCATGGTTGCGCAGCATCTCGTTCCATGCGTCTCTCTGGACGTCCCGGTTTCCGGTGTTCATCCACGTCGTGTAGAGATCGAGAAGGCGCTGGGCTTCGGGAATGTCGACCTGTTCCCCGTTCTTGCCTTTAGTCTCCACGAACTGACCCCATTTGGGCCAGGTGTAATTGTCCTGGCGCATGGGGGCGAGTTCTGTCGGCGGCATGATGACGGTGGGGATCGCATTGTCGAGACCGGGGGCCGCCACCATGACCGTCAACCCTGCATAGGATCGGTTGCGCAAAACCGTACGGTCCTGCGGCTTCACGAAGAGCCTTACGCCGATCTCGCGCCAGAATTCCCCGATCAGGGTCAGGCCGTCGACCACGAGGCTGCTCTCACCGTCGGTTTCGACGATGATCTCGAGTTCGCGTCCGTCGGGAAGCAGGCGGATGCCGGCGCCGTTGCGCTTCGTCAGGCCGATCTCGTCGAGCAGTCGTGAAGCCTCGCCTGGATTATAATCGGCATTGGTCGTGCGGAGGTCCTGCGAGAAGAGCGGGCTTTCCGCCACGATGGTGTTGTTGCCCTCCGTGCCGAGCCCGAAGAGCAGTGCGTTGTTCAAGGTCTTGCGGTCGATGCCGAGCGACAGGGCGCGACGGAAGCGGATGTCCCGGTTGAGTTGGCGCCAGACCGGATCCACGGTGTTGAGGTTGGGATAAAGCGCAAGCTCGGTGCCGCGCGCATAGGGCCAGAGCAGGGTCGTGTAGCCCTTCGCCTTCTCGCCCTCCTTGAGAACCGGGATGTCGCTCATGGAGAGGCCGCGGAACAGGAGGTCGAGCTCTCCCGCATTGGCTTTCGCCGCGAAGAGGCCGCTCGCCGACACGTCCATGATGAGCCGGTCGACGTAAGGCAGCTGCTGCCCTTGTCGGTCGATCCGGTGGTAGTAGGGGTTGCGCTCGAAAATGAAGCGGTTGGCCGGCGCCGCCGTGACGACGCGCCAGGGCATGAGCGTGGGGAGGGCAGGGTTGGTCTGCTCCTTCATGTCGTCCAGGCGGTTGTGCAAGGCGGCCCAGGATTTCAGCTTCTGCTGCTTGGCCTTTTCGTCGAGGGCGGCTTTATCCGCATATTTGGCGTGGAACTGCTTGAGATAGGCGGAAGCCCGGTAGATGCCGGGATCGAGCGCGCCGGCCAATTGCGGCAGGAAGCGGGGGTTGGGCTTGTCCCAGGTGAAGCGCAATGTCCGCTCATCGAGGATCTCGAAACGTGGGGGCTTGCCGTCCACCATCATGAACTCGGGCGGCCCGGCCGGCGAGAGATCCGCGTTCTGCGCCACATCCTCCCAATAGTAGCGGAAATCCTCTGTCGTGAAGGGAGAGCCGTCCGACCAGCGATGGCCGGGGCGAAGGGTGAATGTGAAGACCCGGTCGTCCTCGTTCTCGAGCTTTTCCAGGAGATCGGGCTGAAGCTGCAGGTTTCTGTCGTAGCCGACGAGCCGCGTATAGGTGAATGTCGAGATGTAACGGATGTCGCGCGGCCGCGGCACCAGGGTGACGATATCGCCGCCGTACTGACCCGCCGCATCGACCACGATGGGCGCTTTCGGAATCCGCTCCGCGAGGGGCGGCAGCTTCTTGTCCTTCACCTGATCGGCAAAGAAAGGCGCGTCCTTGAAGTCCTGCGCCGGAGCGGGCAGGGCCAGCAAGCCGAGGGCGGCGGCGAGGACGAGCGATCGTGTTCGGGTTTTGAGCAACATCACGCAGCCTCCTGGGCTGTCAGGTGCCCCACACGAACCTTGTGGCCAGGTTCGATCTCTTTCATCAGGCCGAACTCGCCGGGCTTGATGCGGAAGGGCTCGGGCCATTCCGACGGTTGCGAGAAGCGGCCGGTTCGCAGTTTGGCGAAATCCAGCGGCCGGTCAATGTCAGGATCCGGCACGGCGGCGAGAAGTGCCTGCGTATAGGGATGCACCGGGTTGCGGAAGAGAGAGGATTTCGGTGCTTCCTCGACGATATAGCCCCGGCACATGACCGCGATGGTATCGGCGATATAGTCCACGACCGCGAGGTTGTGGGAGACGAAGAGATAGGACAATCCGAGGGCGGATTGCAGGTCCTTGAGCAGGTTGAGCACCTGCGCCTGCACCGACACATCCAGCGCGGAGACCGGCTCGTCGCAGAGCAGCACGCGCGGCTCGAGGGCCAGCGCTCGCGCGATGCCGAGGCGCTGGCGCTGGCCGCCGGAGAAGGAATGCGGATAGCGCCTGAGGAATCGCTGATCGAGTCCTACCATGTCGAGGAGCTGCTTCACGCGCTCATAGCGCTCGTCCGAGGTGCCGATGTCGTGGATGCGCAGGGGCTCGGTCAGAAGCTCGTAGACCGTCATGCGCGGATTGAGGGACGAGAACGGATCCTGAAAGATGAATTGCACCGACCGGCGATAGGCGGTCAGTGCATCCCCTTCCAGCTTGTGCACGTCCTTCGGCCCCGTGCCGTCGTCGAACAGCACGCGGCCCGAATTGGGGTTAAGCGCGCGCATGATCATCTTGGACACGGTGGTCTTGCCGCAGCCGGATTCGCCTACGAGCCCCAGCGTCTTGCCGGCGGGAAGGGCCAGATCGACCTCGCTGACGGCACGGATCTCCTGGGTCTTGCCGGAGAACCAGCCCGACCGGAGCGTGAAGCATTTGGTGAGGTGCTCGGCCTTCAGGATGGGACCTTTGGGCTGAACGCGCTCGGGCGCGTTGACCGATGCGAGGGTTGCACTCGTCACCTCGCGGATCGGGGTCAGGCGCTCGTTCTCCCCCATGGCAAAGCGCGGGACGGCGCGCATGAGCGCCTGGAGATAGGCGTGTTGCGCGTTGCGGAAGATGTTCTCCCGGGAGCCGGCCTCCATGATCCTCCCGCGATACATCACCACCACCTCGTCGGCCACATTGGCGACGACGCCGAGGTCGTGGGTGATGAGAAGCACCGACATGCCGGTCTCGACCTGAAGCTCCTTGATGAGATCCAGGATCTGCGCCTGCGTGGTCACGTCGAGCGCCGTCGTGGGCTCGTCCGCGATCAGAAGAGCCGGGCGGGTGATGAGCGCCATGGCGATCATGGCGCGCTGACGCAATCCTCCGGAGAGCTCGAACGGATAGGTCGTCAGGGCTCGCTTCGGATCGGGGAAGCCGACCCGTGCCAGCACCTCCATGGTGCTCTGGTTCGCCTTGGCCTGATCCACTTGCGTATGGATCATCAGCGCCTCGGAAATCTGGTCGCCGATGGTGTGCAGCGGGGACAGGGATGTCATCGGCTCCTGAAAGATCATGGCGATGCGCCCGCCGCGCAGGGCATGCATGGCGTCGCTCTCGGGCTGGAGCGCCGCGATGTCGACCGCTTCGCCGGTCGTGGGGTCGTCGAACACGATGGAGCCGCTCGTGATCTTGGCTTTCTTCGACAGGATCTGGAGGATGGCTTGCGCCGTCACCGATTTGCCGGATCCGGACTCGCCGACGAGCGCCACCGTCTTCCCCTTGGGAATATCGAGCGTCAGACCGTCGACAGCCCGGAAATTTCCGGCATCGGTGTTGAAATCAACTGTCAGTTGGCGAACCGACAGGAGTGGCGCTTCCATATGCTCCTCCAGAGACTATGAGCATAACGCATCAAATCTCATTAGATCTCAAATGTGATCTTGTTTCCATGCCGAAACACTCATCAAGGCACAGGAAACGTATGCCTCTGGCGGCGAGGTGGGCGATAAGCCTTTCGCATAACGACCAGATGACGTCGTCATGAACGAGATGATGCGTCAGGAACCCGATCGGCTCGTCGCGATCCGCATGGCCGGCCACGCGCCGCTCGGTCGCACGGGCGAGGCTGGCGACGATCGATGCCGGGTCGATCAGGCTTCTCGTCCCGTGCCAATCGATGGGATCCACATGGGTGTTGATCTGCACAAGTCCCATTACGGGGTGGACAGCCTTCCGGTCCGTGAAGGTGGATAATCCCCGAAATCCCAAGCGCGGCAGGTGAGGGACGAGTTCCGGGGAAATCCGGTTCCAGGGCGGCACGAAGATCGGCAGGAGCCTCGATCCGAGGCGCTCCCGCGCCCGGTGCAGAGCCTGTTCCGCTTCCGCTGCCACGAGGTCCAAGGGGCGATGAGCGCCGAATTCCGCCTTCTTGTCGTCGCTAGGGGCATGATTGGCATGGCGCCAGCCATGGACGAGGGCGACGGCATTCGGCTCCTCGGCCAGACGCGCCGAGAGCGAGGCTTCGATGCCTTCAGGAATGACCGCCAGGCCAATTCCGGCTTCGTAGCGGCGGGCAAGACCGAGAAGCCGGTCGAGCTGGGGCGTCTCGGCCACCGCGTCGTCGTCCCGCCACCAGAAGCGGATGGGGCAGCCTCCATCCTTGGCCCGGTCCAGTGCCCGATCCAGGGGCGACCAGTCGATGGCCCGGTGAAGAGCGGATCTCGAACGCACGAGGCTTTCGGCCACGGCAACGCTCCGCCGGGCTCCGTCGATGGATAGGGATGGAGACGGGGAGGGCGCCCGGGTCAGGCCGTGCCGGATCGCGTCCGCCAGGTTCTGCGGCGACAGGTCTGCCTCGGGCAGGATGTCGGCAAGCCCCAGTGCCGTCAGGCGCTCGGCGCGCAGGCGCTGCTCCGTCTCATGGTCCACCTCGAAGGGGACGAGAACCGATCTGACCCCGCTGCGCAGGAGGTCGACGGTCGTGTTGTACCCGGCCTGGCTCACGGAGAGTTCGGCCCCGGCGAGCAGGGCACGGAAATCGGGCCTCGCCCGCTCAACGACGACATGAGGCGGAGCGCTCTCCCAGACGCCGAGGAAGTCCGGTTCCGCGACCCCCCGGCCGATCAGAATGCGCCAGGGCCGGTCGGCGATCTCCCGTGACGCCGCAATGGCCGCACGGTAGAGCGGCAGGCTCGCCGCGCTCGATCCGCCGGAGACCACGATTCCATGTCTTCGAGATGCCGGGGCAGGTCCCTCATTCTCGTCCACATAGCCGGTGTAGCGGACGAGCGGCGCGATCCGCTCGTCCGACGGCCAGGAGGCCTCGAGCGGCACCAGCGCCGGATCGCCGTGAACGAGAACGGCATCGTAGTCGCGCAACACCCGCTCATGCGTTTCCGCGATCCGGGACGCCTTGGAGGAGGGCACCAGGATGTCCCGGATCGAGCACAGAACCAGCGGGCGTGGATTCGAGCCGCGCGCGGCATCGAGCAGGGCCGAGAACTCATCCGCCAGAACCCGGCGACCGAAAGGAAACAGCTCGGTGATGAGAATGTCGGGCCGGACGGTTTTCAAGGTGTCGAGCAGATGGGTGCGGCGCCTTTCGAGATAGGCCGCATCGACGGGTTCGAGGTCTTCACCGAGCAGCGTCTTGAAATTCGTCCTGACGGTTCGCACGGGCGGCAGCTGAACGAAGGTGACGGTCTCCAGATCGGCTAGGCGGGCAGGGCTTCCGCCCGACACCAGAGTCGTCTCATGCCCCTTCCGCGCGAAAGCCCGCGCCAGGGCGGCCGCCCTCGTCAGGTGGCCTGCTCCCAAGAGATGCGTGACGGCGATCAGAACGCGCAAGCTCATTCTCCCGCTCTAATCCGTGAGCGGTTCGAGCGCATTGCGCAAGCGCAAAGCGGCGTGAGCGAGATCGCGTTCCTGCCTGACGAACCGGGACGCGTTGGCGCCGAGGTCCCGCAGCCGTTCCCGATCCCGCAGGAGATCGCCTAACGCATCGGCGAAAGCTGTGATCTCACCGGGTGGCGTCAGCAATCCGGTCTCGCCATCTCGCACCACGCTGGCGACGCCGCCATAGGCGCCCGCAGCCACCGCGCAACCGAGAGCCTGAGCCTCCAGCAGCACCATGCCGTAGGCCTCGTTGACGGCAGGCCAGACCAGGAGTTCGGCGGCCTCATAATGCACTTTCAGATCGGCCTTGCCCTCGATTTGCCCATGAAAATGCACGCGGTGTGACATGGGGGAGAACAGCCGCGCGATCTCATCCCGCGCCTCGCCGTCTCCGACGACATCGAGGGTCCAGGGCAGGTGCTGCAGCCGCTCCAGGGCCGCAGCCAGAATGCGATAGGAGGCGAGCTTGTCGCCCTCCCGCATCATCGCCACCGTGAGAAGGCGCGGTGCCGATTTCGGCAAAGGGCGAGAGCTCGATGCAGGCCATTCCCGCAAGTCCAGAAACGGTGGCAGATCTGCGAGGGTCTGATGCTGCGGTCGCGCGATCTCCAGAGCCTCCCGGTCGTGGGCCGTCATGACGAAGATCGCATCGGCGCGGTCGAGCGCGGCTTCCGCCCCTTCGTGACCGAGAGCCCATGATCCTTGCGCGCGCTTTGCCGCCCGCGAGCCTTCCGCGACCGCATAGGCAATGCCGAGTGCGTCGGCGACGCGCGGACCGATCCAGTCCGGCGCCTTGTAGTAGACGTGATAGGTGAACCACAGGCAGGGACGCATCTCGTCGGGCAGCGCCCTGTAATGGGCGATGAGGCGGTCGGCCTCTTCCAGCGCTTGCTGCCGGAGGCTCTCCTGACGCTGTCGGTCGCCTGTCTTGTCGAGCGTTCGCAACTCGCTGGCGAGGAATGGCGAATAGCCTGCCTGGTCGAGAGCCTTCATCAACAGGCGTGCCATGGTGCGGTCGCCCGAGGGAAGCGGATGGTTCGGGCTCTTCAAGGGGGCGTAGAACGCGACCGGCCGCGAGATCGTCACACCCGCTCCGGTTCTCTCTTGGGGTTCGCCGTCACGGCTCGCAGACGGGCTTCCAACTCGTCGATCCCGCCTTCCATGGAAAACTCCCGCCGCAGGCGCGAAAAGGCGGCAGCGCCAAAGGCTTTGCGGCGCTCCGGATCGCGGGCGAGGAGGTTGAGCGCGTTGGACAAAGCCTCCCAATCGCCCGGCGGCACGAGCTGGCCTTCCACGTCGTTGCGGATGAATTCGGGAATGCCCGCAAAGTCCGTCGCCACGATGGCGAGCCCCTGGCTCGCCGCCTCCATGATCACGTTCGGAAGCCCGTCACGGTCACCCGATTTCGCTTCCTTCGAGGGCAGGACGAAAAGGTCCGCCTCGCGCAGGAGCGCGATGATGTCGGGCTGCGCCTTGGAGCCGAGGAAGGCCACCTTGTCGGCGATGCCTGCCTCCTGCGCCTGCTTTTTCAGGCTGTTGAGCAGTTCTCCGCCGCCCACATGGGCGAAGCGCCAGTGGAGGTCCGGAGGCAGGGCTGCGAGCGCCTGGATCAGATCGCCGAAGCCCTTCTTCGCCACGGCGCGCCCGACGGACACGATGCGCACCGGATCGAGCGGGTCGGAGCCGTCCCGGACCGGGCGGCTTTCGGGCGGCGCAGGAAAGCGGGAGAGATCGAGCCCGTGATAGACGAGCGACACCCGTTCAGGCTGCGACAGCGATCGAAGATTGCCGGCCCCGTGCGCCGTGCAGGTCACGCCCCAGAGGGCTTCCGCCATCTTCTCGCGCTTTTCCCAATCGGGCGTTGTCCAGATGTCCTTGGCATGGGCCGAGAAGGTCCAACTGCGCCCTGTGAGCAATGCGGCATACCGGACGGCGGATGCCGGCGTGTGGAGATAATGCACATGCAGATGCCGCACGTCCTCCGGCATCTCCCGAGCCATCACGAAGGCCTGGCCGAGGCGGCGCACCCGGTTGGCGGTGAAATCGCGCTTCAGATCGCGCCAGAAGGCTCTGATTGTGGGTCCGAAGCCTTTCTGGCTCAGGCTCCAGACGGCGCCACGCAGCACGCGCAGCGGCTCCTCGTAAAGATATTCCGGCAGATAGGCGACCCGTGCCTTGATCGCCTTGTGCATGGGATGCACGGCCCGTTCCGTCGGATGCCGGAGGGACCAGATCTCAAGCTCCAGGCCGCGCTGCTCCAGGGCCAGGATCTCCTGGGCAATGAAGGTCTCGGAGAGGCGTGGATAGCCTTTCACGACAACGGCAATGCGCCGGGCTGTCATCGAGGGAAGCATGGATACGATTACTCGGCCGCCTGATGATACACGGTGGCAAACCGCGCCGTGGAGGTTGTGAGAGCCTTCAGCCGCTCCTGCACCCGGTCGAGTCCATCGAGAAGGCCGGGAACGATCACCTCCGACGGGCGCGGCTGCGACGACAGAGAGCGCAGGGCGGCGGCCATGCGCTCCGGCGTCCGCGGCTTCTTGTAGTCGCTCAGCATGCTCACCAGCCCGAGCCGCTCGCCCTCGACGGCGCGGATATACTGCTCGAGGCGGGGACGGGTGCGCGGAACGATCAGCGTGCGCTTGTCGAAGGACAAGGCCTCGCAGAAGGTGTTGTACCCGCCCATGGCCACGATGGCGTCCGCTTTCTTCATGAGCCATTCGATCTTGTTGTCGAAGGACATCACATCGAGCTTCGGCTGCTTGGTGATGCGCTCCACGAAGGAGCGGCGCTTGTCCCGGTCGATGAAGGGTCCGAAGAGGATGAGCGCCGGCTGCTCGAGCTCCGCGTCGGCCTCATAGGCCGAGATCACCCAGTCGATCAGGTCGTCGCCGTCGCCGCCGCCGCCCGTGGTCACCAGGATGAAGGGCTGCTTCGTGATCTTGGGGTACTTGGTCAGGGACGGGGTTGGCGGCACGTCCCGGCGCAGATAGCCGGTATAGGTGATGCGCTCTTCCACGTGAGGAGGCAGATCCAGGGCCTTGAGAGGCTGATAGACGTCCTTGAGGCCGTAGACCCAGATCTCGTCGTAATAGTGGATCAGGGCTTCCTTCGCGCCCTTGCGCTCCCACTCCGGCACGAGAAGGGCCGGCTCATCCATCACGTCGCGAATGCCGAGCACGAGGCGGCAGCCGGCTGCCTTAAGGTAATCGAGCGCCGGCACGACTTCGCCGCGGAATCCCGTCGGCTCCTTGTCGACGATGAACACATCCGGCTTGAAAGCCTTGGCGGCCTGGAGAATGAGGGCTTGGCGCAGGCCCACCGCCTCATCCAGCTCCACGTTGAGGTTGAGGCTGCGGTAATCCCCGTCCGGCAGCTTCGTGACTCCCGGGATGCGGATGTAATCGACGCCGCTGTCGAACTCGAAATTGCCGATGACGGGCGAGCCCGAAATGATGACGACAGAGGTGTCCGGCCGGTCCTGCACGATGGCGTTGGCAATCGCCCTCGAGCGGCGCAGATGCCCGAGGCCAAAGGTGTCGTGGCTGTAGATAAGGACTCGCGTTCCACGGCCGCTCACGGGCTGCGCCGGGGAAGGACCTGCGTCCTGATCAAAGTCCGTCACCAGGTCTGCCATGCGGCTGCCCCTACGATAAGGCCGGCGGGTCGATTGACGACCCATCCACCTTCTCTACCTTCTACGGTCCCTATCGATCAAATAAGGCGTTGCCCGAGATCGGAAAGAGGTTCATCCAGGCGTACAGAAGTGGTAACCGTTGGGCAATGGAAAAGAGCCTCTTTAGGTATATTTGGACACATTCTAAGCGCGACCAGCTGATCGTCTGCGCCGTGGTGCTCGCTTCCCTGCCTTTCTACTTCATGTCCCTGGATCTGCCTCGCCAGATCGTGAACCAGGCCATCCAAGGCGAGGCTTTCAGGGACGGCAATCCGACGGCTCACTTCCTCCATCTCAGCTATGAATGGCCGAGATGGCTGGGCGGCGGCACCCTGGAGATCTTCGAGGGCTTCCAGGTCGGCCGGCTCGGCCTGCTCTTCGGCCTCTCGACCGTGTTCCTGTTCTTCGTCATCATCAACGGGGCCTTCAAGTACTGGATCAACGTCGCCAAGGGGATCCTGGGCGAGCGGATGCTCAGGCGCATGCGCTTCGACCTGTTTTCCATGATGCTCCGGTTCACCCCGGATGCCCTGCGCACCGTCAAAGCGTCCGAGACGGCAACGATCATCAAGGATGAGGTCGAACCCATCGGCGGCTTCATCGGGGATGCGTTCATCACCCCGATTTTTCTTGGCATGCAGGCCATCACGGCGCTCGCCTTCATCATGATCCAGAACGTCTGGCTGGGCCTGATCGCGCTGGCGGTGATTGCCATACAGTTCACGATCATTCCGCGGTTGCGGCGAGAGCTGCTTCGCCTGGGAAGGCAGCGGCAGATCGCCTCCCGTCAGTTGGCTGGGCGCATCGCCGAGGTCCAGGACGGCATCGAGGTCGTTCACGTTCACAATAGCTACGGCTGGGAGCGGGCCGAGATCGGTGAGCGCCTCTTCAATCTCTTCACCATCAGGCTCAAGATCTATAACCGGAAATTCTTCGTCAAATCGCTCAACAACTTCCTGGCGCAGCTGACGCCGTTCTTCTTCTACGCCATCGGCGGCTATTTCGCCCTGCGCGGCACCCTCGACATCGGTCAGCTCGTGGCCGTCATCGGCGCCTATCGCGAGCTGCCGCCGCCTCTGAAGGAACTGATCGACTGGGACCAGCAGCGTCTCGACGTCCAGGTGAAATACGATCAAGTCACCCAGCATTTCTCCGAGGAGCGGCTTGCACCTCTGCTCGAGGCCGGCGAGGGGGCGGAGGATCAGCGGCTGGTCGGCCCGTTCGTGGCCGAGGATATCCGTGTTGCCGGCCCCCATGGCGATATGATCATCGAAGGAGGCGCCTTCGCCATCGATCTGCCCGCGAGCGTTGCGCTGGTGTCCAACGGCGGCGGCGCGGCCAACATGCTGGCGCGCATCGTTGCCCGGCGCACGTCGGAATTCAGCGGCCAGATCCGTATCGGTGAGCGCGATCTGACGCAGCTTCCAATATCGTTGGTCGGGCGCCGGATCGCCTATGCGGGCGTCGATCCCATTCTCTTCCCCGGCAGCATCCGCGACAACCTGGTCTACGGCCTTCGCTCGAAGCCCCTGGGCAGGATCGAGGAGGAGAAGCGCGAGATGGATCGCCGGATTGCCGAGGCGATCAAAACGGGAAATCCAGTCGAGAGCATCGCCGATCAATGGGTGGATTACGAGCGGGTCGGCGCGAGGGACGAGAGCGATCTCGATCGCATTCTCCTCGATCTCCTGGACCGGGTCGGCATGGGCGACACGATCTATCTGTTCGGCTTGGCGGGCAGGATCGATCCCGAACGCCACATGGCTCTTGCCGAGCGTGTCGTCGAGGCCCGGCGACGCCTGCGCGAAACGTTCCAGTCGAACGGCATGGCCGATCTGGTCGAGCCCTTCGATCCGGCGCGCTACAACAGCCAGGCCACCGTTGCCGAGAACCTTCTCTTCGGGGTCCCGATCTCGGAGGAATTCAAGGGCCGCAATCTGGCTGAGAACGGCCAGTTCCGCAGCGCCATCGACAGGGCCCGTCTGACCGACGATCTCGTCCGCATGGGCCTGCAGATCGCCGAGACCATGACCGAAATCTTCGAGGGGCTGCCTCCCGGCCATTCGCTGTTCGAGCAGTTTTCCTTCATCGGCGCCGAGGAATTGTCTGAATTCGAAGCCATTCTACGCCGGCGTGCCCGGGGCGAAGGCAATCTGAAGCGAGAGGACCGGACCCGGCTTCTCGCCCTCCCGCTCGCCTATATCGAAGCCCGGCACCGCCTCGGGCTCCTCGACGGCAGATTGATGGATCGGATCGTAGAGGCGCGAGGCCTCATCCGGGAGGTCCTTGAGACGTCCGCCGAGGGTGTGGAGTTCTACGATCCTGAGCGCTACTGCGCCGCGGCGCCGTTGAGGGACAATCTCCTGTTCGGTCGCGTCAGCTACCAGGTCGCCAATGCCCGCATGCGGGTCGCCGAAGCCATCGGAACAGTCGTCCGGGAACTCGACCTGCTGGAAGACATCGAGCGGATCGGCCTCGATTATCAGGTCGGCACGGCAGGCAGGCTCCTGTCGCCGCAGGAGCGGGCGAGCGTGAATCTCGTGCGCTGCCTCGTGAAGCGCCCGGACATTCTCGTCATCGACGGGGCGCTCGCACCGTTCGACGAGGCGCGCAGCCAGCAATTGCTCGAATTGCTGCTGGAGTTTCTCGATCAACAAAGCCTGTTCATGGTCCTTCCGAATGATCGACAGGCAGGCGCTTTCGATGTTCAGTTGCGCTTCCGTGACGGACAGATCATCACAGAAAAGACGGCCGCTCCGGCTCTCAAGCCTGTCAGACTTGAGCCGGATACCGCCCAGAGAGTAACAGGAGAAGTGGCATGACGCTTGAGACAGAGGTTCAGTCCTTGCGGCAGGTGCCGATGTTTCGGGATGTGGATCCGGCCCGCCTGAAGCTTCTCGCCTTCACGAGCGAGCGGGTGCAGTTCTCCGGCGGGCAGCGCTTCTTCTCGCAAGGGGACCCGTCCGACGCCGCCTATGTGATCCTCGACGGCCGGGCGAACGTGCTCCTCAACACCCCCGGCGGGGATATCCAGGTGGCCGAACTCGGGAGCAACGCCCTCGTCGGCGAGATGGGCATCCTCTCGGATACGCCGCGCTCGGCCACGATCATGGCGGCCGAGCCGACCACGGCGCTGCGAATCGACAAGCGGGTCTTTCTCGAGCTTCTCGCCCAGTTTCCCCAGATGTCCCTGGCGATCATGCGGGAGCTGGCAAAGCGCCTCGAGCGGACGAACGCACAGCTTGTCGCACAGTCCTCATCCTAAATTTCCAGGCAAACCCTGAGATTTTTTCGGGGAAAAGCCGGTTAAGGTTAGCGAAATCCTACCTCTTATGGCCAAGCTGACCGATTCTCGTCACAACTACCCGTCAACCCTTGTCTCACAATGAACAAGGGAAGGCTCAGCCATCAGGTTGGGCTGTTGCGGGATAAGTGATGATGAGTAACGCGAGAACGCTGCTGTGCGCAGTTCCGCAGCCTGTTGCGGATGTGCGCAAGTCCGGACTTCGCCGCCGTTTCCTTCACTTGACCTTGGCCGCAGGCCTGATTGTAGGCCTCCAGGGCCTCGCAGCCGGACCGGCCGCCGTAGCCACCCTCCCGAGCGCCTTGCTGGCCAGACCTGCCACCGTTTCCGTGATGCAGCCGATCACCACCGGCTCGATCATCACCGCCTCCGCGGATTTCACCCCAAAGCTGATGAAGGATCCGAGCCTCTTCAAGGCCATTCTCGACGGGGCATTCTCCTTCAAGAAGCCGCAGGCCGTGAAACCGGCGCCCCAGGAGACGCAGGATGAGGTGGCCGGCGATCCGGACGAACTGATTCCGTTCAATGGGCGCACCATTCCACACTGGCTGGTACATTCCATCCTCAAGGCCGCCCATGTGACCGGGGTCGACCCGGTCTACATGATGACCCTGGCCGACGTGGAATCGAGCCTCTCGCCGGAAGCCAAGGCGCCGACCTCATCGGCCCAGGGGCTGTTCCAGTTCATCGACAGCACCTGGATCGAGATCATCTACCACCATGCTGCCGATTATGGTTTCGGTGCAGCCGCGGAAGCGATCAGCTACGTCAACGGCGAACTGGACGTGGATCCGAAGAGCCGGGAATGGATCATGAGTCTGCGGACCGATCCCTATTTCTCCGCCCTCATGGCGGGCGAGCTGATCAAGGACGTGGAGCGCGCGCTCCAGGCTGAAGGCGAACGGGAATTGGCCGAGGCCGAGCTCTACCTCGCTCATTTCCTGGGTGCATCCAGCGCCGTCCGTTTCCTTGATGTTCTAGATCAGGACCCGAACATGAAGGCCTCCAAGCTCTTTCCGAAGGCGGCCAAGGCCAATGCCGGGCTGTTCATGGAAGGCAAGGGGCGTAAGCGCCGCTCCGTCAGCGTGGCGGAGCTCTACAACAAGATCGACTCGAAGATCGTCCGCCGCCTCGACCGCTACGAGGGCATCGGCCCCTATCTCGCCGAGATCTCCCGTCAGACCGAGCGGACGGCCGAGGCGGCGGCGCTCGTGCAGTAAAAGGCCCTGAGCAGCCGCACCGGCGTGCGGCACCTCAGCGTCCGAAGAGCAGGAAAGAACGTCTCTGCTCGATCTTCCCCTGTAAGATTCAAGCCACCGTGTCGTAGCGCTTTTGCGCGTCAAGGACCTCCCCGATGTGGCTCTCGGCCCAGGTCCGGAGGGCATCCAGCGTGGACGTGAGGGTCTGACCGAGCGGCGTGATGCTGTACTCGACCGTGACCGGCACGGTGGGAAATGCCTTGCGGCTGATCAGTCCATCTCGCTCGAGGCTTTTGAGTGTCTGCGAGAGCATCTTCTGCGACAGACCTTCGATCTGGCGGCGCAATTGATTGAACCGCATCGGCCCATTGGCCAGCAACCCCAGGATCAGCACCGTCCATTTGTCCGCGACCCGGTCGAGCACGAGGCGCGTCGGACAAGTCGCGGCATAGGGATTGGGTATCTTCATGCCGGTATCTCCCGAGTGACTAGATCCTTAGCACAGTGATTTTGACGGTTTGACACCGCCAAGCTCGTGCTGCGGACTTCGCATCTGGTACCGAGGCCCCGTCCAATGGGGATCAATCCACTTGCAGATCCCGCACCGCTTCGAAGTGCCGTCACAAGAGACGGCAGGCCAACCGGTCAAAATCACTGTGTCGAGGATCTAGGTGATCTGAAAGTGCCTTCTTTACACCAACAAGACTTTATCACACCTAGTAACTTACAGAAACCTTGTTGGAGATCGATCATGAAAGTTGCACTCATCGGAGCGACCGGTAACGCAGGCTCGCGGATCCTGGCTGAACTCTCCCGCCGCGAGCATGAGGTCACGGCCATCGTGCGCAATCCGGACGGCGTGCCGACCGGGGCTCACGTCACTGCCAGGAAAGGCGATGTGAGCGATGAAGGACCCCTGTCCGAGCTCCTGGCCGGCCACGACGTCGCCGTGAGCGCCGTCCGTTTTGCGCAGAGCGACCCGCATAAGCTGATCGGAGCCGCGCGCAGCTCAGGGGTGGCGCGCTATCTCGTGGTGGGCGGTGCCGGCAGCCTCGAGGTCGCGCCGGGTGTCAGGCTGGTCGATACGCCGGATTTTCCGAGCGCCTACAAGGCCGAAGCCTTGGCGGGGGCTGCCTTCCTCGACCTTCTGCGGCAGGAGAGGGAGCTAGATTGGACGTACATCTCGCCCTCGGCGATGTTCGTTCCGGGAGAGCGCACCGGCCGCTTCCGTCTGGGCCGGGACCAACTCCTCGCCAACGAGAACGGCAGCAGCATCTCCTTCGAGGATTATGCCATCGCCCTCGTCGACGAGGTGGAGAAGCCCGCCCATTCCCGCCAGCGCTTCACAGTCGGCTACTGACGGCCTTCGATATCGGGGAAGGGGCGACGGTCCCTTTCCCGATCAACCGATCGCACTGATGGCCGAGGACGCGGACTCGGGCAGCGAGCGCGTATGCACGAAATCGCCCTTGGCGAGATAGGTGAGCTCCTCCGGCGTCGAGGTACGCCCGAGGACCGGGTTGCGGTGCGGGAAGCGGCCGAAACGGGAGATGATGTCGAAGTTGGCCTGGGCCTGGCTGAGAGAGAATTGCCAGACCGGCTTGAGATGCTCGGGAGCTTCCTCAACGACCCGCTCCGAGATGGCAACGATGCGCCGCATCCGGTCCAGATGGTCCGGACCTTCCGCATGGGCGAGGGGAAGGAAGTAGAAGAATCTCTCGTAAGGACTTGTCAGGGCATCGTAATGCCCGTTCCTGAACCCCTCCTCGGCAATCCTCAGGGTCTCCAGGTCGGAGGAATAGGCTTCCGGCGTGCCCGCGAACAATCCGCGCGGGAACTGGTCCAGGACGATGATCAGGGATAATCGTCCACGCGGCGTGCCGAGCCAATGATCGAGCTGGCCGGCCTTGCCCGCGTGAACCAGGGGAGCGAACTGGTGTAGTTCCGCATTGGCCCCGCCGCGCATCCACCAGGTGAGCATCTGCCAGTGTGCCGCGACGCCGGAGCCCGACAGGTCGACCGGAAACCAGAAGTCGTAGACCCTGCGCCAATTCATATGAGATGACATCGGCTCCTCCTTGAAGGAGCGTCGATCTTATCGCGGGTGGAATCCCCGTGCTGTGCTTGGAAACACCTGGAGACGGTTGGGGTCGTGGCGCATCGTGCGGAACCGGAGGTCCGCGTCGGCGCCACGTGGATCCCAAAAGTGCAGATTCACTTCTGGGTCCGATGCTCTAGAACGCCTTGAACGTGATGATCGTGTGCGTGTCGGCGATCTCGGGGATCACCTGCACGTTCTCGGCGATGAAATGGCCGATATCGACCCCGTCATCCACGTGGAACTTGGCAAGGATGTCGTAATTGCCGGCCGTCGAATAGATCTCGGACGCGATTTCCCGGTCGGCAAGTGCGTTCGCGACGGCGTAGGTCTTGCCGAGCTTGCATTTGATCTCGACGAAGAAAGTCTGCATGGGGGGCTCCGAGGGCGTCGTCTGGAAATCGATTGTCAGGGAGATATGGCACGGGACCGCGCCCGTGAGAACCTCTCCGGTTCCATGTCGCACCGTGTCAGTCCCGGCCATCCCGACGGGAAGAGTGCGACGTCTCACTTGATCGGGATCACCGGCACAAGGCCGGTGATGACGGAGGAGGGCGTGGACCGATGATCCGCCTCGCGGTCTGGCAGGCCGCCGGGGATGACGCGAGGAGCCGAGCTCAGGTCCGCCCGACGCTCACATAGGTGAAGCCATGGCGCTGCATCTCCTCCGGGCGATAGACGTTGCGCAGGTCCACCACCACCGGGGCGGCCAGAGTGGCCTTCAGGCGGGTGAGGTCGAGGGCGCGGAACGTGTCCCACTCGGTCACCAGCACCAGGGCATCGGCACCGCGGGCGCAGTCATAGGCATCCTTGGTGTACTGCACGTCCGTCAGGACGGACTTAGCCGCCTCCATGCCCTCCGGGTCGTAGGCTTTCACCCGAGCGCCCGCATCCTGCAGGGCCGTGATCACGTCGATGGAGGGCGCGTCGCGCATGTCGTCCGTGTTGGGCTTGAAGGTCAGGCCGAGCACCGCGATGGTCTTGGCCCGCACGGAGCCGCCGCAGGCGGCGATCACCTTGCGGCCCATGGCGCGCTTGCGCTGGCTGTTGACCGCCGCGACCGTCTCGACGATGCGCATCGGCGCCTCGTGATCCTGCGCGGTCTTGATCAGGGCCAGCGTATCCTTCGGGAAGCAGGAGCCGCCATAGCCGGGGCCGGCATGAAGGAATTTCGAGCCGATGCGGTTGTCGAGCCCGATGCCGCGAGCCACGTCCTGCACGTTGGCGCCCACCTGCTCGCACAGATCGGCGATCTCGTTGATGAAGGTGATCTTGGTGGCCAGGAACGCGTTGGCCGCATACTTGGTCAGTTCCGCCGTGCGCCGGGACATGGCGAGCAAGGGAGACTGGTTGAGGTAGAGCGGGCGGTAGAGCTCGTTCATCACGCCCTTGGCGCGCTCGTCCTCGGTGCCGATGACGATGCGGTCCGGGCGCTTGAAATCGGCAATGGCCGCGCCCTCGCGCAGGAATTCCGGGTTCGACACCACGGCAAAGTCCGCATCGGCCCGGGTCTCGCGGATGATCCGCTCCACCTCGTCGCCGGTGCCCACGGGCACGGTCGATTTGGTCACGACCACGGTGTAGCCGTCCATGGCGGCGGCGATGTCGCGGGCGGCCTGGTAGACATAGGACAGATCGGCATGGCCATCGCCGCGGCGGGACGGAGTGCCCACCGCGATGAAGACCGCCTCGGCGTTCTTGACCGCCTGCGACAGATCGGTCGTGAAGGTCAGACGATCCTCGCGCACGTTCTTGGCGACGAGTTCGGCCAGGCCCGGCTCGAAGATGGGCACACCGCCCCGGTTGAGAGCCTCGATCTTGGCCGGATCCTTGTCGACGCAGCAGACCTCGTGGCCGAAATCCGCAAAGCAGGCGCCGGAGACCAGGCCCACATAGCCTGCTCCGATCATCGCGACACGCATCGAGAGCTCCCTGATTGTTCGAACCTTGGGTTTAGTGTGGCGAGGGCTTCGCAGCAACCCACGGCTTTAGACGATTCCGGGGCAGGTTTTCCGGCTTTTGCAACAATGCTCCCTTTGACTTCTGGAACAAGTGCCTCCACAACACCGCCGCTTTTCCTAACGGGGCATTGATGAACAATCCTTTTCTTGTCGAGGTCACCCGCGGCAACCTGGTCGAGTCGCGCCATAGGGGCAGCGTCTCGGTGGTCGATGCCGAGGGGGCCACGGTTCTGTCGATTGGAGACGTCGACCGGCGCGTTTTTCCACGCTCCGCCGTGAAGGCGCTCCAGGCCATGCCGCTGGTCGAGAGCGGAATTGCGGACAAGTACGGTCTGACCGACGAAGAGATCGCGCTCGCCTGCGCGTCCCATTCGGGCGAGCCGGACCATGCGGCGACCGCCAAGGCCATGCTGGCCAAGGCCGGACAGGATGTCGGCTGCCTCGAATGCGGCGTGCACTGGCCCATGGGCGAGGCCGCCAACCGGGCGCTGGCCGCAACCGGCGGAAACCCGAGCGCCTTGCATAACAACTGCTCGGGCAAGCATGCGGGCTTCGTCTGCCTCGCCTGCGGCCAGGGCCAGAATCCGAAGGGCTACGTGCTGGCGGACCATCCGGTGCAGCGCAGCGTGCGTGAGGCACTGGAGGAGATCACAGGCGCCTGCCATACGGTCGAGAAGAGCGGCATCGACGGCTGCTCCATCCCGACCTATGCGATTCCGCTTCCCTCGCTCGCTTTCGGCTTTGCCCGTTTCGGCACCGGGAGCGGGCTGCCGGGCGATGGGAAAGCCGCAGCCGCCCGGATTCGCAGGGCCGTGGCGCGCTATCCCTTCATGGTCGCGGGCACCGGCCGTTTCGACACCAAGCTGATGGCGCTTCTCGGCGAGCGCGCCTTCGTGAAGGTGGGGGCCGAGGGCGTCTATTGCGCCTCCCTGCCGGAACTCGGCTACGGCGTCGCCCTGAAGATCGAGGACGGCAATGGCCGCGCGGCCGAGGCCATGATGGCCGGGCTCGTCCTCCGTTTCCTCAGCCTGGACATCGAGGAGCGTCGCGCTGTCGAAGCCCTGGCCCAGCCGGTGCTCAAGAACTGGAATGGAATCGAAGTCGGACAGATCCGCGTCTCATCGGAGATCAAGGGCGCGGCCTAGCGGATCCTGCTCGAATGGCAGCGCGGTCGACGTTTCACATGATGCGCTGATGACGGGTGCACACCGGAGCTTGGATCCCAATCAGCGCATTCCCGAGCCCTCGTCCTGAGGAGGTCAGAGTTTGATCGGCGGTGGCTCACGGTCGTGGGTTCATCTGCTGGCGGGCATGGACGAGGTCGTCCGGCTGAAGGCCGTGCGCGCCATGGAACGGCCGGTCGAGGACGCTGACCATGTAGACGACCAGGCCGACGAAGATCATGAGCACGCCGCCGAGCAGGAAATGCGTCGTCTGCTTCAGATCGAACAGCCACAGAATGAAGACGTTCAGGCCTGCGCCGACAATGACCACCGACCAGATCACTCTTGGAATGCTGGTGCCCGCCGCCTGAATGCGCAGGCGGCGCTGCTCGATGAAATCCTCGAAGATCCGCAAGGCCGCCTGATGAATCAGGTCTTCACCCGCATCGCGATTGGGCCTGAAGTCCAGGAGCTGGCGGCTTAATTGGTCGACCAGCAGCGTCCCGCGGGTCGAGGCCTGGTTGCTCCGCTGGGAAGCCCATCCCGGCCCCGTCTCCTCATCGACATATTGGCGCAGTGTGTCGGACAGGGATGCACGGGTCGCTTCCGGATAGCCGCTGAAGGTGCGGTAGAGGGCGATGACGCTGGATGCCTCGCGACCCACCGCATCCTGGGCCTTGCCGTAATTCTCGAACACCGCGATGGAGAGCAGCGCCAGGAGAACGCCGTAATAGAGCGAGAAGGCGTTCAGGAGCAGCCCGACGACCGTGTTCGGATCCCGCTCGTCGCGCAGAAGGCGGCCGACAGCAGGCTGCAGGAGCGCCGAGCCGATCAGGGTCGGCACCAGAAAAAGGAAGCAGACGATCACGGCGCCCATCACAATGGGCAGTTGATGCAGCCTGTCGATCACGATGCGGTTCGCTTCTTCGCGGTGGGCCGTCACGTACTCGCCGAGTGAAGCGGATTTTCCGAAAGAGATCAGGTGGAATTCCGGATAGAGCCGATGGAATTTCCTGCTAGTGTTCTGTCACTGACGAGTGATTCCGAAATCCGATCCGACGTGCGATCCTGCTCTGATGGGCAAGATCGAACGCATTGAGGTTCCCGCCGCTGATCGAGATCGCTTGGAGAGCTTGGTCGGTGACCGCAACACATCCCAG
>NZ_VOSK01000458.1 GCF_009296175.1 Microvirga tunisiensis | reverse complement strand
TGCGGATGAAGGGAGTGCATCACGTCCTCCTGCGGTGAGAAGCTCGGCGTCGCAGGCCGTCAAAGCGCCAAGTGTACTCCTCAATGGCGTAACGCACCCGATCCCAACAACGTTCCGCCACCAAACAGCTTAGCCCAGCACTGCATACCGAGACGATAGCCAAGCGTGCCAGGACCGGCCGGATCTTCGTCGACTACCTGCGCAATGGGCGAGGTGCGAGGGCCGTGGCAGCCTATTCGACAAGAGCTCGGGCCGGTGCCTCAGTGTCAACCCCGATAGTGTGGGACAAACGCCGTCCATCCGCAGTGGCAACCAATATCGGATCGGTAATCTGGCGGCCCGGCTGCCGAATCCCATCAGCGATCCTTGGGCGGACTTTGACACAGTCAACCAAGCAATCCCGGTTTCAAAGAGGCGCAGGTCGTAACCGTGTGGTCAGGCCTTATGAAACTTCGCCATAATCGCAGGGATTTCGGCAAGAAGCTCCCGCGCGAGGAAGCCAAGCGGGCCGCGGGTTTGGGCGAGGCGGTTGCCGGCCTCGCCATGAAGGAAAACGCCCCACTGTGCGGCCTCGAGCGGACTTACGCCGCGAGCCAGCAGGCCTGCGACGATACCGGCCAGCGTGTCTCCCGATCCTGATGTCGCCAAGCCGACATTGCCGTCGCTGTAGGTCCATGTGGCCCCGTCCGGCGTGGCGATGTAGGTGCACGGCCCCTTAAGCGCCACGACACAGTGGAGCAGGCTCGCCGCTTGGCCAGCGATCTCAGCCGGGTTCCTCAAAACGTCATGCTTGTCGACGCCGAGCAGATTAGCCATCTCACCGGCATGAGGAGTGATCACCATGCGTCCCTTGTGGCGGGCCAGGACGTCTGCGATGTCCTTCAACTGAGCCAGGGCCCCAGCATCCAGCACGAATGCCGCTCCTGGATCACAGTCCAACAGATCTGCCGTGAGGGCAGAGACACCCTGTTCGTCGAGCATTCCGGGCCCGATGAGAACCGCATCGCAGCGCGAGATCCGCTCGCGCAGCAGGACAGCAGTGCTCGGATCGATCTCACCCGATGGGGTCTCCGGCAAACCGACGACCAGCGCTTCGGGCAGAGCGAGACCGAGGTGGATCGCGATACTCTGGCAGGTCGCGATCTGCAGCTTGCCGGCCCCGGCACGCAACGCAGCGGTCGCCGCCAGCAGGGCAGCGCCAGGAACCGATGCGCTTCCCGCGATGACCAGGACACGACCGCGCTGGTCCTTGTCCCCATCTTCAGCTGGCTGCGAGAGAGGTATGCGGCCGAGGAATTCCGAGGTGATCGTGCCGTCGTTCATCGTGCCGCGACTTTGGCGTCGGGCTCCGACGTCACGGGCGCGCCGGCCTCTTCAAGGGGGGCGAGGAAGTTGTAGCAGTGCAACATCAGCTGTCCATGCTCGCCGAAGCTCGGGTCGAGGCGGTATTCAGTCACGGAGCAGTTCGCGACGTCACCTTCGGCATCGATCTCTAAGATCTTCTGTTCCGTCATGTTCTCGAGGAGATAGCGTAGGCACAACACCACGACCTGATGACCCACGATCAAGACGCGGCACCCGCTGTGGTGCAAGGAGATCGTGTCGAGTGCACTCCTGAGGCGCAAGATGACGTCGCACCAGCTCTCGCCGCCGGGCGGGCGGTGATAGAACTTGCCGAGTAGCCGGCGGAACTCGGCTTGATCGGGATGGAGTTCCTCGATGCCTGACCGTGTGAGGCGATCGAGGACGCCGAACTCCTTCTCGCGCAGACGCTCATCGACGACGAAAGTATGGCGCTCGACGCAGACACCCCCTTCGGCCTCGATGATCTCGGCCGTGCGTTGTGCTCGGAGATAGGGAGAGGTCAGAACAACGTTGGGACGTTCCCCTGCAGGCAGGGCGGCAAACCAGCGTCCAAGGGCCCTGGATTGCTCTTCGCCGAGCGGGCTCAACGGGACATCGACGTCCCTGTGGGCGATGTCGATGCGGGATAGACCGGCCGCATGGGCGGCATCGCGTGCGACGTTGCCGGCGCTCTCGCCATGGCGGACGATCCAGAGGCGCTCAGGCCAGCGTTGCATCGGTAAGGATCCCTGCATCGGCAGTGTCAGATGAGGATCGAACGTGAGGCTTGGCCATAGGTTCCAGTCGGTGGTTGACGTGTGGACGCGGTGTGGAAAGGACGGCACCGTCAACTTAACACTTTTACTTTACTCTTTCCGGTATTTAGGTCCGGAGCGTGCCACGCATTTCAAGAGCTTAGACCCACCGGGGAACAGCTGGAAAGGGCGGGAAATGGTTTTCACTCAGTTATGGTGACGGTGCCGTCGCCGAAGCGGTTGGGGCAAAGATTGCGACGGGTTCCTTGCGTCCAGCGAGAGGTTCAAGTCCGATCTCGCGCCAAGCGGCGCGATCCGACGAGCCTTCGATGGCAGCGCCAGAAGCCAGGATCATCTCGCCATATCGCTTCGTCGCTTGCTCAAGACGGGAGGCGACGTTCACCGCATCACCCAGCACCGTGAACTCCATCCGCTCCTCATCCCCGACAATGCCGCAGAAAACCTCGCCGACATGGATCCCGATCCCGATCCGCACGGTGTGGGGCAGTTCTCGGGTTGCATTCCAGGCTGCAACGATGCGGACGAGGTCATGCGCAAAGGCAAGGGCACGTGCTGCATCGTCGCTGCTCTCGTCCGGCACCCCGAACAGGATCAGCGCCCCATCCCCGATGAACTTGTCCACAAAGCCGTGGTGCTTGCGCACGGCGCCCAGGACCCGGGTCCTGAAGGCGGTGAAGAATTGCGATAGGCGCTCCGGATCCATACCTTCGGCTAGACCAGTCGAGTCGCGGATGTCGACAAAGACGATGACCGCCTTCTGGCGGCGCCCGCGGCGCAGATCCGCGTCACCGGCCGTCACCCGGGGCACAATCTCGGCCGGGAGAAAGCGCGAGAGGCTCGCACGCCCGATGGCATCCTTGACGGCGGAGGACAGGAGACGCCGAGAGCGGATGATGCCGAAGGCCGTGGCTGCCCCTGCCAGGAGAAGCAGTTCGAGCCGCATCACATTGACCGGCATCGAAAACAACCGGTGCCACGCGGGGGCCTGCATGGCGGCAGAATCGAGGACCAAGCGATGGTCCAGCGTGATCGCAATCCCAACCAGACCGGTCGCCAGAAGAGCAATGGCACAAAGCTGGACCCTGACGTCATAGCGCAAAGCGCCCACTGCCAGAACCAGCGGCACCGCCCAGGCGATGGGGGCCGATGGCAGGGCATTGCCAGGCAAGCCGCGCTCGCCAATGGCGAGGAATGCGATGATGAGCACGAGCCCGACGTCAAGCACCATGAACAGGTAGGCGAAACCGTGGTGCCAACGCTGCGGCACCGCGAGCACAATGCTGACCGCACCGACGAGCAGGAAGCCAAGCGAGGCAATCCAGGCATTCCGCTCAAACAAATCGAGGGATATCCCTGTTAATTCGAGTAGCACACGATCGGCGGCGATCACTGTCACGAAGACGCACAGACCGATCGCCACGCGCAGCCACCCGATCAGTCGTTCCGCAGCAACCTCGTGCCGTCTCATCAAGGCAGCTACAAGGTCTCCTTCTAAGGGGCGACCGGGTATGCTGATGAACGACTCCGCTCCTTGAGGCGGATCCTTCGCGCGCAGATCTGGCCGCATGACGGTCTCCTGGGAGAGCATGAAATTTCGTGGGGCAACCGATCGGCAGGAGAAGATATACCTAGGGGTAATCCACGGCCACCAATTGTCGTTCATTCTAACACGATACACTTCCCGCTTGGCAGCGAGCTAAGCCGCCCCACACTTCCTCATGCTTCCCATCCTCGCCCGCGAACTGATGAGCCGGGTTCACCAGGGAGTGCCGCAGCAACTCGAAGCTGCCGGGGCTGGTCGAGCTGTTCCTGTCGCGGCCGCTCGTGACGGGGCCACTCGCGGCCAAGCTGTTGCAGGTCACACCCAAGGCTGTCGACCTGATGCTGGCCCAGCTCGGCGGCGCTCTGCCGCGCGAGCTCAGCGGCCGCACCCGCTACCGCGCCTGGGGCATCGTCTAACGCGGTTCCGTTGCAGACTTTCATGTCAGTCAAGAGACTGCCGGAGATGGTCTCAGGCTAGGCGGCCGCGCCGAAGAGAGCAGCGATGAATTCACGTTGAGCCCGCATGCCGTTTGCTGGTGCGCTCGC
>NZ_VOSK01000457.1 GCF_009296175.1 Microvirga tunisiensis | reverse complement strand
GCGCAATGAGAGCCGATGAGTTCAATGAGCAACGGCTGGCTCCGGCGCAAGATGAGGAATTCGTGCTGGAGCACTGCGACAACGTGCAGGCCACCGGCTTCGTCGAGCACCTGAAGCTGCCTCATTACGTCGATTTTCAAGCAGAGCTCGAACTGCTGCGAACATTGCGCCGCGAGGCCGAAATCGCGAGTGCTGACACACCACTGAGCGAGGCAGCAGAATGACAAATCCCTCCCTGCCTGCCTATAACTTTGCCTATCTCGACGAACAGACCAAGCGGATGATCCGACGCGCGATCCTGAAGGCGGTCGCGATCCCCGGATACCAGGTGCCGTTCGCCTCCCGTGAGATGCCCATGCCTTATGGCTGGGGCACGGGCGGGGTGCAGGTCACTGCATCGATCCTGGGCCCCAATGATGTGCTCAAGGTCATCGATCAGGGTGCCGACGATACCACTAATGCCGTGTCGATCCGGGCCTTCTTCGCCAAGGTCGCGAATGTTGCAACGACCACGCGGACAGCCGAGGCAACGATCATCCAGACCCGACACCGCATTCCTGAGACTCCTCTCGCCCAGGGCCAGATCATCGTCTACCAGGTGCCAATCCCTGAGCCGCTTCGCTTCCTCGAGCCACGTGAGACGGAAACGCGCGTGATGCATGCACTGGAAGAATATGGCCTGGTGCATGTCAAGCTCTACGAGGACATTGCGCAGCACGGCCATATCGCCACGACCTATGCCTATCCCGTGAAGGTCGAAGGCCGGTATGTCATGGACCCGTCGCCGATCCCTAAATTCGACAATCCGGAAATGCACCGCTCGCCGGCGCTGCAGCTTTTTGGCGCCGGCCGCGAAAAGCGGATCTACGCGCTGCCACCCTTCACTGATGTGGTCAGTCTCGACTTCGAGGACCATCCATTCACTGTCCAACGCTTCGACTCCCGTTGCGCGCTTTGTGATGCGCAGGACGTCTATATGGACGAGGTCATCACGGACGACCGCGGCGGGCGCATGTTTGTTTGCTCCGATACAGACCACTGCGAAACCCGCCGGTCCGAGGGGCACCAGGGAGCAGGCCTGCCGCAGCATGGCGCCGCGAAGGCCGATTGGGAGGCCGCAGAATGAACAGCGAACCGATCCTCTCCGTCCGAAATCTGGAGAAGCGCTACGGCAACTTCATCGGCTGCACCGACGTCTCATTCAATGTCTGGCCGGGCGAGGTTGTCGCGATCGTGGGCGAGTCCGGCTCCGGCAAAACAACCCTGCTCAACTGCATTTCCACTCGCATGGAGCGGAGCAGCGGTGAGATCCGGTACCGGATGCGCGACCGGCGGTTCCCGGATCTCGCGGAGCTGAGCGAAGCCGAACTTCGCTTCCTTATGCGCACGGACTGGGGTTTCGTTCACCAGAATCCGGCAGACGGGTTGCGAATGCGGGTATCGGCCGGCGCCAACGTTGGTGAACGGCTGATGGCGATTGGTGACCGCAACTACGGCGAGATCCGCAGCCGGGCGAGCGACTGGTTGGAACACGTCGAGATTGCGGCCTCCCGCATCGACGATATGCCCGTAGCCTTCTCGGGCGGCATGCGGCAGCGTCTACAGATCGCGCGCAATCTTGTTACGCACCCTCGCTTGATCTTCATGGATGAGCCGACTGGCGGTCTCGACGTATCGGTCCAGGCACGCGTTCTTGACCTGATGCGAATGCTGGTCTCGGAGCTCAGTCTGTCGGTGGTCATCGTCACCCATGATCTGGCCGTCGCCCGGCTCCTGTCGCAGCGCATGATCGTCATGAAGGGCGGACGGATCGTCGAGCAGGGACTGACCGATCGTGTGATGGACGATCCAAGTCATCCCTACACCCAGCTTCTCGTCGCCTCGATTCTGGAGAACTGAGATGGTGACCGACAATCCTTCTGTCGTGGCTGGCGCTCCTCTGCTTTCGGTTGTGGATGTATCAAAATCATTCACGATCCACCTTCGCGGCGGAGTCCGTCTTCCCGTCGTGGCCAATGTCACGTTTGACGTATGTTCCGGCGAATGCCTTGTCCTGGGGGGGCCGTCAGGAATCGGCAAGTCATCGATCTTGCGCATGATCTTCGGCAATTACGCTGTCGATACCGGCCGGATCCTTGTGCGGGACCGCAATACGGGAGACGTCGCAGACCTCGCATCCGGCGATCCCCGCCTGGTACTCAGTCTCCGGCGCGATCACTTAGGCTACGTCAGCCAATTTCTACGGGCGCTTCCGCGTGTTTCGGTTCTCGATGTTGTCGCCGAGCCGCTTCTCGCGCGTGGAGTGGAGCGCAAGCTAGCATCAAACCGCGCCGCCGCCATGCTCGAGCGACTGAACTTGCCATCGTCCCTCTTCAATCTCCCTCCGGCAACGTTCTCTGGTGGTGAGAAGCAGCGGGTGAACATCGCCCGTGGTTTCATAATTGATCACCCAATCCTTCTGCTCGACGAGCCGACAGCGTCGCTGGATGAGGCCAACCGGGATGTCGTCATCGGCATGATCCGGGAGAAGCTAGCTGCTGGAACAGCCATCCTCGGGATCTTCCACGACATTCCAGTCCGGGAGGCGGTTGCGACGAAGATCATCGACGTCGCCGCCTTCTCGACGCGGGAGGCCGCGTAATGCCCAAGCTCAATGAACATACGCCGCTTATCCACTCGACGGCCGATGTCGAGCAGTGCACACTTGGCCGCTTTGTCGAGATCGAAGCACGTTCCCGCGTAAGCGAGACCGATCTTGGGGACTATTCCTACGTCATGCAGGATTGCGCGATCTGGTGTGCCACGATAGGCAAATTTGCCAACATCGCGGCCGCCGTGCGGATCAATGCCACCAATCATCCCACATGGCGCGCCACGCTGCATCACTTCACCTATCGAGCAGGCGACTATTTCGACGGTGCAGCAGACGAAGAAGAGTTCTTTGGGTGGCGCCGGTCCCAACAGGTTACGATCGGTCGTGATGTCTGGATCGGCCATGGAGCGACTATTCTGCCTGGCGTCACTGTCGGCAATGGTGCTGTTATTGGCGCAGGAGCCGTCGTCTCACACGATGTCGCGCCATACACCATCGTCGGCGGCGTTCCCGCCCGCCTGATCCGCGAGCGTTTCACCCGTGCCGTCGGGCATCGGATGGATCGCTTGGCATGGTGGGAATGGCCGCACGATAAGCTTTTCTCGGCGTTGAACGATTTCCGAACCCTTACGGCAGAAGCTTTTGTGGAGCGCTATGAGGCGCTGACGCCAAACCTTCATCAAACTGACATCGAACCGTCGCCATCAAGTTATCCCGGATCAGTAGGTTTGGACGAACGGGGATGATGCAGATGACAGCAATCAGCGTTTCTAACCTCTCAAAGCGTTACGGCAAAACCCGGGCGCTCGACAACGTCAGCATCGACGTCCAGCGGGGCGAAATGGTCGCTCTAATCGGTGCCTCAGGTTCCGGAAAGAGTACCCTCATCCGTCATATCGCCGGGCTCGAGGCAGGCGACGGCGAGGCTGGCAGGGTGGTGGTTCTCGGACAGGTATCGCAGATGGCGGGACGGTTGATGCGTGGGCGCCCCGCTGGCCGTGTGGCGGTCATCTTCCAGCAATTCAATCTGGTTGGTCGCCTCTCCGTCCTGACCAACGTGCTCATCGGCCATTTGGGCCGGGTTCCCCGCTGGCGCGGCACGCTTGGCCTGTTCAGCCGCTCGGAGAAGGAAAAGGCCGAAAACGCTCTGTCCCGTGTCGGCATCCCCTCCGTGGCGGCACAACGCTCTTCGACTCTTTCAGGTGGCCAACAACAGCGCGCTGCCATCGCGCGCACTCTGGTGCAGGAAGCTGAAATCCTGATCGCCGATGAGCCGATCTCCGCGTTGGATCCGTCCTCAGCACGGCGCGTGATGGACGTGCTGGCCACAATCAATACCCAGGACAATATCACGGTCCTCGTGTCGCTGCACCAGGTTGAGTACGCGCGGCGCTACTGCAAACGGACGATCGCCATGCGCGAAGGGCGCGTTGCTTATGACGGGCCTTCGACGTCTCTCTCAAACAGTTTCCTTGCGGAGCTCTACGGCGAGACGTTGGTGCGTAAATCGGACCGGGGTGTCGTGCCAAGTCAGGGGTAAGGTATAGAGGCGGTCTTCTGAAACCGAGAGCCGCATGCCCTACAAGGTTAATGAAGAGCGCCGCCACAAGATTCCAAA
>NZ_VOSK01000456.1 GCF_009296175.1 Microvirga tunisiensis | reverse complement strand
ATGGCCACACCTGGACGACGGTGCGGGTGCGGGAGATGCGCGAGCGTCTGGGGTTGCCACAGTACGTGGCGGATCCCGCAAGGCCGCAAACCGTCACCCTGATGAAGACGGCCGAGCATTTTGGCATCTCCATCGAATCCATCAAAAGGCTTGTGTCGCGCGGCATCCTACCGGCGACCCAAATCATGCCGGGCGCTCCCTGGCTCGTTCCCGTCGAAGCGCTCTCGTGTGAGACCGTTCGCCAAGGAGTGCAGGCGGTCATCGCCCGCAGGCCAAAGAACTATGAGAATTATCAGGACATTAAGATGATCCGCCTCCCCGGGATCTGAAGAAAGGCTGCATTATGAAAGAGACTTCGGCGATCTGATCAAAGTGATTTGGCACGATTCCCAGGGGGCATGCCTGTTCACGAAACGCCTCGAGCGGGGAAGGTTCATCTGGCCGTCCGCGGCCGATGGTGTGGTGACGATCTCGCCGGCGCAGCTTTCTTACTTATTGTCCGGAATCGATTGGCGCAGTCCTCAGGAAACATGGCGTCCAACACGGGTTGGTTAGTATTATTCGATTGAAAATACAGGGAAATTCTGATCGAATGGTGTCATGCCTTCGAAGCCTGTCGATCTGCCAGAAGACCTTGCGAGCGCCTATCTGGCGCTGCTGTCCGAGCGTGAGGTGTTGCAGGCTGAACGGGATGTCGTTGTCGCCGAGAGGGACATGGCTGTGGCGCAAGCCGCCAAGGCGCAGGCCCTGTTGTCCGACAGCGAGGCCCTGATCGCCAGTCTGGAACTCGCGATCGAAAAGCTGAAGCGCGAACTGCGCGGCCAGCGTTCCGAGCGCGCGGCGCGACTGATCGACCAGCTGGAATTGCAGCTCGAAGAACTTGTGATGGCCGCGACGGAGGATGAGGGTGCGGCGCAGGCCGCCGCCAGGACCTCGGGCATGCGGGCGTTCACGCGCAGGCGGCCGGTCCGAAAGCCCTGGCCGGAGGATATCGAGCGCGAACGCGTGGTCATCGATCCGCCGGCGACCTGTGCCTGCTGCGGTGGCTCGCGCCTGGCGAAACTGGGCGAAGACATCACCGAGACGTTGGAGGAGATCCCGCGCCGGTTCAAAGTGATCGAGACGGTGCGGGAGAAGTTTACGTGCCGGGATTGCGAGGCGATCAGCCAGCCGCCGGCGCCGTTCCATGCCACGCCGCGCGGCTTCATCGGCCCTCATCTGCTGGCGACGATTCTCTTCGACAAGTTCGGCATGCACAGTCCGCTCAATCGCCAGAGCGCCCGGTTCACATGCGAAGGCATCGCGCTGTCGACCTCAACGCTGGCCGATCAGGTCGGGTTTGGAACCTTTGCGCTCAGGCCGGTCTTCGATCTGATCGAAGCCCATGTGTTCGCCGCCGAACGGCTGCATGGCGACGATACGACCATTCCCATCCGAGCCAAAAGCAAGTGCACGACCGGACGGATCTGGACTTACGTGCGGGACGACCAGCCGTTTGGTGGGCCTGCGCCGCCAGCCGCGGTCTACTACGCCTCTTGCGATCGCCGCGGCGAACATCCGCAGAAACACCTGGCCGGGTATGGCGGCATTCTGCAGAGTGACTGTTACAATGGCTTCGAGCCGATCAGTGTTGCCGAACAGAAAGCGGTGCCCCTTACCTTTGCCTTCTGCCACGCGCATGCGCGGCGGAAATTCTTTGAACTGGCCGATATCGAGAAAAGGGCTCGGGATCGCAAAAGAAACGGCCGGCCGATCTCCCCAATCGCGTTGGAGGCCGTCAAGCGGTTCGACGCGCTGTTTGACATCGAGCGTCAGATCAATGGATTGAGCGCCGCGGAACGACTGGCTGTGCGGCGGGAGAAAAGCAAGCCGCTGTTCGATGACATGCACGAGTGGCTGAAGCGGGAGCGTGCCACGCTCACCCGATCGTCCGAGGTGATCAAAGCCATGGACTACATGCTGAAGCGCTGGGATGGCTTTGCCCGGTTCTTGGACGATGGCCGGGTTTGTCTCACGAACAATGCTGCCGAACGGGCCTTGCGAGGGATCGCCCTGGGGCGCCGCAACTGGACCTTCGCAGGCTCCCAGCGCGGGGCCGATCGTGCCGCCGTCATGCTCACCCTCATCACGACCTGTCGTCTCAACGATGTCGATCCAAAAGCCTGGCTCGCCGACGTACTGGCCCGGATCGCCGATCTTCCTGTCGCCCGCCTGCACGAATTGCTCCCCTGGGAATGGACACGACTACGGCAGGCCGAGAAGCCGGCGTCTCAGCTGGCCGCGTGACAGAAAAGGGACCGACGAGTGGGATATTGCAACTCAACTCTGTACACGCTGAAATACGTGGCTGACATGCTCGGTGAAGACGAGGACTTCCTGCACGAGTGCTCGATCGAAATGTTCCCGGAAGACGGCTGCCTCAGTGCCTACGACACCTTTCCGGCCTCTGACTTGACCGAGCACATTGTTCTCTTCACCGAAGATGGCATCGAGAACCTCAAATACATCATCGAGGCTCGCAGGGCCGTCGCATCACAAAAAACCGCTCCTTAAAGCTGCACCAAGGTTAGCCAAGATCCCATTGACGCGCGAGGCTCTATCCCGCGTCCTTCCTCGGATGCGTACTTTTGAGGGCCGCTCATGGCGCGGGTTGCACCGGCACGCGCTGCTGACGCTGATCGCCTATCTGTTCCTGCAGCATCTGCGACTGCGGGCAGTTCCAGGGGGGAAAAAGAAAAGCCAGCGGGCCACCACCACAACCCAGTTTACCAGCGATCCGGCGCATGCTGCTTGATCATCTGGCGCACGCCATGCGCCTGCGATGTCCGATCTGCCGAACCCGCTCCGCTAGCTCGTGAGCGGCAGGCCCATTACGGCATCTAGAATACCGGCTATATTCTATATTGACGTCCATATAGCCTGTCATCTTCCAAATGCCTCAATTCTACAAGGCGGCCCAGCTCGGATGGGTACGATCAGTGTGCTGCTGAGCAATCTCTACCTGCACTATGTGCTTGACCTCTGGTTCGAGCGCGCGGTGAAGGTCCGGTTGCGGGGCGAAGCCCGGCTGGTACGCTATATCGACGATTTTGTGATCTGCTTCCAATATCGTGAGGATGCGCTCCGCGTCGCAGACGCCCTGCGTCACCGGTTGGGGAAGTTCAGCCTCACCTTGGAGCCGACCAAGACCAAGTTGGTCGAGTTTGGTCGGTTCGCGCAGCGCCACGCGCGGCAGGAACCGCCCGGAAACGATCTACTTTCTGGGCCTGACGCTGTACTGCACGCGCAACCGAAAAGGCAACTTCAAGGTTGGGATGCGCACCGAGAAATCTCGGCTCAAGCGCAGTCTTCTGTCTCTGCGGGAGCTGATGCGGCGAATCCGGCATGATGCAATCAGTGATCAGGTCGCGGACATAAACCGCGTCCTGCGCGGCCACTATGCCTATTACGGCGTCCCGGGAAATCTCCGGTCGCTGATCAAGGTGTACCAGGGCGTGGAGCGTTACTGGCGCAGAATGCTGGGCAGCCGCAGCCGTGATAGCGGGCGCCTCAGCTGAGTGGCCGGCCCCCACGACGTGGTCCGGGGTTAATGTTAGTGCATGCTCGGACGTGGCGCTACGGCTGGGATAGCCGGCGGAGCTGGTCGGGGTTGCACAGCCGGCCATAGCACCGTCTCAGGTGCGGGCGGTCTGTAGCCCAATGAGGAGTGTGGGCGTACGGTATTGTAGTGGCGCCTCCAGCTTTCAATCACGATCTGAGCCTCCTTGAGCGTGTAGAAGATCTCGCCCTTGAGCAGCTCATCCCGAAGCTTTGAGTTGAAGCTTTCGCAATAGCCGTTCTCCCAGGGGCTGCCCGGCTCGATGTAAGCCGTCTTCGCCCCGACCGCGCCAATCCAGGCCCGAACCGCTTTGGCCACGAACTCGGGGCCGTTGTCGGAACGAACATGGCCCAGAACACCGCGCAGGATGAACAGGTCCGAGAGCACGTCGATCACATCGATGGCTTTCAGTTTCCGGCTCACTCGGATCGCCAGGCATTCGCGCGTGAACTCGTTGTAGCGCGACGCGCGAATGTGTGAGTAAGGCGACGGCCAGATTTACGAGATGTCGCCTCCGGTTGAAGTCGACCTACCGTGTCACGGGACGACACGGAGGAGCGCATGAGCCGGCTCGATCAGGAGGCTCGCATGACTATCAAGGCATTGGCGGCGCGGGGAG